>JAZLBC010000001.1:0-1129 GCA_045613505.1 Christensenellaceae bacterium
TATTAACAAGCGGATAATACCGATCAATGTGTAAATACCGGTTGCCACACCGGCGAATAATAAGACTACTTGGGCGATTATTGGTAAATTCGTTAAATAAAATCCTAATAAAACAAGTAATGCACTAAGGGCTGTTAATGCGGATAATGTACGAAAATCGTTGACCATACTTTTTTAACCTCCTTTATCTATCATAATCGACAGATGCTAACAAAAAAAGAATTATTAAGTTTAGGGGGAATTTAATAATTGACGTAGGCAAGTATGTACTTTTTAAGAGGCGATTAAATTACTTAAAAAATAGAAAAAGCGTAGAACGATCTTTCTATCGTTCTACGCTTTTAGTATGACCCGTACGGGATTCGAACCCGTGTTACCGCCGTGAAAGGGCGGTGTCTTAACCACTTGACCAACGGGCCGTTGGTGGCTGCCGAGGGAGTCGAACCCACGACCTTTCGGGTATGAACCGAATGCTCTAGCCAGCTGCGCTAGGCAGCCAAAATTAACAACAAAAACTATATTAATATTAAAAGGGAAAAGTGTCAAGCGTTTTTGAAAAGTAATTTGTTAATGTATTTATTTATCATAATAATAAAGTTTCCGTCGAATAATTTTTTGAGTCATATTATATAAACGGACAAAATTCATTCCTTGATTTTTTTTATAATAAACCCTATATAAAGGAGGTTGGAAAGTGGTTACAATTCAAGATTTACGCCAATTATCGAAGGGGCATAGTGAACAATTTGCGGGAAATGAAAAGAAAATCACTTTCTTGATGCAACTTACTTTCTTAGGGATGAGCTTTTTTTTAGCAAGATCAGTCTTTTTTGAAGCAGCCGTTCCGTTTTTTGTTCCGTTTTGGGCAATTGTCGTTTCGCGTTATCGCCACTTGAAATGGACTACATTAGTAGGGGGGACTATTGGTGCGCTTACACTTGGTTTTGGGCAATTTGTTATTATTCTTCTACAGTTATGTGCATTTCAACTTTTAAGGAAAATAATAAAGTGGCCGCTTCCAGTGCTTGTTATATTAGCAACTATAGTCGTCCAAATTTGTTGGCAAGGAGTCGTCTATAGTGGTTGGCCACCTCTCCGTATACAGTTTTATGTTGGTTGTGAGGCTGTA
>JAZLBC010000002.1:0-17245 GCA_045613505.1 Christensenellaceae bacterium
TCGTATTAATACGAATATCACTTTTTGCGAAAGAAGTCAAGCTGTTTTTAATTAAATTTTTAAAATTTTTTACATAATTTTTTCTCCTTGTGTGGTAGTGGGGGAGTAGAGCAAAAATCGGGTTTCCCGATTGTTTGAAAAGGTCGAAACTGCAACCTGTTGCATTTTCCTTTACCTGCTTGGTAAATTAGGAAAATTTGCAACTTGGTGCGGTTTTCTTAACCTGCTTACAATTTTTTGATTTCCGCACCGCACTAAGCGGTTATATTTTTGTTTGTCCTTACACTATATATCCCTGACTTTTTCGGTAAAAAATAACCATCTATTTTTAATTGCTGAATAAATTTTCGTTTTGCAACCTCCCATTATATATTCCTTACTTTTTTCTTAAAAAACAACCACTCACTTTATATTGCTGAATTTTTTAAGTGAAAATAACCTTCTACTATATATCCCTGACTTTTTTTGCATTTTGCAACCCCTTCTACTTTATAATGCTGAAAAATTTTAAAAAAAACAACCACGTGAGCAATCTTAAGGCGCAAAAAAGGCAAGCAGAACAAATTCCACTCGCCTAAATAGGGTATATATTGAGTTAAATTAAGTCAATAGGCAAATGTCCATGCGCTTGGACATCTGCCTACTTTTTGAAAGTTTTACGTTAAATTGCTGTAACCCAACTCTTAACAATTCCCTCAAGAGACGACTCGGAACGTTTTTTAACAAGATCCGAAAAGTCCATATCTAATGAAAGAAATGTCAATCCTTTTTGTTTTCTTAAATTATCTAGACCTTCCTTGCCATACATATTTATGAGATTTGATATATACGTATTTTTTGCTTGTTCATTATGATAAAGAATCATAATTTCGTCCATTTTATTAAAGAGTTCCATAAGGATATCTTTATCAGTAATGTCAAGAGAGTGCCCCATAACAATAAGTGAAGTAAACTGCTTAGGCTCTCTAATTTCTTTTAACCAATTTATATAGTTTAAATCTGTATTATATTGGGTTCGCTGAAAATACTTTTTAAATTTCACAAAAGATACATCTATTGAAGTTATCTCATCGGAAGAATCAGGGTTGACGCCAATAATTATTTTATTCTTTACGTCACCATGTAAATGAAAAATTTCTGAACTTAAATAAAATTGCTCATAACTACTCGTATAATTAAAACTAATTGCTTTGTCTATGTGAGAAATTGCCGAACATCTTGTAAGAGTATGCTGCTTAATCCCTATTAAAGCAGGTTCAATAAAGCATTCTAAATATAATCGTAAGGTTTTGGCTACTATATTTAATTCTTCAAGCAAATGGTCAATAATTTTTTCTTTATTTACAATAGTTACTCCCGAACCTAAAGGATATTCCTTAGTGAAATCATCTATTACACTGTGTGAAGGGCCACCAACAATACCCGAATTATAATCTTTAAGAAAAAAATTAAAATTCTTAATTATGTATGTTTGTTCTTTATTAACTTCGTGAAAACGAACTTTGACTGTGGCTTTTTTCAAAAAAGCATTAAAAGCATCTAAAACATAGGCGATTTCCTTCTCAAAATCTATCCATCCCACTTTATTGTCAAAAATCCTTAATAGATACCGAAACCACAAATTATCTTTTGATAAATTAATTAACCGTTCAACAACGTATTCATCTAAGGTGATATTTTCATAAACTATTTTATGGGTATTGTAACATTCGCCAATGAAAGAGTCTTCTTTATGTAACCTGCTATCACCAAAAATATCAGCAATAGTTTTCATTTCAGGTTTATAATTTTTAACAAGAAAATCTATTGTATGTAAAAAGTTGTCATATCTCGTTGGCAACTTATGGTAAAGGTCAAAACCGTTGCCAAGTAAAAGTATATTCATTCTTTCTCCTTTGTTATTTTATTGATTCCTCAATGAAAAATCATTTTAAGATTATATCATATCGCATCTATCAGCCTTAAACATAAATACATTGATACAAAACCTTTTAATATCAATTTTTATAGTTTGCGGATTTTTGTCTTTATCCGTTCCTTTACATAAAGCGAAGCCCGTAAAAAAACAATCTCTATCCAATTCGTATCTATAACCTATATTTCCGTTTTTATCTTTCACTTCAAGTAAAATATCATCAGAGTGAACTATTTTAGAAAGTGTATCCACAAAAGATATGTCTTTATAACTTTCAATATCTTTGCTTACATTTGAATATTTTACTTTTGCATTAAGACTTTCTTTGTATTTATCTAATTGTTCGGCTTCTCTTCGCATTAAAACAGCAATCTCTATAACCAATGAAACTGATTCTTCGTAAATTATAGGATAATAATCTTCTGTAGCAAAATAACTATATTCTTCTTCGGGCTTGTACTCATTGTTTAGTGGAAGAATGAGCTTATTAATATCTTTCAAAGAAAATAAGTTTTGTAATAGACGCAATGCTTTGTGTGATATGTTATCCATTTTTACTCCATAGGTTTAATCATTGATTCGATGAAGGATATTTCTTCTTCGGTTAGGTTGTATTTTGCGTAAAGTTGTTGGTCGATTTCTTCAATAGATTTATCCCAGTCAATAGAGGAATTTTCCGTAAAATCTTCCAACGGCACAAACTTAAATGTTTTTGAGGTCGCGTCTTGACTTGCTTTTGCCAAACTGTGTAAAAATCTTACAAATCGCGTTTTGAAATATTTTGCAAGATTCAAACAAGCTTTTTCATCTAAATCAAGCTCTGCACCAACAGCAAGATAAGATTCGGTGCAAACTGTTTTAGGCTCGCCAATAAAAGTATTCAAATTATCGTCGTTTAATTCTGTTCCAATATTATTTGCTCTTGGCGTATAAACTTTCCATTTGTCAATCCATTCGCTATGGGTAGTGATAATATCTCTTTCAATATATCCGACTTTTTTACCTTTTCCGTAACAAATAATAGGATTTCTTAAATCGTCAAGAGTTGACTTATAATTTTCAGTTTTTATAAAATGTCCCTCCAATCCAAAAGGTTTACGGGAAGAAATATAGTCAGCGATTATCCCATTTCTTTGGGTTTCAATTTTATTTAATATGCTTATAGCTCGTCCGTCACGTATAAATATTTCCAATCCGTCAATTTTCATCGGGCGATGAACAAGATTTATTCTTTGACTATTTTCGTGTGTATAAACACTAACCAAGTTTTCTGTGTTATCATAAGTAGTATTCCGCAAGAAATAACAAACACCACCACGAATATTTGTATCAGAGAAAAGTTCATTGGGATTGAGATAATCGTGGAGAATTTCAAGGTGAATATCACTCATCATATCATTTCTAAACTTATCAAGCCCTTTACCACCAGCAAACCAACGAGTAGGCGTAATCATAGAAACATACGTTGCGTTCATCTTCTTGGAAATGTCAACAAAATAATTATAAATAGGTTTCGAGCTTGCTTGCGCGCCACCGTCACTTATTTGATAAGGGGGATTTCCCACAACTGCTTCAAATTTCACTTTTTCTTCTCCTTCGCTTATTTCGTCATTCAGCGTAATGGTGTTAAAAGGCTTTTTCTGCGTTAAAATTCCGCATACCTTTTCATAGTCGATTTCGTCATCGTCGGTTTTTACTTCCAACAAATCGTAAGCTGTAAATTGCTCTGCGATATTTTCTACGTTCAGCCCCAAAACTTCGTATATTTTACGGGTAAATTCGTATGCAATGGAAGAAGTCGGGATAGAACAGATAGCATCTTTTATCGACGGGATTTCGTACCCAAGCGTATTCAACTTCTTGCAAAGGACGATTGCAAATTCGCCCGCTTTGCTTGCTATATCCAAAATCTTATTATTTCCGTCGATAATCGCTTTTAAGCCGTCATCGGGAATCAAGTCAACCATATCTTTGCAGATATTGTCGGGGGTGATTACTTCGGAAACGCCGAGCTTGCCAAACTTATTGATTGCAACAATGCAACGGCGTACAGGGTCAACGCTTTCATCGTGGGAAAGTTTATTGATATTTTGGATTTTATAGTCTAATTTTTGCAACGCGCCCCAATACATTCTTTGCATAGCGGACAAAACGTTTTTGCTTATGCCGAGGTTGTGCGCTATTCTTGCATTTTCGGGTTCGTCGATACAAGCAACGATTTCACTCAAAGAGCCGACCGTGTTTTTCGTAAGGAAAGCAAAGAACAGTATACGCGAATAATAATTGCGGAATTGTTTAACGGGGTCTTTCTTATCTTCGTTTTCGTCCTCGCTACCGCTTTGGGTATTATCTTCCGAATTGCCGTTTGCGGAATTGTCGCCGTTATCGGTGGAAGTACCACCTGTTTCTGCGCCGTCCGTGTCTAAATCGGTTTCTTCGCCCTCGTGGGCTTTTATCGTCAAACCTGCTTTGTCGCCAAGTTCGTTTTCACGTTCAATTACACGACGGATTTCTTCTATGCTCAAAAGCCCCAAATCGACGGGGATTTCACGCACTTCGTCGGCAACGCCTTTTTTTGCGGAATAGTGGCTGACGGCTTGCATAATGTCCGTCGGCTCAACTTGTACCATTTTATCTTTGTTGAGCGTAATAATCGGGGAAATGCGGAGTTCTTCTTCCAAGCGTTCACGCGCTCTTGCGTTGCCCGATTCGCCAACGTTCAAAACGTACACCTGCGATTTTTGCTCTTGCATAACAAACATACGTTGAGGGTCAAAATCGACAAGCAACGTTTGCGGTTTCATATTGTATTTGATTGTATCGCCGTTTTTATCCTTATACGTTTTTACGTATTGATTTTGCAGACGGAAAACGGCTTGGTCGTATTCCTGCGGAGAGGCGGTGTCTTTCAAGAACAGCATTGTGTCCCATTCTTCCACGGTGCTACCAGTCAACATTCTGTTTACGGTAAGCGTTATCGTCTTTTTACCGTCTTTCTCGCAGTTTTGGATTTTGGCTTTGATTTCTTCGGGGGTTCTATATTCGTTGGGTCTATCTACGCCCGAAATATTTATGATTTCATAACCGTTCAAGTTCTTGAAACGGGTTGAGTTGGTTTTGATAAGTTCTTCCAACGCGTCGCAAGCTGCGCAATAAGGCAAAACAATAACGATATGTCTGCACATTTTGCCGTCTTGGATTTTATCGTAGTCAAGGAATCCCAACAGTTCGCTATCTTCCTTGCTACCGTCGATTACTTCCAACAGGTCAAGGATTTCTTGTTCGTTTTCAAACTTTTTGTGGCTGTTATCGTCTGCCTTTTTAATGGATTTCGGTTTAAACAGCGCAGAGAAGTTGTAAGAAGTACCGCCGTTTGAAAGTTCTTGTAATTTTCGTTTTGCGGATTCGTTGGGGTTGAACGCAAAACGTATCATTTGAGGAAAACCAAAATACGGGTTTTCCCATTCCTCTTGCATTTCTTCTTCGGGGAGTGCAAGATTTTTGCTATCCCATTCCTTTTGGTCTTTGACAATATCCGTGAATTGATAGAAAGCGATAATATCGTCCTTTTCAAATTCGCTACCCATAAGAATACGGTAAGGCGTACCTGAAAGGTGGAGGCGGACTTTCGCATTTAAGGCTTTGGCGTGTTCTTCTGCCTGTTCGATTGTTTCTTCTTCGGATTCGTAGTTCTTTTCAATCTCGCCGTTTTTCTTCTTTGCGCGTAAAACTTCACCGTATTTTTCTGCACGCGCGCCAAAATGCGTTTCGTCGATAATCAAAAGGTCTATTTCTTCGCCAAATAATTCTTGGTGTTTCTCTTTGATTTCCTCGCCCTACAAATCCTGCAACGTAAGGAAAAGTACGGCTTTTTTATTTTCTGCAAGTCGTTCCGTAATAATTTTATTATTTTCTTTTAAGTCGTCGCTGGTATAAAATTCATATTCAGCGAAATTGTCCGCGCTTTGAACGGTCTTTTTCCATTCCGTTTTGACATCGGCTTTTGCGGAAACTACTACGACGAGCTTTGCGTTCATCGCCACCGCACAACACATAGAGGTAAACGATTTACCGAAACGCATTACGGCGTACATTAACAGATTTTTTCTGCCATTGTCGAGCGCGATTTTGAAATTTTCAACCGTCTTTTCTTGATTGGGGCGCATTTCCCACGTACCCGTAGAGGCATAGCGCGTTTTTTCGGGCAATCTGTCTTGCGCGTTATAAAATTGATAAATTTGCGTGTGGGCGTTGTAGTCTTTTAGAATATCGGCAATCGCCTCTTGTATGTCTTGCGCAGTCGCTTCTTTGAAAAACTCGCGCGAATAGTAAATATCCTCTGAAATATCCGTAGGGAGCAAACGCTTTCTATGTTTTTCACGTTCAAGAAATTCGTGTACGGAAAAATCGCGGAAATAAACGTTATCGCTTACTTTCGCTTTGCCCTCAAACTCTTTTTGAAGTTGGGGAAAATATTTTCTCCATTCCTGCAAACGTTCTGAAACGGGACGATAGGTGTCGCCTACTTTCAAATAGTTAGGAACAGTTCTTGTTGTGAACGCGTAAATGTGCGGGTCAACGCGTCCGACGATAATTCCGTCCAATATTGATTTATCTATCATACAAAATCCTCGTTTGTAATTACTTTTTTAAAAGACTGACAAACTTTACTTTTTTATTCGTTTCCCAATCCATAACGTAGCAATAAATGCCGTTGTGCTTTTTAGGATTGTTATTTTTACAACCTTCGCAAACTTCTTCGTGGGTTTCTTCGCCCCAAATAAACGCTTCCGTTTCCTTGCCATGTTTACAAGTGTTTGGAATTACGAATTTAAGCCCGTCCATCTGCCAAATATTCCAAGAAAGAATCTGGGCTATTTCACGAAGCCAATCTTTGCTCGGTTTCTTGTTAAACTTATCCTCGTAATAATCGCTAAACGTGAACAATAGGTTTTCACGAGCAAGCAGAACGTTATCGCCTTGCCATTCGTATCCGTAAACGCTTTTTACGGCTTGTTTTGCCCATTCGTACCATTCTTGTTCGTCATCAACGTTTTCGCAAACAACACGAAGTTTTCTATCCAATAAACCAATTCTTTCCTTAACGGGGATGGTGTTGCCTGAAACGGTGTCGTAACGGCTTGCAAGGTATGGTGCTTCGCCACATGATATTTCTAAACGGTTTGCTTTTACGTAATCTTGCCAAGTTTTGCCGTCGGGAAAAGATATTTTTTCTTTGGTTGCAATCCAAGTTTTTTCTTGCTCTACATTAAATACGTTTTCTCTACCAAACCAAGCATTGTCAACAAGATTATTTTGCTTATTACATATCCACGAAGGCGTAAAAACTTCTGCTTTATCACGAACACGAGTAAGCTGTTCTTGCTTTGTCTTTTCTACACGGGGTTTGATAACAGTGCCGTTTTTTCCCGTAACCGAGAACACCGTGATTTGTCGGTCTTTCGTATATGTTTCGTCGTATTGCGTGTAATCGTCCGTAGCCCAAATGATATTCTTGCCCGAAGAATTGTCTTTGAGCAGAATATTTAAGAGAGTGGAGTCCAACGCCAATATGCGATTTTCTTTTATGTCAACTCTAATTTCTTTCGCCATTTTAGTTTACCACCTTGAATTGCTTAAAAAGGTCAAAAGGTCGTTTATATCTTTTGCCATTGAGTAAGCATCAATAGCGTTAATCCAATTTGCTTTTTGTTGGTTGGATAAGCTCATATCATTGCAAATCATTTGTTTTATAATTTCAGTTTTTGCTTTCTCTAAACCTTTTTGGATAATGTAATCATTTAAGTTCATATTTGTCCTTTTATTCTATCACACTAAATATGACAATCCACGTCATATTTATAAAAGTTTTTATTCTTCATCTATAACTTCCACAATATCTTCTATATTGCACTCTAAAACCTTGCAAATTTTAGCCAAAATTTCGGTGTTTACGTGTTCGTTTTTACCGAGTTTTGCAAGTGCAGTAGTAGTCATACCCGTAGCGATACGAAGGTCTTTTTTCTTCATATCCTTATCGATTAAAAGTTTCCATAGCTTTTTATAACTGACAGCCATTTTATAGCACCATCCTTAATAAAAAAATCAGTTTTAACCATTATAACATATCCGTCTAAAAATTTCAACTAAAAATCCAATATTTAGATTTTTAATTTTGAAAATAGTCAAAACAAGTTGCTTAAATTTGTTGAAGATGATATAATTATAAAAAATCATATACGAAGGATAAATTAATGGCAAGAGTTACTAATATAGGGGCTGTGTCAGCACTAAAAAGAATAGCCGACATAACAGCTAAAAATAGAGAGTTAATTGATTTCAATGTAAAAACATATCGCACTATAACTTCAAGCTTTAAAACGGATACTATTTCTCACAATGCTATTATTGAAATTGCCAACAGGCAAGCTTCTTTATTTGAGCAAATTTCTCCCTTAAGACTAAAAGTGATTAAACCTGCTGAAGTTTTTGCTAAACAATGGGAGACTATAGGTAAAATTTCAACCTGGGGAAAAACTCCTGAAATTAATAATCTGCATAGTTCATTAATGAAGAATGACTATTCAGGAATCCCTAAATTTTTAAAAACCTTTAACAAAACCAAAATCGATGCTCGTAATTTATCTTTTTTAAGGAGAGCCAAGATATTTGAAAACATTGATTATACTTATACTAAAGGGCTCAATGGAATTATGCGTGGGCTACATGTTGATACGGCAGAAAAATTGGCAACCTCAACAAAAATAATAATTGATATTCCTTCTAAAGTGTTTTATGTGAAAGGAGACCCGAACAAAAAAGCCACTCTTGAAGAAACTAATATTCTTTGCTCGGGTATGAAATTATTATCTGGAATAAGTGCTGAAGACCTTATAGATTTTATGAATTTCTTGGACGAAAATCCGACATTAGCTTTAAGTAATGACACGGGAAAAAATATTTTTGAAATTGTTGGTAAATGGGATGAGTTTATTGATTTTGATTATGATTTTTTCTATCACGCAAGAGCTTTAAAAGATATAACCAAACCATATAATGAAAATGAATTAAGAAAAGCTCCCAAAGGCGTTACTTGGCATGGTAGGTTTAATCATGTTGGGCAAAGTCATTATTATTTTTCTAATGAAGAAAAAGGTGCAAAATTAGAAGTTGCAAAACATACCACTGACGAAAAGTTTATACAAATAGCAAAAATGAAACCCGTCAAAAAAATTAAAATGGTTGATTTATCAGTGGGATTAACTGAAAAAAATAAATTTTTAGAGTATTGTAGAATGGGGCTACCTAAAAATGATTTGAAAATAAAGAGAGAATATCTAATCCCTTGCTTCTTTGCTGATTGTTGCAAAGGGCAAGGAATACAAGGGATTAAATATTATGGTTCTAAAGAGTACAAAAATTATGTTTCTTGGGAAGATTCGTATTTTGATTATATTGACAGTAAGATTCAAACATTAGAATAAAACAGGAATAATTTTAGAATAAAAGTTGTTTTGGAATACCCATAATTTCTTACAATATCCATTTTATTGAAAGAAAAATATCCATAAAACCCATAAAAATAGGGTTAATCCATAGAATTTAGAATTATATCAACAGTTCGGATGTGCTCCTAAGATTCTATTGGCAGTTCGATTCTGCCAGGGTATACCACGAAACAGTCTTTTTCACCACAAAAAAGGCTGTTTTTTGTTACTTATAACTTTTCTTTCACGTGCAGTAACACATTGCAATTTTTGTCAAAATATGGTAAAATTAAATAAGAGGAAATTAATTATGAAAGTTAAAGAATTTATAAATGAACTGAAATATTATCAAATGTTTTTAGGAGAAATAATTTCAGCTTATTATATAAACGAAGCAATTTGTGATTTTGCGGAAAAGACTATTGTTCCTTTGCTAGGTATGGTAACTGTCTAGGACTAATTTCATCTAATTTAGTACGCAGTCAACATGTGCTGTGTGATATATTATTAAGAAAAAATAATGAAAGCAAATCAATCCCGCGTACAATAGATAGGATTTTTAATGAACCTTTTGGTAATGATAAAAAAATAAAAGAAAACATTCAGAGCATTTTAAATAAGTTGAAAAGTGATTTGGATACTGTAAATCAAGATATTGAAAACTTGGGGAAGTTCAGAAACAATGTGTATGCTCATTTTAATAACAATCTTTTTTCTGAACAATGGCAAGAAGAGTTTAAACTAAAATATCCTTTTGATTATGAAAAAATATTAGTAATCTGTAAAAGATGCATTGAATATTTTAGCGAGATTTTGGGTTTACTAGGAGAAGAACCATATCTTAAAGCTATAATACAATTCAGTTCCACAAAGTTTTTAATAGATACCTTATCTAAATAAAGGGGACGAGTGTTAAAAAAATCATTTTGTTATGAGGAGAAAAAATAGATTAATATGCAAAAATGGAAGATTAAGAAGTTTTTTAAAAATATCGGAAGGTCCCTTGGGTTTGCTTTTCAACTGCCACATTTTATAACATTGTTAGTTTTATTCGTAATTGCGATTGTAAGCTTAGTTATTTCAATAAACACGCGTAACAATACATTATCTTCTATTTTATCTAATATATTTGCTGGTTTAATGACTGGTATTGCGATTTGTTTGATTTCTGGTTTTAGGGGCTTTACAATTTATCGAATTAAAGGCAAGATTGAATGGTTAGAGCGACTTCATAACGATTGCATGGAGTTTAAGAAAAACCATAGGGAATTATTGAAAATGAAGTTTGATGACTTAAACCAACTTTATGATGCAATGTATGATACTATTTGCTATGCTGGTGCTATAAATTCTACTATAACGCAAAGTCAATTTAATAAAAAATTAAGTTTTAACGCTAAGACCTTCTGTGAGAAAAAATTAAAATATGATATAGAAGAAAATGAAAAAATTTTTTTACAAGTAAGGGAAAATATTATTAATACGGATATTAACACAATAACAAAAAAAGACCTTATTAATTTATTTCGTGAGGTTGAAACAATCGTTATGGTATTTAATGGAGCAATCATTAACAAAATAGAAGAATTAAAGATAAAGCAAAGCATGATTAATCGATTTTTTATTTAATATCGGGTATTTAAAGACACTATTAAATATTTATTTACTTATCGAAATATTTCGTTTAGATTATTTAATGATTGTATGGTATAATAATAAAAATATTTTATGGACAACTAAAGAAAAACTATGCAAAAAAAGAATCAACATTATATTCCTCAATTTCATTTGCGAAAGTGGTCTAGAGATGGTAAACGTATATCACTATTTAACAAAACTAATGGCGTTTACGTGGATGGTATAGCCCCAATAAAAAACATGGCGGCCAAGGATTATTTGTATGGAAAGGATGGTAAGGTTGAGGATTATTTGGGCGGAATAGAAGCTCGCATCTCGCCAATTTACGATAAAATAATTACAAGCAAGAGTCTTTCTAACTTAAATGAAGAGGATTTGGCTTATTTGCTTTTACACATTACATTATGCAATGAAAGAACTTTAGCAAGTGCTGAAAGATATGAATCGCTCGTTAAAACAACATTAAAGGAATGTATTGCAATGAAGCAAGCACATGGACAAGATTTGGATATAGATGTCAACCTTATCGATGACCATGTTGAAATCATTAATCCTTGTAACATGTCTATGAAGGCAGCATTTGAACTATTTCCTATAATATCGGATTTAAGAATGTTGTTGATTAGAAATACTTCAGATAATGAATTTATTACTTCAGATTATCCTGCGATAAAATACAATTTATGGTCAAATAAGAGAAATCTATATTCCGGGTGGGGTTTAAGCAGTGCGGGATTAATGTTTTTTGTTCCAATTTCTCCAAGATTTGCTATTTTGCTTTATGATGAACGCATATATAAAATTAATGATGTGGTTAATGATGTTTTAATAATAAATAAAAAGACGTTTGTAGATGAAATTAATAAATTGATGTTACTAAACGCAAGAAGCAACATTTTTTTCTCAGCAAATATTCCAAAAAAATACATCGTTAGATTGTATTCTTTAGTAAAAGAACATGATAAGAATCAGAAAGGCGTTAGCGTTTTAGGAAATAGTGAAAGTAAATTAATAGCCTTTTCTGGCAAAAGGATTTTTTATCAGCCTAAGTTAAGACATATAGAAATATATCCAGAAGCGTTAGGATTGCCTTGCCAGGACACGCTCAAGGAATTCTTAGGCCGGAATCAGAAAAAGCTGTCAAGGAAATAGAAGAAATTTTAAAAAAGAAAAAACATGATTTATAAACGTTTTAGTGATTAAAAAAGGCGAACTATTCGGTTCGCTCTTTCTATATATTCAGTTGTTATTTTTAAAAAAAACTTGTGTTCAAGAATAATTTCTTGTTATAACGTCAATTATTATTGACAAAACATCATATAATGTTTATAATAATAAACGTTAAGAGTTGAAAGGAGATTGTTATGAGAAGAAAAACAATGCTTTTATTTCCGGATACCGTGAAGATATTGGTGCAAATGGGTGAACAAATAAAATTGGCGAGGCTTAGAAGAAATTTATCTGTTGACCTTGTAGCCGCACGTGCAAATATAAGTAGGGCAACACTTTGGGCTATAGAAAAAGGTAGTCCTTCTGTTGCAATAGGGTATTATGCTGCAACGTTACATGCTCTTAACAATATGGATAAAGATTTACTATTAATTGCTCAAGACGACCAATTTGGAAGAACGATTCAAGATTTGCATTTACCTACACGTCGTAGAGCAGCTAAAAAGAAGGAGTATTAATTTATGCCGCAAGCAAAAAAAATACATGTTTATTATGATAATAACGTTGATAAAAGAATAAAAATAGGTTATCTTTTTGTTGATTTTCAAAAAGGGAAAGAGAACTTTTCGTTTGAATACGATGATGAATTTTTCACAAGTTTTCTCTCTACTAATTTTTTCGATTATGATTTACAACCATATAAGGCAAGGCAATATTTACCATCAGGGAAACCTTTATTTGGTGTGTTTTCTGACGCTGCGCCAGATAGGTGGGGTAGACGTTTAATGGAACGTCGAGAAAGAATAATAGCAGAAGAGAAAAATTTACCTAAAGCTAACACGTTATACGAAATAGATTATTTATTAGGTGTCTATGATGAAGCTCGTATGGGAGCATTGAGATTCTCTTTAGAAGAAGATGGCGAGTATTTTTCTACAGAAAGGGAATTGTCAACTCCTCCGTTTGAAAGCCTAAGAACATTAGAAGAGGCATCTAGGCAATTTGAAAAAGAAGAAAACTTATTAGAAGGGAAATGGTTAAAAGTTTTACTGGCTCCAGGTTCTTCTTTAGGTGGTGCAAGACCTAAAGCTACAATAAAAGACGTTGATGGAAGTCTTTGGATAGCAAAGTTCCCTTCTAAAAACGATGAGTATGATAATGGTGCTTGGGAAAAAACAGTTATTGATTTAGCCAAAATGTGTGGACTTAACGTTCCGGAATCTAGGTTAATGAAATTCTCTAAACTTGGTAGCACGTTCTTGGTGAAACGTTTCGATAGGGTTGGGGAAAAGAGAATTCATTTTATGTCTGCAATGACGGCTCTTGGTAAAAAAGATGGCGAATCATCCGACGTGAGTTATTTAGATATTGCAGCTTTTATTAGTGCAAACGGAGCAAACCCTAGTCAAGATTTGAAAGAGCTTTGGAAGCGAATTGTATTTAATATTGCGGTTTCTAATACAGACGACCACTTAAGAAATCATGGTTTTGTTTTAAGTGAGAGTGGTTGGAGATTGTCTGCGTTATATGACATAAATCCGAATTTAGAAAAGAATTGGTCATCGTTAAATATTACCGAAGATGATAATAGATTGTCTATTGATTTGGCGATAGAAGTATCGGACCATTTTGGTATAAATAAAAACGAAGCTTTGGAAATGGCGAATGATATGCTAGTAACAGTTAGGGATAATTGGCGTAAGGTTGCACAAAGCAATGGGTTAAGTAAAAGTTCTATAGAGTATATGAGACTTGCATTTTCGGCTACTCAAATTTAATACATCTAAAATTCAAAAGGGCGGACCGTATGGTTCGCCCTTTACCTATTCAGTTGTTATTTAGTTTTCAGTTTACTATTAATCCTTACTTTTTTCAAAAGAACTTTTTCTAGTTCGTCGTAGTTAATAAACCACGTGTTGCCGTGGAAATACCTTGTTACCAACTTTGATTTCATATAACGTGACACGGTTGCCTTATCTATCTTTCGGTTAGGGTAGTCCTTATTAAACTCAGTAACGCAATCTCTTAAACAACGTAGGCGTGGCATCGTTGCCGGTTTGCTAATTCTTCTTGGATTTCTTTTGGAAATGTTTATATATAAATTTTTTGATTTTTGCCAGCGATAATGTCAAGTGGCTTTAGAACGCACTCTTTAGTGGATGGATAAAGTGGATATAAAATTCAATTACCGCTTAATTTATAGAACAATTTGTATATATACGATAAAAGTGTTTGATTGTTTTTTGTGGATGTGGTATACTTGTATCAATAAAATCTAAATAGAAAAGGATAAGTTATGGTTACTCGTAAAGAAGATACGTCGAAAAGAGTGGCAAGACGTAAGTACGAAGAAAAGAATAAAGAATTACGTAAAGAGAAAAACGCGAACTTTCAAACGATGATTCCAAGAGAATTGTTTGAAGAAATTAACGCGTTTTTAACCGAAAAGGGTATGACGAAAGTGGAGTTCATTAAAAAAGCCTACGAAATAATGAAAAAAGAGGATTAAAACGTATGTTAGAAGTTGGAATGAAAGCGCCGGAGTTTACGTTGCCCGATAAAAATGGGAATATGGTTTCGTTGTCCGATTTTCTCGGCAAGAAAGTTGTTTTGTATTTTTATCCGAAAGATAATACGCCTGGTTGTACTCGGCAGGCGTGCGCGTTTGCGCTCAAAAACAAGGAAATCGAAAACAAAAACGCGGTGGTTATCGGCATTAGTAAGGATAGCATGAATTCGCACTTGAATTTTGCGACGAAGTATAATTTACCGTTTGTTTTGCTTTCGGACACTGAACTTTCGGTAATTCAAGCATATGGCGTTTGGCAAGAGAAAAAGTTATACGGCAAAGTGAGTATGGGCGTTGTGAGAACGACGTTTTTAATCAACGAACAAGGCATTATACAAGCGGTTATGCCTAAAGTTAAGCCCGACACCAACGCCGACGAAATTATGGGGTTGTTAGAATCTTGAAAAAATTCTAGGAAAGCTAGTAATTGTACTTGACAAAAACAAAAAAGTAGTATTATAATAAAGAAAATTGAATGCGACAGACGAATCATTTTTTAATGGTTGGCGAATTACTTAGGAGTGACACCCGAAGGTAACCGCCTGTAAACGTTCTGGTGCAGGAGGCTTTGGTGGAAGCTTTTGTCGCGAGTTCTAATCGGTTTATGATAGGGAAATTGTCTTTGTTTGTAAAACGGCACTCGCGATAGCTAAGCTTCGCGAGTGCTTTTTGCTTGTCCATTCATTAATAAGATAAAGGAGGTTTTGTTTCTTATTTTCTGTCATATCATCGGTTTATTGCTAATTGTTGATATTTAATAAATAATTAAGGAGATTTTATAATGTCAAAATATAATGTTTTAGATCTTTGGACAGAACGTTATGGTAAACAAGAAAAGGTAACGGATTATGCGGGTAGAGAAATGTTAAAATCTGCTTGTGGTAATCAAAATAGCGCATACGAGCCGACGATTGATCATATTCGTCCCTTATCGGATGGTGGAAAAGATGTAAAAGAAAATATCGAGATATGCAACTATGAAACGAATGCGGAAAAGGACGACAAGTTTCCGCATTGGAAGACGAACGGTAAGCGCTTTCACGCAAAACGGAAGAAAGGCAAGCCGAATGGATATGATATTATAGAGGAGTAAATTTATAATGCTTACAAAAGTTAAAAAATCATTAAGTAAAATCAATTATAAATTGTTTCTGGCGTTGTTGGTGCTTGGGTTAGTGCCGACGATTTATACGACGGTTCGGGTGTTCTTTTTAGGACAACTTCCAGGCGAATATTCGTTTTCGATTGCAGGGCAGTTGTCGTGGGTAAATCTTTTGTATGAGATTTTGAGCGAAGCAATCGTTTTGCCGTTGTTCTTCTTTATCGGCAAAGTATTGACCGATAAAAACGAGTTTGCCAATCGTATGAGAACGGGCTTGCTTGTATCCGTCGTCGCGTACACGGTGCTTTCCGTTATCATAATTGCGCTTGCAAAACCGCTACTTTCTTTAATGGCAACGGATAAGGCAATTATCGACGCATCGGCAACCTACATAAGAATAGAAAGCGTGGCAAGTATTTTCTCGCTTGCGTTCAATTTTATCATGGTTGGTATGGTAACGCTCGGCAAAGAAAAATACGTTTACGCACTTACGGCGGTAAAACTCGTTTTGTGCTTGCTCGTGGATACGTTTATGGTTTCCACCTTGCCCGTGTCGTTAAATCTTGGCGTAAACGGTATTGCGTTCTCGAATATAATCGTCAACGTAATTCTCGTTGCAACGGCGATTATCTTATTAAGCAAAGAGGGGATTGCTCTTTTCAAGAAAGAAAAACTCTCTTTCGGTTGGATGAAAGATTTTGCGAAAGTCGGTGGAATATCAGGCTTGGAGTCGTTCGTTAGAAATATTGCCTATATGCTCATGATTGCGCGTATGGTGAATATGGTAGGCGAGCAGGGCACGTATTGGGTGGCGAACAACTTTATTTGGGGTTGGTTATTGCTCCCTGTATTGCAACTTGGCGAACTTATCAAGCGTGAAACGGCGACGGACGAAAACGCTGTTAAAAACAACTCGCTTGGCTATTTCGTTATCACGTTGGCAATTTGCGTGTTGTGGTGTATCACTATTCCGTTTTGGAAACCGTTTATGGCGCACGTTTTGAATTTTAGCGACGTGGATAAACTGTTTGAACTTGTTATGGTACTTTTAGGTTTTTATATGCTTTATGCTTTTCAAAACGTGTTCGATTCAACCTTTTACGGACTCGGCAAGACCAATTATATGTTGTTTGAATCAGTTGTAACCAACTCAGTTTACTATGGTGGGGCGTTTATTCTATACCTTTGTGGAGTGTGGCAACCAACACTTATAGGAATAGCGTTATTATTTGGTATAGGGAACGCTTTTGATGCGATTGTCTCACTTGTTGCGTACGCGTTCTTACTTAAGGAAAAGAAAATCAATATTTTAGATATTGAATAGGGTTTTAATAGATTTGATTTTAAAAATGTATTTGCAAAAG
>JAZLBC010000003.1:0-145702 GCA_045613505.1 Christensenellaceae bacterium
AACCTTGTTCTTGTTAGGAGCCGCACTTGCGCTTTCGATACCGCACGCTTTCTTGATTAGAACTGGTGCTGGTGGAGTCTTAAGAATAAAGGTGAATGAACGGTCTTGATAAATCGTCATTACAACCGGAATAATAAGACCAGCTTTGTCTTGTGTTTTTGCGTTAAACTCTTTAGTAAATCCAGGAATATTGATTCCGTGAGGACCTAAAGTTGAACCAACCGGTGGACCCGGGGTTGCCTTACCTGCAGGTAGTTGAAGTTTAACGATTGCAGTTACTTTTTTTGCCATAATAGTTTCCTCCAAAAGTGGTTATCACGTTGCGACCATGAAAAAATTTAATCACAACTCCCACTATATATAACGGGGCTTGCCCGATTATACGCGCGTATATTATATAATGTTTATAACGTTTGCGTTTTTATTACTTACTTATTTTCTTCGCCAAAACTTTCTTCGGTTACAACCGAATCAATTTTTTTAACTTGTACGAAATCAACTTCTACGTCGGTGTTTCTGCCGAACATCAAAACGTTAACGGTTACTTTTTGCGTGTTTTCGTTAAGCGCAACTACTTTTCCGCAGAAAGATTCGATAGGACCAGAAACGATTTGAACGGTATCGCCAACGGCGAAATCAATTTTAAGAACTTTTTTCTCTAAGCCCATGCGCGCCACTTCTTCTTCCGTTAGTGGAAGCGGTCTGCCTTGTGGACCAACGAAACCCGTAACGCCCCTAGTATTAGTAACTAAATACCAAATGTCGTTTGAGTAAATCATTTTAAGAAAAACGTAGCAAGGGAATTTTTTTCTTTCAACAACTTTCTTTTTGCCGTTAGACTTTTCTTCTAAGGTTTCTTCGGTTGGAATTTGAATTTCAAAAATATTCTCTTGTAAATTGTTGTTTTCGATAAGTTTTAATAGGCTGTCTTTCACCATTGCTTCGTAGCCGGAGTATGTGTGAATAACGTACCATCTTGCATTTTCTACGCTCATTACCAAAACTCCTTTACTTAGAAAGCAACCCTAAAAGTTGCGACAAGCCGAAATCAAACGCGGTGATTACGATTAAGAAAATTAGCACCACGCCTAAAACGATACCAGTCTTTTTCAAAACGTCTAAAAAAGAAGGCCAGCTAACCTTTTTAAGTTCAGAGAACACATCCTTGCATTTTGCGCCGATTCTCTTAAAGAACCCAGGTTTACCGTTTTTCTTTTTAGCCGGTTTGTTTTTTTCGGGTTTTTTGGTGGTTGCTACGAAATCGCCTTCGCCCGCCTTTTTACCCGCGTTATTAGGTTTTAACATTTAGTTACCCCCTTACTCTCTCAAAAAGAACTATTTAGATTCTTTATGAGCAGTGTGTTTTTTACAGAATTTACAGTATTTTTGAATTTCGATTCTTTCAGCGTCGTTTTTCTTGTTTTTGAAAGTATCGTAGTTCCTTTGTTTGCATTCCGTACATGCTAACGTAATTTTAACTCTTGAGCCTTTTGCTGCCATAATTGCACCTTCCGTACATAAAAAATCAACACCCCGATACCGAGATGCTGATTAATTATAATATATATATAAACCTTTGTCAAGTTTTTGAACGCTTATTTTAAACTTTTTTACTCTTTTTCGTGCCTTTTAAGCGCCAAATTTCACGCCTTACTATATGTGGGATAATCTTACCCAACAACTAGCAAGATATTGTGTTGCTTGTTATAAATACTTAGAAATTTTTTCTCTATATACCGCTTTTTCTAGCAGTTTTGCAATGGAATTTTGGTCTAAAACCTTTTTTATCTCTCCATTTTTAAAAACTACTACTTCGTTTACAGAAGATAAATCTAGCGCGTAAACAAGCGTTTTTACGGTTGCGTTTTCGTCTATCGCAATTCGCTTATATGGCATACCGCGCAATAGTTTTTTCGGGCTAACTCCGGTGTATAACCTTACGTATCTGTTCTCTTTTTTTACCGACAACGCACCAAGCGACATAAACGCTGAAAACAACAATAACGATGGATTCGGCGATTTTTTTGCCGTTATAATAAACGCCAAAGCGCCTAGCGCTCCGATACCCACGCCTATGCCCTTGCAAATCGAAGTGGCACGCTCTTCTTTAACCCTTTTTGCTAGCAAAGAAAAGAAAATTCTACCGCCGTCTAACGGATAGCACGGCAAAAGGTTTACTATCGCCATAGAAAAGTTTGCGCTTGCCATAACGTCGGTATACGCGTAAGTTTCCGGCACACACCACCACAGGCTAACTAAAAACAGACCGATTAAAAGATTAACTAGCGGACCGGAAACGGCTATTGCGATTTGGTCTTTAAGGTCAAAGTCTGCGTCGCCCGTAACGACTGCGCCAAAAGGCGTTAGAACGATTTTATCTAGCACGTATCCGCGCCTAGACGCCGAAAACGAATGCCCTATTTCGTGGATAATCGCAGTGAGCGTGTATACGAAAAACACGAATACGTTGCCCACTGCACATTCGAATAATAGCCAAAGGTAAAATAGGGGGTGAACTTTTAGTTTTATACTGCCCAAACCACCGAGTTTTCCGTTATCGTATAGTCTTTTATAACTTCGCCGTCTGCGCCCATAAAGCACATGCTAATCCCACTCTCACCAGCATAACCCAGTGGTAGAACGGTGCTGACTTTTTCGCCACTAGATAAATAAGAGAATTTTAATCCGCTTATTTTAGAAGAAAAATTTTCGCTGTGCTTAATAACCACGTCTATACTGCCGTCTTCATTAGCGTTAACACTCTCTACTTCGCCAGAAATAAGCGCGTAAACGCTACCCGTTTGACTGGTTGTTATAACGCCGTTTTCATCTTTAACCACTTCTACGGAAGAAGAAAATACGGGCGCAAAATCCGTGTAAAGCCTTTCGTCTACGCTTTCTAGTCCACTCGGCGCAAAAACGTTTCGCATAAACACGTTAAGTCCGCTGTTCTTGTTTATAACGCTAGTAAGAAGTATAACGCCTAAAAGCACGCCGATTATCGCAACTTGCACTCTAATTAGCGAAGCCCTTTTTTTCTTTTTAACTTTTTTAGAAATAGGCGTTTTTACGACAGCCGTGCTCTCTTCGTTCGGCTCTTCAACCATCACGGGCGCAACGTTTTCGCCGTTTTCAGTTGCGATAGGCGTTTCTACCGAAGTTTCCGTTGCGATAGGCGCAACGCCAGTTTGCGCCGTAGGCTCGTTCACTACGGTGGTTTCAGTATTAGCCGTGGTTGTTTCGGTTGCGTTTTTGTTAGGCAAGTTTGCCCTTCCAACCACAACGCTTTCGGTGGTTTCGTTTACCTTTTCGATAACTTTTTGTTTAACGTCTTCCGGCTTTATCGCTTTCTTTTTAGCCTTTTTCTTTTTTATAGGCTTAACGTATACGCAAGAAGTGTTTTCTGGGATATCAAGCATAGCCCTATACTGCAATTTTTCGTTCATATTTTTTCTCCTTGTCGGTTTTCTCTAAAAATATATGAACTGAAATTTTTAAGTATGCAAAAAAATAAAAATCGCCGTAAAAAACTTTACAGCGATTTTGGTTTTTATCTTTTATTAGGTTTTGGTTTTATTAGGTTTAACTTATTATTTTTGTAAAAATAATTTTATAAGTTCTTCGCCACTATCAACTTTAAGCCCTGCGTTTTCGGCGTTTTGTTCGGTGTAGCCGTTTTCGCTTGAAGAATAGATTTCTCTGCTATCATAAATAATAAAAGGCACTGCGTCGCTCGCGTGGGTTTTTATGTTTAACGGGGTTGGGTGGTCTGGGCAGATTAAAATTCTAAAATCTTCGCCCGTTTCTTTAAGTCCGTTATACACGCGCGCTACCACTTCGTCTATTTTTTCTATCGAATAAATTTTGTTCTTCGCGTCGCCGTGGTGCCCGCACTCGTCAGGCGCTTCCATATGCACGTAAACAAAGTCTAGCCCGCCTTTAAGCGCGTTAACACACGCTTCTGCTTTGCCCGCAAAATTAGTGTCGTAATTGCCAGTTGCGCCTTCTACTTCTATAACTTCCATGCCGTTAATTTTTGCTATGCCTTTAAGTAGGTCTACGGCGGAAATCATACCACCCTTTAAGCCGTAGCGTTCTTTAAAGTTTTGCAAATTCGGCTTAGTGCCTTCGCCCCAAAACCAAAGCGAGTTTGCAGGGTTTTTGCCGTTTTTTACCCTTTCGAGATTTATAGGGTGGTCTTTTAATAATTCGTAAGACTTCTTCATAAGGTCTAGATATTTTAGACCCGTTTTAGAAGTTGGCAAATGCCCTTTTACCGCCTTACCGGTTATATCGTGCGGTGGCGTTAACTCGTTTATAAGCGTTCCGTTATCTATAACTAAACAATGCCTATAACTAATACCTGCAAATAGTTTATATTCTTCGGTATCAAGGTGTTCTTTCAAAAAGGCTATAAGTTCGCCTGCTTCTTTCGTGGAAATTTCGCCCGCGCTGTAATCTATCATCGTTTTATCTTCGTAAATTTCTTCGTTTGAAACGGTTACGAGATTAGCCCTTAGCGTTACGTCGGTTTCTTTTAACTTTATGCCTATGCTAGCCGCTTCTAACGGCGAACGCCCCGTATAACACTCTTTAACGTTATAGCCGAGAACGGAAAGGTTAGCCACGTCGCTACCAGGTTTCATACCGCTAGGAACGGTTGCGCATTTACCTATTAACGCGCGTTTAGAAAGCCCGTCTATAAAAGGTTTTTTCGCAAGTTCTAGCGGGGTTTTGTTATTTAGTTCTTTTTGGGGATAATCGCTCATTCCGTCCCCTAAAATTACTACGTATTTCATAAATCACTCCATTTAATCGGCGCTTTGCCGTGGGAAATTAAATATTCGTTGGCTTTTATAAAGTGGTTGCAACCAAAAAATCCGTTGTATGCAGAAAGTGGGCTTGGGTGCACGCTTTCTAAAACGAGATGCTTTTTTGAGTCTATAAGGTTTTTCTTACTTCTAGACGCCGAACCCCATAACATAAACACAACGCCACTCGTTAAAGAGTTTACTTTTTTTATAACGCCGTCGGTAAACTCTTCCCAGCCCTTGCCTTTATGCGAAAAGGCTTTGTGCGCCCTTACTGTTAAAAGGCTATTTAGAAGAAGCACGCCTTGGTTTGCCCAACCGGTAAGGTCGCCGTGGTTTGGCATTTCTTCGCCCGTTTCTTTGCTAATTTCTTTATAGATATTAACGAGCGACGGTGGGATTTTTACGCCTTTTTTTACCGAAAACGATAAACCCATCGCCTCGTTTGGTTCGTGGTAAGGGTCTTGCCCTAAAATAACCACTTTAACCTTTTCTAACGGAACAAGTTTTAAGGCGTTAAATATATCGTACATTTGGGGATAAACAACGTGACTTGCGTATTCTTCCTTTAAAAATTCTCTTAAAGAAAGGTAAGTGCTTGCGCTAAATTCATCTTTTAAAATTTCGTCCCAACGCTCTGAAATCTTTACCATGTTTTTATTTTAACATTTTAAGCAAATAAAATCAATAAAATAACGCAAAAAGTGCAACGAAAACGCCCGCATTATAACGCGGGCGCATGTTTTATCGTTTTTATATTCTGGTTGCAATTGCCTTTAAGAAGTCTTTTGAGTTAAGTTTTTTAGGCGTTACCCCGTCTTTACTAAATAGCCCTACAAGGTCGCCAGTCATCTCGCCTTCTTCAATGGTTTTTAAGGTGGCTTTTTCTAGCCTATTTGCAAAATCTACTAAATCGTTTAAGCCGTCAAGTTCACCGCGTTTTCTAAGCGCGCCCGTCCATGCGAAAATCGTTGCAACTGGGTTGGTAGACGTTTCTTCGCCTTTAATATATTTATAGTAGTGCCTAGTTACCGTGCCGTGCGCCGCTTCGTATTCGTAAATACCGTCTGGTGAAACTAGCACGCTAGTCATCATAGCAAGACTACCGTAAGCCGTGGCAACCATATCGCTCATAACGTCGCCATCGTAGTTCTTGCACGCCCATAAAACTCCGCCTTCCGAACGAACTATTCTTGCAACTACGTCGTCGATTAAAGTGTACATATATTCTATGCCCGCTTGTTCAAACTTTTCTTTATACTCTTGTTCGTAAACTTCGTTAAAAATAGCCTTAAATCTACCGTCGTATATTTTAGAAATGGTATCCTTAGTAGAAAACCATAGTGGCATTTTAAGGTCTAGCGCATAGTTAAAGCATGCGCGCGCAAAACTTTTTATGCTTTTATCGGTGTTGTGCATTGCCATTACAACGCCGTTATCCTTAAAATCAAAAATTTCTTTCTTAACGATTTCGCCCTTTTCGTTTTTGAACACGAGTTCGGCAGAACCTTTGCCTGCAAGCCCGTCTACTGCTTTATACACGTCGCCGTAGGCATGACGTGCTATAACGATAGGTTTTTTCCAAGTAGGAATATAAGGCTTAATTCCGTCAACTATAATAGGCGCTCTAAACACCGTTCCGTCTAGCATAGCCCTAATCGTGCCGTTAGGACTTTTCCACATTTTTTTAAGGTTATATTCTTCTACCCTTTGCGCGTTCGGCGTGATGGTGGCACACTTTACTGCAACACCGTATTTTTTAGTGGCTTCGGCGCTATCGATAGTTACTTGGTCGTTAGTTTTATCTCTTTCTATAAGCCCAAGATCGTAGTATTCGGTTTTTAAGTCTACGTAAGGAAGAATTAAAATATCTTTAATATAACCCCACAATACTCTGGTCATTTCGTCCCCGTCCATTTCGACGAGAGGCGTGTTCATTTGAATTTTTTGCATAATAAACCCCAAATAAATTTTGCTTTGTTTTCTAGAATTTATTTTAGCATATATGTGTTTTTATCGCAAGCGTTTTGCGCTTTTACTGCCAAAAGAAGTTAAAATTCCCGAAGAATATTCGGTTTTTAGCGAACACGCTTTATTAAACTCTTTCTCGCCTGCACATATCAATTCTTCTAGCATAACGGAAAATTCTTTCAGCGTGTCGCAAAATAGATAGTACGCTAGCGAACCAGGAACGGTGTTCACTTCGTTAACGAACACTTTTTCTTCGCAAACGAAAAAGTCTATTCTAACCACCCCTTTGCCTATATAACTATCGTAAATTTTACCTGTGATTTCTTTAATCTTATCGGCAACGTTTTTAGGTATTTTTGCAGGAAACTCGCGCGTGCCGTTTTTATATTTATCGGTAAAAGACAAAATATCGTTTTTAGAGATAGGGCGTTCGCACTCCGAAACGACTAAATCGCCCTTGTGGTTAGAATACACGGCGCAATTTATTTCGGTAAATTCTTCTAAAAATGGTTCTATTAACGCTTGATTAGAATATTTAAGCGCATAAGATATTGCGCTTAAAAGTTCGTCGTAGTCGTTAACTTTTTTTATGCCTATGCTAGAACCTAAAAAGTTAGGCTTTACTATCAGCGGAAACCCAAAACTTTCGATTTGTTTTTGAGTAACGTTTAAGCTATTCACCAGTAAAGACGGCAAGGTTTTAACGCCTATGCCTTTTAGCGCGGTTTTCGTTTTTTGTTTATCCATAAACAGCGCGGAAGATAGCGCCGATGGCGAACAAAACGCCACGCCCGAAATTTCTATTAGCCCCGAAAGATTTCCGTTTTCGCCATTGCCACCGTGGCAACAATTTATTGCCGAAGATATAGACGCGTATTTTTTTAGTTTGTTGCGGTGCATATAGTAAAGCGTATTTGAAAAAGGCGTTAGCGTTACTTTTTTTAGTTTTTTATAGTCTAGATTTTTATAGTTATCAAGGTCGAATAAAATTTCGCCGGTAAACCATTCGCCGTTTTTATCGATAAACACGGGCAACGGGTTATAATGCGTTTTCGACATAGAATTTAAGGTAAGAACGCCCGTGATAACCGAAATATCGTGTTCGGGCGATTTGCCACCGAAAAAAACTGCAATATTTTTCATAAAAAAACACCTCCACAATTTATTGCTTTGGTGTTTTTAAGTTTTTATCTTTTAGTTTTTAGCGTTGTTTTAGTTATAATTATCAGGCAAGTCGTTTTCAAAGAGCACTACGTCTTTTGGGCGAAGTATGGAGTTTAAGTATTCGTTTGCTTTTTGCAAGGTTTTTGCAAAATGAATATTCGCGCTATCCATACCGCCGTCTTTAAGTCCGTTAACAAGCATTTCAGCGTTGTGCCTACCTATCACTATTACTATATTCGCGTGATTACTTAAAAGTTTACCGAGCGAATAATTTACAACGTTTTCCATTTTGCCAAGTTCTACAAGCCCCGGTGTAAGCACGATTTTTCTGCCCTCGAACATGTCTAAAACTTCCATTGCAGACTTAAAGCCGTTTTCGTTAGAGTTGTAACTATCGTCTATAATAGTTATATCCTTGTTGTTTGCAATAAGTTCTAGCCTATGCCATATCGAAGAAAGCCTGTTAACGCCTAGCGCGATTTCTTCTTCCGTCATGCCGAGTTTAAGCGCGACCGAAACTGCAAGGCAAATATTGCTTATGTTGTGCCTACCTAATAACGTGGTCGACATGTTAAAGGTTTTATCGCCCACTACTAATTCGAAAGTTAATCCGCCATTTACTAGTTTTATATTTTTTGCCGTAACGAAATTGTTTTCGCCGTTTAGCCCAGAAAGGTATTTTTCGGTTTCACATTTTTCGTATAGTTCTAGTGAACCTACGCTATCCGAAGAAAAGAACGCCTTTCCGTCTTTTTTTAGACCTTCTATAAGTTCGTATTTGGTTAGTTTAACTATTTCTTCCGTGCCGAAAGTTTCTAGGTGTTGGTTGTTTATGCCCGTTAGCACTGCCACGTCTGGCTTAACCATATCAACTAGTTCTTTAATATCACCCTTTCGCCTTGCGCCCATTTCCACAATAAAAACGTCGTGCGTGCCGTCTAGTTTTCTGGTGGCAAGGCTTACGCCTAGTGGCGTGTTATACGATTCGGGCGTGGCAAGAACCCTAAATTTTTGCGAAAGTATGGTTTTTAGGATTTCTTTAACGCTGGTTTTTGCATAACTGCCCGTTATTGCAATTTTTAGCGCGCTAGTTTTATCTAGCCTATCGGTTGCCTTTTTTATTAAGGTTTTTCTTAAAAATCGTTCGAACGGCTCGTTTATCAAATACGCAATGAACAAAAGGAAAGGCGTTAATATCGGCAAAGCGCATATAAGCGAAAGTCTAAGAAGCGCAACTACTTCACTTGAAATAATAAACGCCAAATAATTAAGAAGAATTATAAACGAAAACGCAACCACGAAAAGCACCAAGACGTAAGTTATCATAAGCCTAACTATGCGCTTAGTTTTTTTAAGTGGAATTTTGGCGTTTACGCTAGATTCCGATTTAATAAACAGACCTGTAAAAAGGTAGAAAGATATTAAACCTATAAAAGAACCTATTTCGTTGCCGACTATGGGCGAAAAAGTAACGTTAAGCACGCAAAAGAATAAAAAGCCCATAAGGCACAATAGCATTAGCCTTGATAGATAGGGTGTTTGTGGGTTAGTTACCCAATCGAAATATTTTTTTACGCGATATCCGCCTTGTTGAAGTGCGAGCACGAATTTTAGAGTTGCAAAGTATAAAAACACGCCAACGCTAATCGCCACCGCAATATAAACTAATAAACTAGTACCGCTAAAAAGTTCTTTGAAGTTTTGGATATTTATAGGAAACATTTTTTTAAGAGAGTAAAAACTCTTTTACCTCCATATTAAATTTATGCGGGCTATCAATAAAACAAAAATGCCCGCCGTTTAGTGCTAAGATTTTACTGTTTTTTATGCCTTTGTTAAAACGCTTTGCCATATAAGGCGGTGTTTCTTTATCGTTCTTTCCGTAAACGATAAGCGTTTTCGTAGTTATTACGTCTAGCACTTCGTCTAAATGCTCGGACACGATAAGTTTAAAACTTTCTTTCATAACGGCGTTTAGCGCGTTATAGTCTTTAGAATAAAAAGCAGTTAGTTTTTCTTTTTTTATAAAGACTTTAAGAATATTAAAAGCGCACTTTTTAATAATTTTTTTGGGCGTAGTTTTGGGTTTTAACCCTGCTGAACCAACTAGCACCATTTTGTTAAAAACAGAACTATCTTGGCTTGCCATTTTAACAGCCACCCTACCACCGAAAGAGTGCGCTATAACGTGCGGGCGTGTTATTCCGTTCGCCTTTATATATTCTTTAACTTCTAAAATATAATCGTCTAACGAATAAGGATAGGGCATAAACTTGTTTTTGCCAAAACCCGTTAAATCGGGCGCGTAAACGTTAAAATCTTTGCTAAAAAAATCTAGTTGCTTATAAAAACTTGCCGAAGAAGATAGATAGCCGTGCAAAAATATAAGGCTTTCTTTTTCTTTAGTATAAACGCCGATATCGTTTATAATAAATTCTCCTTTAACATGATTTTGGCGTTCTCTCCGCCCGAATAATAATTTTTTCTTTCGCTAATAACGTTAAAGCCTAGTTTTTGATAAAGCGCAATCGCAGGGGCGTTACCCTCTCTAACTTCTAAAAATATTTTCTCGGCTTTAATCTCTTTTGCCCTTTCTAAAACGGCTAAAAGTAGCGTTTTTCCTACGCCTTTTTTTCTGTGCATAGGAAAAACAAACACCGAATTTACGTCTAATCCGTCTAGACTAGTAGAATAATGTAAATAGCCTAAAACTTTGCCGTCTTCTACGCACTTAAACCCGTAAAAATTGCCGTTTTTTTGTGCGGATAGTAACATATCTAAATTCCACTCGTCTGCGTAGCCGAATTCTTTTGCCGAAGTTATAGCATTAAAGTCTTGCACTGATAGTGGTAAAATCATCTACCTTCCTCCGCCTGACTTTTTCTCACGTACAACGGAATTAGAGTTTCTATATTAGAAGTAATTTCGCTCGTTTTGTTTTCTATTGCCGAAATTAGCCCGCTTAAAATATCGGCTTTAATCGTGCTAAACGCCGTTATATCGTCGTTAGAAATAGGCGCGTAGGTTTTAATAAGTTCTAAAATCTCGGGTTCTAAAAGATATTTAGGTTCTAGCGTTTTGCCCATGTCGAAAACTTGCGCGTAGTATCCGTTATGCCCAGCGTCTATCACAGCCAAAACCTTGCTGTTTTGTAAATCTTTTGTATTATATGCCAAAACGTCGAAAGAAGT
This sequence comes from Christensenellaceae bacterium, assembly GCA_045613505.1. Classification (GTDB taxonomy): domain Bacteria; phylum Bacillota; class Clostridia; order Christensenellales; family Borkfalkiaceae; genus UBA1259. The sequence goes on from JAZLBC010000003.1 coordinate 11,138, forward strand.
TAATTTTAGGCAAGGCTTTGAGTATGCAAAACAAAGCGCCTTTGCCGTTGAAACGCCTATTCTTATCCCCGTGAAAGAACCCGCGCCCACAACACACGCTATAAAATCTAGGTCTTTTAGATTAAATTGCGCGCTTAAAGTAAGCCTTTCGATTTCAGGCATAAGAGTAACCGAATGCCTTAAACCAAGGTCGTTATCAAAATACGTGTAGTTTTTGCCGTTTACCGACAAAACTAAGGTTAAATTTTTTCCGCAAGTATCTATTGCAAGGTAATTCATAAAACGATTTTCCTTGTTTGTTCATCTAGTTTAGTGATGGTTACGGTTTTGCAGTTTTTAGGAAGCACCGATTCAATATTTTCCGCCCACTCTATTAAGCAAATATTGTTTTTATTAAAATAATCGGTAAGTCCTAAAAGTTCGGCGTCTTCCCCAGAAGATAGCCTATAACAATCGTAGTGATAGATTTTATCGCCGTAAACGTTAAGATAAGCGTAAGTTGGGCTGGTTACCCCGTCTAACCCAAAATATTCGCACACGCCCTTAACGAAAGCGGTTTTGCCTGCGCCAAGGTCGCCAGAGAGAACCACCACGTCGCCAAGAGTTAGCGTTTTGGCGTAGTCTTTTGCTATTTCTCTGGTTTGTTTTTCCGTTTTAGTAATTATTTCCATAATTTTATTATACTACTACCCTTTAAGTTTGTAAATTAAATTTTCTTTATAAAGGTAGAAATCTTTTTATAAACCAAAATAGTAATCAAACTAACCGCCACCGCCTTGATAGCGTTAAACAATAGCACCCACACCCAAATCGACGCAAAAACTTCTTGCGCCTTTTCGCCCATAAATAGCGGGAAGTTTATAAACCTGTTTGAAAGCAGTGAACAGCCTATATGTAAAACGCAACCTATTATTAGCGTTATTATAACTACTTTAATGCCCTTTCTTTTCGTGTATACTAGCGTAGGAACTATTATAAACGCCACCGTTATTACAAAGTTTGCAATCTCGCCTACCCCGCCCGTAGAAGAACCGACTAAAAAACGCAATAGTTCTTTAATAAGCGACGCAGTTACGCCCGATATCGGGCCAAACACGAAACCTGCAAGCAGTATAAACACTAGCGAAAAATCAAGTTTCAAAAAAGGCGCTGCGGGAAAGATAGGAAATTCTAAAAAAGACACCACAAAGGCTATTGCGGAAAATATGCCCGTGCCTGCTAGTATTTTAGTGGTAGATTTTTGCATAAGAAAAAGCCCCTTTATCTTAGGGCTTTTTTTAGTTCGTGAAAAATTACGGCAATAATATTGCCGAAACAATCTTTTCCCATCCGGACTATAACCGTCGGTTACGGAATTTAACCGTATCTGCCCAAAAAGGCTCGCAGACTATACTGCCGATAGGGAATTTCACCCTGCCCCAAAGATTTTTTTATATTTGATATATTAAAGTATAACGCTTGCGCGATAAATGTAAAGCGATTTTAACTCGTTTTTAAAAAACACCTAGTTTTTTTGCCAAACTCGTTGCAATTTCGTCTAGAAAAGGCGTTAACACTACGCTTGCGCCAAGTTCGATAAAGTTTATAATATCTTCTTCTGATTTAGCGTTAAGCATAACTTTTATCGCTTTTTTGCCTTTAACCTTGTTTATCTTGTCTAGTGCAAGTTTAACTTCTTGCATAGTGCATTCGCCGAATATGAGTAGCGCGTGGTTTAGGTCGGTCTTTTCGATAAGTTTTATCGCTTGAACCAAAGATTCTTCTTTCATATCGCTAACCGATAACGCAACGCCCGCTCTTCTTGGAAAGCACGAATTGATTTTTTTAAGTTGCTTTTTGAATAGTTTAACTTCGGCTTTATCACTGCCTGCGAACTTCATAGCAACGCTTGCTTCATCCACCCCTAACGCAACGCATTTTTTAAGTGAAACGATTTTGCCAGAAAAAGTGTCGTCGCCAAACGGAAAGCCTATAATGGTGCTTACCTTAATGTGCTCTAATTCGTATTTTTTTACGGGCTTTACGCACTTTGCAACAAGGTCTGGCGAAACGGTAATTTCGCCGAAATTAAATCTTTCGGCAAGCAAGAACACTTCTTTAAGGTCGTTTTCGCTGATAGGATATCTAACGATAGTTTTGCCCGCGGAAGATAATAGTTTTTTAAGTTGCATCGTGGCGCACTCGTTAATAACGTCTTGCTCGTCTTTATGAAGAAGTTTAGAAAGCACCGCAAACGGATAGTATTTATCTGTTTTAGGGATTTCCTCGTGGCGTTTTCCGCCTGCATCGTTAGATTTTACTATCTTGCCTTTTCTTTGCCTTTTTTCTTTTTTGGTTTCAATAACGGCAACGGCAGTAGTTTCTGCGCTTGTTTCTTCTTTTACTTCAACAATTTCAGCGTCAATTAGTAATTCGCCTTTTTTATCTTTCATAAGCGTCTCCTTTTTGCTAAAAACAAACATTTTTAGCCAAATGTTTATATGTTTTTACCAGTTTTCCGTTTTATGCTTTATAAAAAGGAATTTTTATGAATATTTTATTCTATTCTTATATCCTAGGCCCTATAATCCTATGCCTTCTCTACGCTTTGTGCTTTTTTCTTGTGGTGGGTATAAAAGCAGTTATCTACGTTTTTTCTTCGCAAAACAAACCGCAACCCGTTATATTAGAGCCAAAACCCGAGCCCAAAAAAGTTCAAGAAAGAAAACGCAAGCCAGTTAAAAGCATAGAAATCGACCCTGATTACATAGACCGTATCTACGTGAAAAAATCTTCGTAATAGTAAAAACTAGTCTTCGAATTTTTCGATATTTTTATCGTCGCCCCAAAGTTTTTCTAGGGTGTAGAATAGCCTAGTTTCGTCGTTAAACACGTGCACGATAACGTCGCCGTAGTCTAAAACGCCCCATCTGCCGTCTTTAACGCCTTCCGTTCTAATAGGGCTTACGCCTAACTTTTCCATTTCTTCGTCTACGTGTTCGATAAGCGTTCTAGTATGGGTTTGCGATCTACCGCTTGCCAAAACGAAAAAATCACATATCCCACTTTTTTCTCTAACGTCTATCTTAACGATATCTTCGCCCTTATGTTTTGATAATATTTTGCATACTTCGGTGCTAAATTCTACTGAATTCATATATTTTCTCCTTTAACGTAATAGTCAAACGCTTCTAGCGTTAGCCGATAAATTTCGGCTTTTTTGTTTTTTAAATGCAAAGTTTCTTCTTTTAAGCACTCTATAAAGCACTTGTTAAAATCTTTTTGGTAATGCTCTCTTAAAATATCTACCCCGTCGTAAGTTCTGCCTTCTTCTACCATATCGGCAACGAAAATAAGTTTTTCAAGGTCGCTCATGTTAGGCCTACCAGAAGTGTGGTATCTTACGGCGTTAATTATATCTTGGTTGGTTATTCCTAAAACGTTTTCGGCAATATGCGCGCCTAAAAAAGCGTGAACTACCGGTTTTGGCACGTCTTTTTCTAAATTAAAGCCTTTATAATCGCTAGGGTCTAGATATTTAGCAACGTCGTGAAGAGCCCCTGCGATTTTAACCGTTTCTTCGTTTAGGTTTAATCTTTTTGCCCAAAGCAGTGCCGAAGTTATAACGTTTGCCGTGTGTATTAAGCGTTTTTCGGGCAAAACGCTAGAAACGAACTTCTCTATCTCTCCGCCTTTATAAAGCCCCTTTTCTTTTATATATTCCGCCACCTTTTTATCGGTAAAATCTTCTACGCTAAGCCCTAACGACGCGTAAGTTCTTATTTTGGTTGAAGACTGCGCCTTGCCACAAAAATCAAGTTCTATAACATCGTGATGAAAGGTGTTTTTTATATATTCGATTTCTTCTTTTAAGTCTACCTTGTTGTCTTCTCTTTGGCAAGCAACTAAACAAGCGGCGCTTAGTATTCTTTCCGGATATCGCCAAGTTTTAAAGTCTTTTAACATATCCGCGCCAACTAACATAAAAATTTCGGCGCTTCTATCGCTCTTAAAATGCTCTGCCGTTATATATGAATAACTAACTTCCCCACGCGCAATTTCAAAGTCGTTTACTTCGATTTTTTCTTCGCCTGAAAATGCTAGTTTTAACATGTTAAGCCTATCTTTCGGAGATGCGCTAACACCCGTTTTATGTGGCGAAACGAAAGTTGGCAACACGAAAAGTTTATCAAGATTAAGTTTAGATAGGCTAACTTTTGCAAGCGCCACGTGTTCACTGTGCACGGGGCTAAAAGTTCCGCCGAAAATACCTATTCTTTTCATAAGTATATTATGGCACAATTTTATCAATAAATCAATAGTTTTTTCCTTGCAGTTCTTGCGTTTTAGAATAATTTGGCGTTTTTTTGGCAATAAACCTATCATGAAAAAAACTATTTTATCTAGCGTGTCTAACGTGTTGTTCGTTTTTATTTTTACCTTTTTTCTTGTTTCTATTCTGTCGGCAAAGAGTTTCAGCCACCCCGTAAACCTTTTGTTCGGGCTATACGTAGGGCTAATCGTTTTGCTGTTTTCGATAATCATTGCTAAATCTAGGTTAAAAAAGCAAAAGCAAAAACTAACCCTTAAAGAAAACGAAAATCGCGTTATCTACGCGCTAAATTTTATGTCGAAGAAAAAAGGGCTTGCGGTGCTGTATTCGCAAATCGTTAAGTTAGACGCAAGCGCAAAACTATGTCAAAACAAAATCTTGCTATCTAACGGCGAAAGCGTTTATAACCTGTTTTCTTTTTTGCCCGTAACCAAAGCCGATTTAGTTAGGTGCTTTAACCTATCTAACGCTAAAAAAAGCGTAATTTATTGCGAAAAGGCTGAAAAAGAAGTCAAGGATTTCGCGCGCGCGTTCAAGGGCAAAATCGTTATTAAAGAACGGGCTGAGTTTTTTAAGGAATTCCCGCCCGAAAATTTCGTTCTAGAAGATAACTTTACCCCCATAGACTTTAATAAAAAAGATAAGCCGAAACTTAGAGTTTTGTTAAACAAAAAGAACGCTAAAAAATTTATAGCGTTCGGATTGTTTTTTATTCTTTTAAGTTTTTTTGCGCCGATTAAACTTTACTATATAATAACGGGCGGAATAATGATACTCTACGCCGTTACCGTGTTATTCTTTTCTAAAACCGAAAGTTAAAACTCTATGTGAACGATTTTATCGTTACTGCTTCTACGATAAAACACGAGTTTTCTACCCGTTGCGCAAACGAATTCTGCGCCGAGTTCTTCGGCAATAACGTTGCCAATGCTTTTTGGGTCTTCGCCAGAATTTTCTAGAACGGTTATTTTAATTAGTTCTCTTTTTTCGATAGCGCTATCAAGTCCGTCTAAAAAAGACGGCGTTACTCCGGTTTTTCCTAATTGAGTTATCGGTTCTATTTTTTGCGCAAGCGAACGCAAAAAACTCCTTTGTTTTGAAGTTAACATTTTTTCTCCTTTAATCAACGAATTCAAATTCTTCGCCACCGATAATAACGGTGGATTTTTCTGTTGCGCCCATTGCGCGTAGTTCTTTAATTATGCCCCTATCTTTAAGCACTTTGTGAAGATATGCAAGAGAGTTCATGTCGTCCATAACGACGTTGCGTTTAAGCACTTCTACCAAAGAGCCAACTATAACGAAAGTTTCGCCTTCGCGCAAAATTTCGTATTCTAGCCTATCGGGTTTAACGTAGTTAAATTCTTCAAATTCAAGCGGTGATACAGGCGGTAAATCCTTGATAACTTCGTAGATAACTTTTTTAAGTTTTTCTACGCCTTCGCCCGTTTGCGCTGAAATAGTTACCACTCTTCTTCTGCCTTTAAGTTTTTCCTTAAAGGCTTTTATATTGTCTTCCACGCCGTAGTAATCGCACTTGTTTAGAACCACGATTTGTTTTAGTTTGTAAAGTTCTTTGCTGTATTTTTTGAGTTCTGCGTTAATTTTAAGATAATCGTCGTATGGGTCGCGCCCTTCTTCGCCCGAAATATCTACCACGTGCACTAGCATTCTAGTTCTTTCAATATGCCTTAAAAATTCCGTGCCAAGCCCAAGCCCTTCGCTTGCGCCTTCGATAAGACCGGGGATATCGGCTATAACGAAAGATTTATCGTAGTATTCTGCCATACCTAGATTTGGTGAAAGCGTAGTAAAATGGTAGTTCGCAATTTTTGGTTTTGCCCTTGTTAGCACGCCTAAAAGCGTAGACTTACCTACGTTAGGAAAGCCAACTAAACCTACGTCTGCAATAGTTTTAAGTTCTAACACAACTTTTTTGGCTTGTGTTTTTTCGCCCGTTTGCGAAAAATGCGGTGCGTGCCTGCGAGAGTTAGAAAAACGCGCGTTGCCTTTGCCACCGTCGCCACCGACTAAAACGGTTTTGGTTTGACCGGCGTAGAACATGTCCGCAATAATATTGCCCGTTTCTTTGTCTTTTATAACCGTTCCTAGTGGAACTTTCAAAACAAGGTCTTTACCCGCTCTGCCAAAGCAGTTTTTAGAACCACCCGCTTCGCCGTTTTCCGCCACGTATTTAGTTGTATAGTAATAATCGGCAAGGTTGTTAAGGTGCTCGTCTGCCATAAAGATGATATCTCCACCTTTACCGCCGTCGCCCCCGTCTGGCCCGCCGTTCACTTTGCCTTTATAGTGGATAAACGAAGTTATGCCGTTCCCACCATCTCCGGCTTTTATTGTTATTTTTGCTCTGTCTATAAACATAAGTCACCTATTTTTTTAGCCTTTTTTCGCAAATATCGGTTATAGGGCAGTTTTTGCAGTTGGGGCTTTGAGCCTTGCAAAACGTTCTGCCAAGATAAATTAGATAATGATGCGATTTAGACCAGTCTTGTTCGTCTAAAATATTCATTAAAGCAAGTTCGGTTTTATAAACGTCTTTCGCGCTTGCTAAACCTATTCTGTTAGACACCCTAAAAACGTGCGTGTCTACTGCAATCGCGTTGCCACCAAACGCCACGCTATAAACGACGTTTGCCGTTTTTCTGCCCACACCCGACAGCGAACGCAAGTCTTCTAGCGCGCTAGGAACTTGTCCGTTAAATTTTTCCACGATATCTCTTGACGCGCTAACTATATACTGCGCTTTGTTTTTATAAAGCCCGCAAGAAAAAATAATTTTCTCTACGTCGCAAGGTTTAGCCTTGGCGAGTTTTTCCGCCATGCCGTAAGACTTAAAAAGCACTTCGGTAATTTTATTCACGCGTTCGTCTGTACATTGTGCGGAAAGTATTACCGCAACTAAAAGTTCGAAAGCGTTAGAATATTTTAACTTGGGTTTATCGGGAAAAATTCCGCCGAGAATTTCGACGATTTTTTTTGCTTTTGCACGCGTTATCATATACGCGTTTATTTTAGCACATTTTAGGCGTAAAATACAAGCATTTTTTAATAGATAGTTTTAACCACGTTTCTTCCTGCAAAGGTATCCACCTTAAAAACCCCCACGAAAGTTTTAAAATCGTATAGGTTTATCGCGCTTTTAACGGCGTAAAAATTACTTACCGCTGTTTTTACCGAAATACCGCAAGAAAGCCCCGCTTCTTTGGGTGGTGAGGTTAGCACGCTATCTACGTTATACCTTGAAAGTATACGGCTGAGTTTAACGCTTTCTTCTTTGCTCTTAAAAGCAATAATCAAAAATTCCATAGTTTTCTCCTTTGCATAAATAAAGCGCAAACGCTATACAATATACTATTAAAATTTTTGTTTTTTTGTGTGATAGAAGGAGCGTTTTATGATTTATTTAGATAATAGTGCAACTGGTGGGCATAAGATTAGCGCGGTTATAGACCTAGTAAACAACGTTAACAAATATTTATGCGCAAACCCCGGCAGAAGTGGACATAAGTTATCGACGAAAGGGCTAGACCTAGTGTATAGTGCACGCGAACTTTTTTCTTCGGCATTTTCGTGCCCTACCGAAAAAGTTATCTTTACTAAAAATTGCACCGAAGCGCTTAACCTTGCTATCTTGGGCGCAAAAATAAATAAGCCGTTAGTTTTAACCACCGTTTACGAGCACAACTCGGTTCTCCGCCCGCTTTATTACCTAAGAAATACTAATAAAATACAATTAAAAATTATTGAACCTACGCCTTGCGCTGATATTTATACCCAAATTAAAAACGAATTAAACGAAAACGTCGGTATGGTTGTTACTACTGCCGTTAGCAACGTTACCGGCGACGTTTTGCCCGTTAACAAAATAGGCAATCTTCTAAAAAGCCATGGTGTTTTTTACGTTGTAGACGGCGCACAAGCCGGCGGACATATTCCGTTGTCGCTTGAAAAAGATAATATTTCCGCGCTGTGCTTTGCAGGACATAAAGGGTTTTACGGACTTATGGGCACGGGCGTTTTACTTCTTAACGAAAACGCTGACGTTAACCCCTTGCTATACGGTGGCACGGGAGACTACACTCTTTTAGAAACACAGCCCGATTCTTACCCCGAAAAGTTAGAGGCAGGCACTATTAACCTATCAGGCGTGGCTTCGCTTTTAGAAGGGGCGCGCTACGCTATTGATAACGTTAATAGGTTTGGCGAGTATTTATATTCTATAACCGAAAAAACTATCGACGGGCTTAACCTTATAAGCGGGGTTAAGTGTTATTCTAACCCAAACCCCGCGGGCATAGTTAGTTTTAGCGTTTACAATCTTTCTTCTATGCAAGTTGCCGAAAGATTAGATACTGAATTCGATATTGCCGTTAGGGGCGGATTGCATTGTGCGCCACTAGCGCACAAGCACCTAGGCACGCTAGAAACGGGGCTCGTTAGGGCTAGTTTTTCGCCGAACAATCAAAGTTCGGAAGCGCGCGCACTACTTCTTGCAGTTAAAAAAATCGCGGATAGCGTTAAAGGCTAAGAAAGGCTACGTTTGTTAAATTCTTTTGATTTCTTCAACCACCTTATCTAAAATCTTGCGCTTTTTTTCGTCTAATATAGGGTATAACATTTTTCTAAAATTATCGATTTGTTCGTTAGTAAGCGTGCCGTTTTTCTTGCCTTTTAAGGCTTCTTGGTAAATGGCTTTAAGCAAATCGTTTTGGCTTTTGCCGTCGAACTTTTTTGATAGATTTTTAACTAAATCGTATAGGTTATTAGTGTCGGTTTCGCGCCCTTTGCTTTCGCCTTTTGAGTTTTTAGAAAATTCGTTAAAGTCTTGCATAAATTTTACTCTCCTTTTTTTCATTAGACGAACTCTGCGTCATATAATATATATATGGAAATATTAAAATTTTTGCTAGATTTTTTTATGAAAAACCAAGAAAATAGCGCATTGAAAAAATTGCTAGAAACGTTAGAGCAAAATTCGTTCGATATAAAAAAGGTTATAGAAAATTTTAGCCTAGATAATTTTATGCCCGTTATCGAAGATTTTTTATCTAATATTAAAAAGCCCGACGAGAGCGTTTCGCCCCGTCAGGCTAGCGTTTACAATTCTTCCCCCATACAAGATTTTTGCGACGAAGAAATATACCTTGCACTATCTTCGCATTTAGGGATTTAACTTGCAAGAATTTGAACTGCGCGAGTTAATGCCTTACTTCTATCATTTCCCCTAATCTCATTTTGGCTAACGCTTGGCGCAATACCCACGCCTTGAATACAAGTTTTTCTATCAGGTTGATAAATGGTTGCAGTAGTTAATTTTATCGCGCCACCAGAAGATAGCGAAAACGTTGTTTGCATAACGCCTTTGCCGTAGGTAGAAAAGTCATCTCTCTTTCCGTTATATTCGCAAACTAACTTGTCAAGGCTAAACCCACCAGCGCCGTAATAGTTTAACGCACCAATAAGCGCTTCTGATGCAGACGCAGTGTTAGAGTTTGCCAAAACAACCATGTCTAAAATATAATCGTTTTCGCCTTGCGCTTTAAGGCAGTAGTCCTTAGAGCCGTTTTTTAGATGCGCATTTACTAAAAGGTCTCCTTTTTTAGCGGTAGTTGGAAGTAGTATCGCGCACACTTCTTGCAAAATATCTAGCCTACCGCCACCGTTAGACCTTAAATCAAAAATAAGTTTGTTCTTCTCGTTTGCCTTGGCATAATTTAGCACTTGCTCTAACTGATAAGGCGCATCTCCGTTAAATTCGGTGAATTTTATATACGCCACGCCGTCTGGAAGTAGGGCGTTTTTATTTTCTAAAAATTCTTTAAGATAAAAGTCGCCCTTTTCGTTAGTTCTAACCCTTAACTCTTTTTCGTTATCTTGGTATAAAACGTAGCCAGCCTTAAATTCTTCTTTCGTTAAGGTAAGCGTTAACTCTTCTAACCCGTCAGGTATTTCACGCTCAATATAAAAAATTGCTTGCTCACCCGTTTTAACGTTAGAAAGCGCACGAGAAACGTCTTCGTAGTCTTGTATTACGTAAAGGAAATTATTACAAGTAATGGTTTTTATAATGCTGCCCGCTTTTATGCCCGCACGTTCGGCAGGGCTGTTATACACCACCGAAGAAATTTCGTTCGTGCCCACGATAAAATTAAAACCAAACCCCAAATATTTCCCATCGTCTTGCTGTTTATCTAATTCGTATTCGGCTTTTGAGTAATATTTTGCGTATTTGTCTTGCTCTAAAACACCGCTAACGCCGATAGAAATAATTTCGTCGTAAGAAACTTCTTCTACTATAACCGAATAATCGTTTATATAACTAACAACTTCTTTAAGCGCGCGTTTTTCCGAACAGCCCGAAAATAGCACAACGCTTAAAACAAGTGTAAGCGTAATGGCTAATCGAAAGGCGTTATACAGGCGTGTTTTTAGTAAATTTTTTGCTTTCATTTATTATTCTCCTAACAATTTATTAAGAATTGAAATTAGCCTAAAAGTAACCGCGTCGTTGTATCTTCTAAGGTCTAGCCCCGTTTCGCGTTGTATCTTGTCTAGCCTATAAGTAAGCGTATTTCGGTGCAAGAAAGTTTTTCTAGACGCCATACTAACGTTTAGGTTGCTTTCAAAAAACTCTTCTGCCGTTGTGCATAAAACTTCGTCGCTAAAAACGTCTTTATTGCAGTCGTTATATAATAAGTTTAGGTATTCTTCTTTTTTTTGCGTGGGCAGTTCGTCTAACGCTTTTACTATAACGAACTCTCTAAACGAACGCACGTTCCCCCTAGACGTAATGGTTTCTTCCATCGAAAACACAGACAGCGCTTGCAAGAACGATTTTTCTAGGTCGGTAATCCTTTTTGCAGTGCCACCTATGGCTATTTTTACTTTGATGCCCGTTTCTTCGTATATCGTTTGAGATAGAATTTCGGCGTATTCAATAATAGACCTATACTCTTTATTATTATCACTTAAAAACTTTATTAAAACCGTTCGTTTATCGTCGTATCTAAAAACGCAATCGTTTGCAGTTTCTACGTAGTTAGAAACAATGGGCGCTACTTCTTTGCTACTGCCCTTTTTTTGTACGATAAGTAAAGTCGTGCACTTTTTATCTTTTATCTTAAACTTATCCGCGTGCTTTACCGCGCTTAAATAACTGATTTTTCCGTCTATTAGATTTTTATAAAATTCGTTTTTGCTCGCAGGGGCAATCTCCGTTATATAACGGCTTGCAAGTTCGGTTATTAAATAAGCGTAGCCGTCGCTAACGTCGCCTATGCCGTTTATACCACCAACGTAACTATTCCCTAAAAAGTTAAATTCAAAAAAAGTATTGTCGTTTTCTCGATAAACAGCCTTAACGTCTTTTTGCGGAAAGCGCATAGTTTGGTCGCCTAAAAGAAAATTCCCCTTTTTATCAAAAACGCTAATAGTAGCGTTGCACTTTTTGCTAATTTCGCCTATGAAATTTTTAAGTTCGTTCATTTTTATCACTCTTTTGTTTATTTTACTTAAAATTATATATCCTTTTTTGTAAAATTTCAACAAAAAAACAAACTTTTTTGTCTATAATTTATAAATATATTTTTTTTGCTTAAAATATTTGTTCGCCTCGTAAAACTATAACGCCTAAAAAAAGATAGAAACTTAAAAATAAAAACGCTTGGGATTTCCAAGCGTTTTTGTTTGTTTTTAATTTTCTAAAAAAGAACTATTTGTCTTCTTCGGTAGTTTCAACGGTTTCTTCGGTTTTAACTTCTTCTGTGGTTTCAACTACTTCTTCAACAGGAGCAGATTTTTTTGCTTTTTTAGCAAGTTTTGCTTCTTTTTTAGCGATTTCTGCTTCTTTTTTAAGTCTTTCTGCTTCTTCTTTCTTAGCGCGTTCTTCTGCTTTGATGGTTTCTTCTTCTTCACGTTTAGCGATAAGTTCTTCTAAATAAGTTTTGTCGTCTTCAGATCTTGCAAATAAAGCAACTTCGGTAAACTTGTCGAATAAGTGGCAGTGGTCCATATCGAAAGCAAGAGTGATTTCGCCACCAGCAGTAGTGGTTGAACGGCCATCAACTTTTGCGATAAGGTTAGAAATATCGTCTGCGATACTAACTTCTTCTTCGGTGATTGCTTGTTTGGTTTTGCAGTATAATAATTTTTCTGAACCAAGCGCTTCAACAACGTCTACTTTAACGGTGATGCTAGCAGTTTTTGCTTTTTCTAACCATTCAGCATCGTCGTGAATATCTTCTGGACGGATACCGAATACGATTTCTTTATCGGTGTTTAGATATTTTTCTAAGCCAACGATAAGTTTAACTTTAGATTGTGGAAGTAAAACTTTATCGTCGCCAAATTCTACGTATACTTTTGATTTAGTGCCGGTAAGTTTGCCGGTATAGAAGTTCATTTGTGGAGTGCCGATAAAGCCTGCAACGAATTGGTTAATTGGATAATCGTATAGATTGATTGGGGTATCAACTTGTTGCATAAACCCGTCTTTCATAACTACGATTCTAGTACCCATGGTCATTGCTTCTATTTGGTCGTGGGTAACGTAGATAAAGGTGGTTGCTAAACGGTTGTGAAGTTTGGTGATTTCAGTTCTCATTTGAGTTCTTAGTTTAGCGTCTAAGTTAGATAGTGGTTCGTCTAGTAAGAAAACTTTTGGTTCACGAACGAGTGCACGGCCTAGCGCAACACGTTGACGTTGACCACCTGATAAAGCCTTTGGTTTTCTTGATAAATACATTTCGATACCAAGAATTCTTGCTGCTTCTTTAACCTTTCTGTCGATTTCTGCTTTTGGTTGTTTACGAAGTTTAAGACCGAAAGCCATGTTTTCGTAAACAGTCATGTGTGGGTATAGTGCGTAGTTTTGGAAAACCATTGCAATATCCCTATCCTTAGGAGCAACGTTGTTAACTAGGTTACCATCGATATAAAGTTCGCCGGCAGAAATTTCTTCTAGACCTGCAATCATACGTAGAGTGGTTGATTTTCCACAACCTGATGGACCTACGAAAACGATAAACTCTTTATCTTCGATATCAAGATTGAAGTCTGATACTGCGGTAACGCCTGATGGATATACTTTGTAAATACCTTTAAGATTTAAACTTGACATATTCCCTCCTAGGGCTTTCGCCCACGTTTGTTTTTCGTATTTATTATACAATAAATATAATACCCGAAACAACTTAAACTTGCACAAAGAAAAATTTTATATTTGTGCACCTTGCACATATTTTATAAGTTTTTACTAATCTAGTTCGTCTAGCGTAAGTTCGAAAGTCGGGGCGAATTCTTTTAGATAATAAACCACTGCGGGCTCGGTTATTTTTTTGAGTTCTGCGCCGATAGTGGCTTTGGCTTTCTTAAATTCTAGATTGCCTGCTTTTAGTTCTTCTAAACATTTAATATACGCCGAAAGCCTGTCCGCGTATTTAACAAAAGCGTATTCTTTGCTAGAAGTGTCTGGAAGAACGAATTTTTCGTATTCTTCTTTAAGAGTTTCCGGCAACATACCAAGTATTCTCTCGGTGGCTTCTTTTTCTAAGTCTTTATAGGCAGATTTAATTTCGGGATTGAAATATTTGATAGGCGTAGGAAGGTCGCCCGTGATAACTTCGCCAACTTCGTGGTATTGCGCGTAAAGAACCACTTTGGCAATATCAAGGTTATCGCCGTAGATTTTGTTAGAAATAACTGCAAGCGCGTGCGCTATAACTGCAACTTGGTGGCTGTGCTCCATAATATTTTCTTCTCTAATAGAACGCATTAAAGACCACCTTTTAATATATTTCATGCGCCCTAGATATGCAAAAAACTTAAACATTATATATATACTCCTTTTTAGCGATGTTTTTTAAGCAAAGACCTTGCGGGTTTTTTATTTTAGCATATAAAATCGCTTGACGCAAGAGTTTTTTGGTGTTAATATATATTCATCAAAATTAAATATTCGCTATGGGTGCCGTTTTTGGCTGAGATTACACCATTGAATCCGCAAGGTAATGCTTGAAGGAAAGTGCAAATTTATTAGTCTTTAACCGCTCCCATTTCGGGGGCGTTTTTCATTATAGCGAATAGAGGAGGTATTTTTTTATGAACTTTTTACTCTTAAACTCTTATCTTATCGATAAGATAGAACCTTTCGCTAAATGGATAACCATTGGCATTGTTGGTGCGCTTATTGTTGCACTTATAACGCTTGCCGTTATAGACGCGATTAAAAACAAGAAAGCAACCAAGCAATCGGCGCTCGTTAAAATAGCGATAAAGCCGTTGCTTTTAGCGTTTTTATTCTACGCGCTAGCGCTTGGCATACTCTTGCTCGTTTTAGAACTAACCAAAAAATTTAGCAGTAGTTATCTAGACGATAACTGGGTTAATAAAGACGTTATTTCTTTGGTGCTTATACCACTTATAGTTACGCTAGTTTTAACGCTTATCGTTTCGGTGGTTTTGTTTATTCTTGCTAAAAAGAATAAAAGTAGCAAAAAAATAAGCCTTATCCTTGGGCTTATCGTTGCGGTTAGTTTTGTCGTAACGCTAGTTCTAGACGCGATTTACTTTTCTAGACATATTTTAGGCGACGGATACTATACCGAAGAAGGCGCAAACTTTAACTCTACCTTGCTTTACGTGCTTTCAGTTTTGTTGGTTGCAGTTATCGTAACGCTAGCGTTTGTTTTTGGCAGAAACAATAAAAAACCGTTCTCATCACACTCAATCGCTATGGCAGGGATATGCGTTTCGCTATCTTTCGCGCTATCTTATATCAAACTTTGGGATATGCCAACCGGTGGCTCTATCACGCTAGTATCACTTCTTCCCGTTATGATATACGCGTATATCTACGGCGCAAAAAAAGGTCTTTTAGTTGGGTTTTTATACGGGCTATTACAAGCCGTGCAAGACCCTTGGCTTATCCACCCCGCGCAATTCGTTCTAGATTACCCCGTTGCCTTTTCGTGTATCACGCTAGCAGGCGTTATTAGCGACGTTATGAAAAACACCGCAAAACCTGCACTAACCTTTACCGTTGGCGCAGTTTTATCGGGCGCGTTTAGATACGTTTGCCACGTTGTTTCGGGCGCGTTTGCGTTCGGCGCGTACGCACCAAGCGGAACTACTAACTTTTTAAGTTATAGCGCGGTTTATAACTCTTACGTTTTTATCGACGTGCTTTTAGTTATAATTGCAGGGGTAATAGTTTTCTCTTCTAAATCTTTCGTTAAAGAAATAGAAAAACTCGCCCTAAAATAATACCGAATTTTTGCCGTTATACGCCAAAATTCAGCATTTTTTGTAAAACCTAACATTTCGTGTTAGTTTTTAACAAAAACACTATATATTGCGTGTTTTGTATAAAATCTATGATAAAAATTTTCTAAAAAAATTTAAAAAACGGGGTTAAAACGCTTTACAAAAAAATTTTAAAGTAGTAATATAAATTGCGTTGACTAGGTCAACAAAAATTCGCTCATCATTTTCCCCCTTATCATATATTATTCAGGAAGCAGTAAACTTGGTTTATTGCTTTTTGATTTTAAATAGTTCTTAAAACCGAAACGAAAAAAGACCAAGCAATAGTCGTTGCTCGGTCTTTATTTTTTTTGCTAGTTCTTCGCGTTAAAAACTTTATTAGTCTTCGTCTTCGCAAAATTCTTCGTCTTCTTCTAACGCTTTGCAGAATTCTTCGAAAACTTCGTCTAAAAGCGCGTCGTCTTCAATAGGTAGTAGTTCTGCCGTTTCTTCATCGTCGCCAGATAGTTCGAATATAATTAAATCGTCTTCAGAAACGCCTTCGATTTCTTCAGCAGGTTCGAAAGCAGAGTAGTTTTTACCTTTATATTCGATAGTTCCTACGAAAAAGAATTTTAATTTCTTTCCGTCGTCGGTAGTTAAGGTTACGATATCTTCATTACAACCGCAATCGCAATCATCATGAGTGCAAGTGCAGTCTTTATGTTCGTGTTCTTTACAGCCACAATCTTTGTGCTCGTGGTTTTCGCAGTTGCAATTTTTCTTTTTTTCAGCCATTTTTATAATCTCCTTTATTTGTTTGTTCTTTTTAGTTCGTTTAAGAAACTTTCTAAAATAGTGGTTGCTGCAAGGCTATCAACGTAAGATTTGCGCTCTTTCCTATCAAAGCCTTGCGAAATTAAAACTTCTTCGGCTTCTATGGTGGTGCACCTTTCGTCTACTTCTATAATTTCTAGCCCCGTTTTTTCTTTGAGCCTTTCAATAAAAAACTTTGCCTTTTCGGTTTGAATAGAAGCACTCCCGTCAAAATTAACGGGCACACCACACACGATTTTGGTGGCAAACTTTTCTTTTACGATTTTTTCAATTTCTACTAGGTCGGCTTTAAGGTTTTTACGAAAAACCGTTTTAACGGGCAAAGCGTAAGAATTAAACGGGTCTGAAACGGCAACGCCTATTCGTTTGTCGCCTATATCAAGGCTAATAAATCTTTCCACAATAATAGTTTATCACATTTTTTAATTTTTTACAATAAAAAAAGCAAGTTTTAGGCGCGACAGACAAAAGAATTTAAAAAAAGATAAAACGGCGAAATATTTTCGCCGTTTTTTATTAATTTTGATTTTCGGGCTTTTTGGGTTTAGAGAGTTTTTCAACTTTTTCTCTAACCGTTTCTTGCCCGTCTTTAACCATTTGCCTTGCCTTTTGCGAGTTGGTTGCAACTAGCGCGCCACCAAGCATGCCCAAAAGCACACCGCATAAAAAACTATCTTCCATAATTATCCCCCTTTTTAGAGTATTATGTGTATAGTTAAAATATTTATACGATAATAATTATCTTCTTTCGTAATCTCCGCACTTGCTATAAACTTCTAGTGCGCCTATGTCTCTTTTGTGCTTTAAGCAGTATGGGTAAGTCGCATAGCCTTGCCCTTCTCTAATCCGATAATAAGTGCAGTTTTTGCAACTTCTGTCGTCTGTTTTTACGCTACCAGCACGAGCAGGCACGTAAGAAGGGCCTTTTATAATACGTTCTATGATATTGTATAACGGGCCAAACCTTAACCCTGCGATCACGAAAAGTGCTATTTCGTATGGTATATAATACGTAGAGCCCGAATTGGTTATCAACTTATAGTATAGTGGTAGGGCTGTAACAAAATTTCCCAAAATCCAGCCCGCCAAAACGCAAAGCCAAAACAAAATATCATACACTATGCCCCCAACGCTCCACTTTTGCAAAAGCGTATGCCCAAATATCGTATAAACTAGGGTTAATATAACCACGAACGAACAAGCAAGTTTAGTGCCAGAGCCAAACGGCGAATACGGCTCGTAAAATATAGACATCGCCGTAAGCGCAAACGCGCTAAATTTCCAACCGATTTCTACACCCTTTTCGCCTTCTGTACCAAAGCATAGGTTTAAGATTAATATTGGAACAAAACAAAAAAGCGCCAAGTCGTTATAATTGCCCCACTCTGGAAACAACCAGCCTAGCCCAAAAATTGCACCAACGAACAACGCCCAAACAAGAACTCTTATCCCCCAAGGAACTCTGTCGTTCCAAAAATATAGCATTTTATTGCACCCTCCTAAATTCAACTTATTTATTATAACGCCGTGCGTTTTATTTGTCAATAAAACGAATTTTTAAATTTTACGAAGATTTTACATTAGTTTTGCATCTTTTCGAACGCTTGACGGCGTTTTTAGATAAACGCTGTAAAACACCTTTCTAAAATACGCCGAAGAACTAAAACCCAGTTTATCGCAAATTTGTTCTATCGTGTAGTTCGTGCTGGTTAAAAACCCTTTTGCCTTTTCGCAAAGAATTTCTTGGCGCAAGCGGTTAGGGGTTTTTGACAAGTGTTTTTTCGTGTACTTAAAGAGCAAAGATTCGCTAACGCCTAAGACGTTGGCGTATTCGGGAATAGTTTTTTGCGGGTTTTCTTTTATCAAAAGAATTAGTTTTTCACACACGCTTTCTTCGGTAGTGATATCTGCGCACTCTAATTTTGGTTCTAGAATACTTAAAAGGTTATAAAGCGCACCGATTAAGCCGTTGCTTACGCTTTTATTTTTAGAAAGTGGCAAAAATGCGTTAAAAATTTCTTCGTTATAGTCTATCGTTTGAAGTTTATATCCGCCGTCTGTTTTAGATGGAAAGTATAAAAAGCCTATCGAATCAAAAACCACTTCTGGCTTTGCAATCCACGTAGAACAGTATTTTAGACCTTTGGGGATATAAAACATTTGATTTTCGCAAAGTTCTAAAACGCCACTATTAGATACTATTTTTCCCTTGCCTTTTTTTATATAGCCGATAAAATGATACTCTATGCCGTGGCTGTTATCACTGCGCCTCGTTTCGTTAAAACTGAACTCGTTAAAACGGAAATTGTTATAAAATAATATATCGTTCATAAGTTTTTACCCGATTTTTTTTACAGAATTTTATACTACTCAAAAAGAATACTATATTTTTATATCTTTGTCAACGTGGTATAATAAAATAAAAAAAGGAAGTTTTGTTATGTATAAAAATAAAAAGTTTTTGTTAATCGCTGGCGGTGGCACGCTTGGCACTTACGTTTCTAAAGAACTTTTAAGGCTTGGCGCTTACGTAGAAGTCGTTTGCCCAGAAGATAAAGTTTCAAATTCTAAAAGGCTAACCTTTCATCAAAGTATGGCAACCGAAGAGTTTTTGAGCGAACTATTTTCAAAGTCTAGATACGACGGAATTGTAAACTTCGTGCATTACCCAAATTTCGAAGATTATAAAAAAATTCATCCGTTGCTAATAAAAAATACCGACCACTTAATATTCCTTTCATCATATAGGGTTTACGCAAACGAACAGCACCCCATAACCGAAAGCGCGCCAAGGCTACTTGACGTTGTTAAAGACCAAGTTTTTTTAGACACTGAAAACTACGCCGTGCCAAAAGCAAGGTGCGAAGATTATTTAAGAAACGAAAGAAGTGGCGAGCCGTGGACCATCGTTCGCCCTGTTATTTCTTTTTCGGCAAAAAGGTTCGACCTTTTAATGTACACGGGCGATAGAATTATAAAAGCAAGCGAGCAAAACGAAACTCTTATAATGCCAAGCCTTGTAAAAAATTATACCGCTGGGCTAGACTGGGCTGGAAACACTGGCAAACTTATTGCCAACCTTTTACTTAAAAAAGACGCGTTTGGCGAAACCTTTTCAGTTAGTTCTGGGCAAAACTTAACTTGGGGGCAAGTTGCCGATATCTACACGAAACTTATTGGCGTTAAAATTAATTGGGATACCGAAGATGCTTTTTTAGACTTTAACCCTATTTTAAAAGACGTTTTAGGGTATTCTTGGATGTGGAATTTTGATAGAAGATGCAATCGCGATATAGATTGTTCTAAAATATTAAAGGTAACGGGGCTAACCGCAAAAGATTTTTGTTCTATAGAAGAAGGAATTAAAGTTGAACTAGAAATATATAAACAATCTTTATAAAAGCGCTATTATCTTTATTCCGATATAAAAACTAAAACGCTTGGGTGATTTTTGCGCCCAAGCGTTTTTTGTTTTGTTTAGTTATTCGTTTTTTTATTTTATTACAGCACTCATTATTTTTGCCCTAGCGGTTAAGTAGTTTTCCGTCGTAATATAGTTATTGTCTAAAAGGTCTTTCGCTTTTTTTATTATTTCTAAAGTAACGTTTTCTGCGAGCATAATGTCTTTAACACATGCTCTTTTAGAAATAAGCGAGAGAGATAAACTAACTTTTTCCACGTAGAAATTTACTATTTTAGCGTTTTTCTCTATATATTCCGCCATGTTTATAACGCCACTTTCACTTAGTTGTTTATAATTTTTAAGTAGGTCTGAAAACGCTTCTATGCTTTCTCTTATTTCTTCTATGCTGTCAGTGTCTCTTTTTTCTTCATATGCTCGCGTTGCGCTTTTCTTTGACGATTCTTTTATAGTTAAAGAGCAAACGATTATAGCAATTAAGAATATGGCTTGAAAAATTGCGCTTACGTAAATATTGCAAGTAAATTTTGCGATATCTTTAATCTCTACTGCGTCTTCTACAACAAACTCTTTATCAATTAAAAATTTTTCAAAATGCGTTTGCACTATGTTATTAAACACAATGGCAGTAATAGAATATACTAACGTAACGATAAGCCCTATTATAGCAAACGTCATAATAATTTTATATGCCTTACTGTCGCCAATCTTAAAGAATCCTACTACAATAGTTATAATAGCACCAACGGCAACTAATAGCGTTATAAGCGACATGGAACCAAACACGTACCCAAACATTTTAACGAAATCTGGGTTCATATTTATTTCAAATGCAGCCGTCAAAATGGTTTTAGAAACCTTAAACGATAAAAAATCTATCCCCGTAGTTTTAAATAAGTCTAAAACCTTCAAGACTGCTTCATCAAAAAGCCCGTTATCAAAAACTGACAATTTGAAAACCGAAAAACACAATCCTACTAAAAGCATTATACTAGACATTAGCGCAAGTGAAAACAACAACGCTCTCTTAAAAGTAATTTTTTGCATATAATTCTTCTCCTTTTTTTCTTTTTACATAATTATACAAGAACTATAGTTCTAAGTCAAGAAATTTAAGAACAAAAGTTCTATAATTTATATATGATAAAAAGGGAAATGATATTTAAGGAAAATTTAAAAGAATTGCTTTTGCAGTCTAATTTATCGCAAGCAAAACTTGCTAATGAAATAGGTGTTTCGCAAAGGGCTGTATCAAAATGGCTAATTGGTCAAGCCGAGCCAACGGCAACCAACCTTTTTAAGATTGCAATTTTTTTTGATATTTCTTTAGACTTTTTATTAGGTCTTAAAGACGAATAAGTAAAACTAATACGCTTGGGTGATTTTTGTACCCAAGCGTTTTTTTGTTTATAGAAAATGTCTAAAATGATTAAAATTTTATACCACAACTTGCCGTATGGCAAATATCTCTGTGTTAGCAATATCACTCGCCATAGGCGAATAACACTTTGCGTAGCAAAATATCACTGCCAAAAGCCGATAGGCGCTAAGGCTTTATGCGTTCTTTTTAGCAAGGTAATCTTCGATTGCCTTTTTAATTGCTTCTTCTGCTAGAACTGAGCAGTGTAGTTTTTGCGCGGGAAGCCCACCAAGCGCTTCTACAACCTTGCTGTTAGTAAGTTTTAGCGCTTCTTCGATAGTCATGCCCTTTACCATTTCGGTAGCCGTTGAACTAGTTGCAATCGCTGCGGTGCAACCAAAGGTTTTAAATTTAGCATCTACTATAATATCGTTTTCGATTTTAAGGGTTATTTGCATTATATCGCCACAAGACGCGTTGCCAACCGTGCCGATACCATCTGGGTTTTCAATTTCACCAACGTTTTTTGGATTTCTGAACGCTTCTATTACTTTTTCGTTATACATTTTTAATCTCTCCTTTCGCGCTAAATAACGGCGACATTTCTCTTAATTTTTTAACAGCGTCTCTTAAAGTGTCTACTGCGTAATCAATTTCTTCTACGGTGTTGTTTTTTCCGAACGAAAATCTTATTGAACCATGCGCAAGCGCTTCTTCTACGCCGATTGATAGTAAAACGTGCGACGGTTCTAGCGAGCCAGACGAACAAGCCGAGCCACTGCTTACGGCTATCCCTGCAAGGTCTAGCGTAAAGAGTATTGATTCGCCTTCGATATATTCAAAAGAAAAGTCTGCGTTGGCAGGTAATCTATTTTCTCTTGGCCCGTTAAGGTAAGCATAAGGTATTTCTTTTAGCACTCTTTCGATAAATCTATCTCTAAGCGCAGTTACTTTATCGTTGTTTTCTTCTCTCTTTTCGTTTGCTAGTTCTAACGCCTTAGCAAAACCCACAACGCCCGCAACGTTGGTCGTTCCGCCACGCTTGGTGCGTTCTTGATGCCCGCCCGTGATAATGCTTTTTACTCTTAGTCCGTTTTTAACGTATAGCGCGCCCACGCCTTTTGGCCCGTAAATTTTATGCGAACTCATGCTCATTAGGTCTACGCCAAGTTCTTTAACGTTAATATCTAAAACGCCTAGCGCTTGAACTGCGTCGGTAAACGCAAGAGCGCCGTGCTCGTGTGCAATTTTCGCCATTTCTTTTATAGGTTCTATCGTGCCGATTTCGTTGTTTGCCATCATGCACGCAACCAAAATGGTGTTGTCGGTGATAATGCTTTTTAGGTGCTCTAGGTCGATAAACCCAAATTTATCAACCTTCATAAAGTCTACCTTAAAACCTTCTTTAACAAGGTCTTTCGCGGTAGAAAGCATTGCGGCGTGCTCGATAGGGCTAATTATAATATGGTTTCCTTTATCTTTGTATCCGTGCGCCACGCCCCTTAGCGCCCAGTTATCACTTTCCGTTCCGCCCGAAGTAAAATACACTTCGTTAGGTTTAGCGTTTATAATCCCTGCAATGGTATCCCTTGCGTTATCTACGGCGTTCATTGCCTCTCTGCCAAACGCGTGTTGGCTGTTAGCGTTGCCGTAAACTTCGGTAAGATACGGAAGCATTGTGTTTAATACGTTTTTATCTAGCGGTGTGGTTGCCGCATGGTCGAAATATATTTTCTTTTCCATAGTGTACCTTTTATTGCTCTTTTATTCTACTTGCCCGTCTATCGCTTGTTTTAGGGTGATAGAGTCTAGTAGTTCGTTTATTCCCTCGTGTAATTTTTTCCATACTCTGCTCGACGGACAGCACTTGCACTTTCCGCCTGCTTTTACGCATTCTACTATATTCATATCGTCTTCAAGCGCCCTTACGATTTCGCCAACCGTAATTTCTTCGGGCGGGCGTTTTAGGTTATAGCCACCGTTTGCGCCACGCTCTGCAAACACGATATCCCTTTTAGATAAAATGCGCATTATTTGCTCTAAATATTTGCCAGACACCGCTATCATATTTTCTAGCACGCTTGCCGATACTGAACTTTTTTGATAGTTTTGCCCAAGTATTATGCACGCCCTTAGCCCGTAGCGTGTTTTAGAAGAAAGTTTCATTTTAATTTCCTTTAATTGCAACCATTTTAGTTGCAATTCTATTTTATAACATAGTATAAGCGTTTGTCAAATAAAATAACGGGCAAAAGCAATAACTTTTACCCGTTTTTATAGTTTTATTTAGATAACCTAGATTTTGCAAAAATTATTTAAGCGTAATCTTTTCTTGACCGCCCATAAATGGTCTTAACACTTCGGGAACGGTTATCGTGCCGTCTGCATTTTGGTATTGTTCGATAATTGCAGGGAACACACGGCTTGTTGCTAGCCCAGAGCCGTTTAGAGTGTGCAAGAATCTTGGTTTGCCAGTTTGTTTATCTCTAAACTTGGTGTTGTATCTTCTTGCTTGTTAGTCGTTTGCGTTAGAAACTGAACTTACTTCTTTATAAATACCCATAGAAGGTATCCAAACTTCGATATCGTAAGTTCTTGCCATTGATGCAGAGCAGTCGCCTGCGGCAAGTTTAGAAACCCTGAAATGAAGACCAAGTTTTTCCATAAGTGATGCGGCTTTGTTAACGAGTTCTTCGAACGCTTCCATTGATTTGTCTGGATGCGCGTATTGCACCATTTCTACTTTGTTAAATTGATGCCCACGAATCATTCCGCGTTCTTCTGCACGATACGAGCCTGCTTCTTTACGATAGCAAGGGGTGTAAGCAAAAAGTTTGATAGGCAGCACGCTTTCATCTAAAATTTCGCCAGAATAAATATTTACTAGCGCAGTTTCTGCCGTTGGTAGCATAAAGCGGTTTTTCTTTCTATCTTCGTCGCAGTCTAGCCAGTAAACTTCGTCGGTAAATTTAGGGAATTGCCCTGCGCCCAAACCACAGTTATAGCCTAGTTGGTGTGGCGGTAAAATAAACTCGTAGCCGTCTTTAACGTGTTCACTAATAAAGAAGTTTAGTAGCGCCCATTCTAGCCTTGCGCCGTCGCCACGATATAGCCAAAATCCGCCACCCGAAAGTTTAACGCCCCTTTGATAATCTATAATGCCAAGGTTTGTGCAAAGGTCTACGTGGTTTTTGATATCGAAATCAAATTCTGGTTTACTGCCAACCACCCTTATAACTTCGTTGTTTTCTTTTTCGCCAGAAAGCAAATCTTCGTCTGGGATATTAGGGATAACTGCTAAAAGGTTAAAAATTTGTTCTTCTAGTTCTTTAACCTTTTGGTCGCATTGTTCGATTTTTGCGCCTAGTTCACGCATTTCGGCAAAAATGTGGTCTACGGGTTTGCCTTGTTTTTTAAGCATAGGAATTTCGGAGGAGACTTTGTTTCTTTGCGCCTTATAGCCTTCTACTTCGGCAATGATTTTTTTGCGAGTTTCGTCTAGCGCTAAAATGGTGTCGAAATCTGCTTCGTACCCTTTGTTTTTAAGTAGCGCGGTTACTTTTTCTTTTTCTTCTTGAATTCTTTTTAGGTCTAACATAAATTTTCTCCGAAAAACTTAAATTTTATAGTATTATTATAACCCTATTTTAGATTAAAAGCAATCTTTTTCGTTTGTTTATTTTTAACATTTTTACTCTGTAAAGGCGTTTTTATTAGATTTTAAGAAAAATTTTAACAAAAATTATTTTTATTGCCTTAATTTATCTTGCTAAACTAGATATTAAAGTGCTAAAATATAGTAAAGGTAGGGAGATATGAAAGATAGAATTTTTAACATTAAAGAATTTATCGATAAAAACGGAAAAGTTACTTTTCACGAATTAGAAAACGCTTTTCCAGACGTTTCTTCTATGACCATCAGGCGCGACCTTGCTAAACTAGAAGAACAAAATTCTATAATTAAAATTTCGGGTGGGGCTATTTCGGTAGATAGTTTTATTCATACCAAAGAAGCCGACTTTACCGAACGCATAAACTTTAATATGGCTGAAAAAGTAGAGATTGCCGAAAAGGCTGCCGAAATCGTTATGCCAAAAAGTTGTATTTTTATCGACGGCGGGTCTACTACAACCTATTTCGCGCGTGCGCTTAAAGACGAAAACTATTACATTATTACCAACGCACTTATTGTTGCCGAAACGGTTATGAGAAAAGAAAAGCCTACCGTTGCGCTTCTTGGAGGCGACCTTACTAGAAATAATTTTATAACCGTTGGAAAAACTTGCAACGATTATATTAACCAATTAAACATACAAACTGCGGTTATGACTGCAACGGGATACATTAAAGACACGGGCTGTTTCACTTGTGGTAGCCAAGCCGAAGCCGAAGTTAAAATGAACGTTATTAAAAAAGCCGATATGGTTATAATGCTTATCGATAGTTCTAAGGTAAACAAAAAAACGCCTTACACCTTTGCCTCTTTAGAAGACATAAATTGTATGGTGGTAGATAAAGACTTCCCAAAAGAACTAAAAAGGGTTATAGCAAGCAAGGGCTTAAAAATCATTTAATTTTTCACGAAAATTACCATAGGATAAAATATGTTTAAGAAATTAAGGGCGGATATAAACGCCGCCAAGAAAAACGACCCCGCTGCAAGAAATAAGTTTGAAATATTTTTTACTTATTCGGGCGTTAAGGCGCTTAGGTGGCACAGGGTTGCGAACTTTTTTTATAGAATTAAATTTAAATTTTTAGCAAGGGTACTTAGCCAATACGCAAAGTGGCTTACGGGCACGGAAATTCACCCCGCAGCAAAAATTGCCCCCGGTGTGTTTATTGACCACGGCGCAGGCGTAGTTATTGGCGAAACGGCAGAAGTTGAAGAAGGCGTTATTATTTACCAAGGCGTTACGCTCGGCGGTACGGGTAAAGAACACGGAAAACGCCACCCAACCATTAAAAAGGGCGCGATTATTTCTGCCGGTGCTAAAATTTTGGGCGGGTTTACCGTTGGCGAATACGCGAAGATAGGCGCGGGCGCAGTCGTGCTTAAAGAAGTGCCTGCCTACGCTACTGTCGTTGGCGTTCCGGGCAGAATAGTTAGAATGAACGGCGAAAAAGTTGCCGACCTTATCCCTGAAAAACGCGACCCTATGCTAGAAGAAATTTGCCATCTTAGAGAAAAGATTTTCGAACTAGAAGAAAAAATTGCAAAACTAACCGAAAAAAAAGAACAAGATAAATAATAGGTTGATTTATGAAAATTTACAATACTTTAACAGGAACTAAACAAGAATTTAAGCCTTTAATCGACGGAAAGGTAACGATGTATGCTTGCGGTATAACCGTTTCGGGCGAAGCGCATATCGGCCACGCTTATCAAGCGCTTATTTACGATATTATTAGAAAATATTTAGAAAAAATCGGGTACGACGTTACTTATGCTAGAAACTACACCGACGTTGACGATAAGATTATTGCAAAGTCTATCGAAACGGGTATCCCATCAGACGAATACGCGCTTTCTATGATAAAGAATATAGACGCGCAAATGGCAAGGCTAGAAGTTGGCGAGCCAACGGTTTGGATTAAAGCAACCGAGTGTATTGACGAAATTATTGCGTTCGTTAAAGGGCTTATTGATAAAGGCCACGCATATGCAACGGAAAAAGGCGACGTGTATTTTTCGGTAGACTCTTACCCGTCTTACGGCAAGTTGTCGCACAGAAATTTAGAAGACGCATTAAACGGCGTTAGAGTTGACAACGACGAAATGAAGAAAAACCCACTAGACTTTGCGCTTTGGAAATCTGCAAAACCTGGTGAACCTATGTGGGATTCGCCTTGGGGCAAAGGCAGACCTGGTTGGCATATAGAGTGTTCTACTATGAACAGAATTACTTTTGGCGACCAAATCGACATACACGGTGGCGGTAGAGACCTTATTTTCCCACACCACGAAAACGAAATTGCGCAAACCGAAGCGCTTACGGGTAAGCCGTTTGCTAACTTTTGGATACACAATGGTCTTATCAAGGTTAACGGGCAAAAAATGAGCAAATCGCTCGGCAATAGTTTGTTCCTTAAAGACCTTCTCGATAAATATTCGCACGAAACGATTAAGTTTGCGCTTTTATCTACTAACTATCGTGGGGATATAAATATTACGGATAGCCTTTTCCCTGATGCAGAAAAGCACTTAAACGATTTTTATAAAGTTTATAAACTTGCACTTAGTAAGGGTATGAAAATAGACGGCGAATTTAAGTCTATAGACGAAGAATTTAACAACGCTATGAACGACGATTTTAACACCGCGCTTGCGCTTTCTAACTTGTTTGGATATTTCAAAAAAGCAAAGGCGCTTATAAACGCAAACGACCAAACGGGCGCGGATATGCTTGCGCAAGTTAAAAAGACCTATTCACTTCTTGGCTTATTTACTTCTCAGTTAGATAAATTCTTGCTAGAAGAAGAAAAAGACGAAGTTAGCGATATCCCTAGTGAAGTTAAGGCTATTGCAGAAGAAAGGTTTACTGCAAGAAAGAATAAAGACTGGGCTAAATCTGATGAACTACGCGCGAAACTTGCTAGCCTTGGCTACGAAGTTAAAGACGCGAAAGACGGATACGAACTAATTAAAAAATAAAAAAGGAACACTATTATGATTACTTCTAAGGAATTAAGAGATAAATGGATAAAATTTTACGAAGATAGGGGCCACCTTAATATCGGCGCTGTTTCGCTTATAGGCGACGGCTCTACGGGCGTTATGTTTAACGTTGCAGGTATGCAACCACTTATGCCCTATTTGCTAGGAAAACCGCATCCATCTGGAAAAACTAGGCTATGCAACGTTCAAGGTTGCGTTAGAACGGTTGATATAGAGTCTGTTGGCGACGCTACGCACTTTACGTTCTTCGAAATGATGGGCAACTGGTCGCTTGGCGATTATTTTAAAAAAGAAAAAACTAAATGGACGTTTGATTTACTAACCACGGTGTTTGGGTTTGATAAAAACAAGATTTGCTCTACCGTGTTCTGCGGTAACGACAGCGTGCCAAGAGATGAAGAAACCGCCACCTATCTTAAAGAACTAGGGATTCTTCCTGAAAACATTTTCTATCTAGATAAAAAAGATAACTGGTGGGAATTAGAAGGAACGGTGGGCACGCCTTGCGGTCCTGACAACGAGTGGTTTTATCCAAGAGAAGATTTAGATAAAGATTCTTCGGACTTTACTACTTCTAACAGATACGTAGAAATCGGCAACGACGTTTATATGCAATACAAAAAACTAGAAGGCGGTAAATACGTAGAACTAGAAAACAAAAACGTTGACACGGGCTTTGGGCTTGACAGACTACTTCTTTTCTTGAACGGACTAGACGACGGGTATAAAACCGACCTTTTTATTGATAGCGTTAAATACCTAGAAAAAGTTGCAGGCGCTTCTTACGACACGGATAAAAACGCGCAAAAGGCTATTCGTATTATATGCGACCACACGCGTACTGCCGTTATGCTTATCGGCGACGTGAACGGAATAGTTCCGTCTAACACCGGCGCTGGATATATTTTAAGAAGACTTATTCGCCGTGCAATTAGATACTGCAAAAATCTTGGTATTGATGCAGTAGAAATGCAAAACGTTGCTAAAATCTTTATCGAAAAGGTTTACGACACGGCATACCCACTACTTTTAGAAAAGAAAGATTATATCCTTTCTGAACTTGATAAAGAAACCAAAAAATTCGAAGCCACCTTATCTGCCGGCATTAAAGAATTTGAAAAATGCGTTATCGGCATTGAAAGAAAGAACGCGTTTATGGCTAGTAAAGACCCTTCTTACGTTCCCGAAAAAGCAATCTCAGGCAAGCAAGCGTTTAGGCTATACGATACTTACGGTTTCCCACTAGAACTAACGCTAGAACTTGCCGAAGAAAAGGGCTTTACCGTTGACCAAGAAGGTTTTAACGTTGCTTTCCGCGAACACCAAGAAATTAGTAAAGCAAAAGCCGTTTCTGCTAAGGGCGGGCTAACCGAACAAAGCGAAATTGCCACAAAATACCACACTGCAACACACGTTATGCTTGCAGGGCTACGCAAAATGTTCGGCACTTCTACCGAACAAAAAGGTTCTAATATTACTGATGAAAGGCTAAGGTTCGACTTTAACTTAGACCACAAGATGACCGAAGAAGAAATTTTAGAACTAGAAAACTTCGTTAACGACGTTATCGCTAGAAAAATCGACGTGGTTAAATCCGAAATGCCGTTTAGCGTGGCTGTTAAAGACGGGGCTTACGGCGTGCTTAAAGTAGAAGACGAAAACCAAGTGGTTTCTATTTACACCATAGATGGTGTAGACAAGCAAATTTGTGGTGGCCCACACGTTAAAAATACGGGCGAACTAGGTAAATTTAAGATTAAAAAAGAAGAAAGTTCTTCTTCTGGCGTTAGAAGAATTAAGGCGGTATTAGAATAATGAAAATTGCATTTTTTGGTGATAGCATAACGGAAGGTGTTGGCGCATCTAATTTAGAACTTCGCTACGCTTCTCAAGTTGGTAAAATGCTTGGTGCAGAGGTTATTAACTACGGCATTGGCGGAACTAGACTTGCTAGACAACTTGTTCAATCTTCTTCTAGCCACGCGCACGATATAGATTTTAATATGCGCACTATATTGCTCGATAAAACTGCCGATAAAATTTTCTTTTTCGGTGGCACTAACGATTACGGCCACGGCATTGCACCACTAGGAAACGTAGGCGATTACGACGAGTTTACCTTCCACGGCGCAGTAAACAAATTGTTCTCTACACTTATCGGTATGTACGGAAAAGATAAAATCGTTATTATTTTGCCACTAAAAAGATACGGCATGAACGACATTCCTAACGCTAAAACTGGCAAGTATTTAGTAGATTACGTAGAAATTATTAAATATTACGTAGATTTATACGGCTTAAAATACCTAGACCTATATAACGATTGTTTTGATGAGCCTACTACCAACGAATATAGTGAATTTTTTGCAGACGGCTTGCACCCTAACGATAAAGGGCATAAAATAATTGCTGAAAAAATTTGCGAGTTTATAAAAAACGATAAGTAATTTTGTAAATAAAAAAACAGCCTTTTTTACAAGGCTGTTTTTTTATTTATTCTACACTTTTCCACGTTGCACTCATAAACTTTTCGTTACCCGTTTTGTGAATCGCAATGTTTTCCATACTGCCACCATAATAATTTACGTATCGAACATTAGTATTTAGAAAGGCATTTTCTTTTATTGTGATAAGTTTTTCGCTCGTTATAGTTACAAACGATAAATTAACACAATCCTTAAAGGCTTCTTCTTCAACTGTTTTTATTTTAGAACCTATCGTTATCTCTATTATAGGTTTACCCACAAATGCGTTTTTGCTTATTCCAACCACGTATTCGCCTAAATGGCTTTTTGGTATTTCTATTGCCAAATTTGCACCCAAATAACCACATGCACTATACCCGTTTTGTTTTTTCTCGTAAACTATAAAATTTTCACTTATATACACGTCTTCTATTAACGTTCCACAATTAGAATACGAACCATCCTTATAGAAAACTACAACTTGTTTATTAGTATTGATGCCGATTTTCTCTATATAATTGCGCAACGACTTGTTTACAGGGTTTTCTTCAAAGTATCCTATTCTCACTTTTGTTCCATCGCAATATACAATGCTCAACGAATATGCTACACTCGAACTCTCTTTTCTAATTTCTATCGTGCAAATATTTTTATCGTAGCTCTTTTCCGTTTCAAAGTCGATTAACGTTTCTTCAAAAGAAAAATTATAACCTCTTCCCCCATACACAAAATTGCCCTTCAATTTATTTCCTTTTAGTTCTATACGATTTATTGATGCATTAGAAACTTTATCAAAAGTTGTTTCAAATTCACTATAACAATTTAATTTACTGCTCAACAACGAAACAATTTCCGACAATGAATGCCCCACCGAAACTTGATTTTCTTGAAGTGCATAATGTTTTAATGCTCCACAATCTACGCATTCCTCACCGATGAAAACGTGCTCTTTTTCGTCAGTTATTTCAACACCGCAGATAGAACATGTGCCTTTTTCTGCTATATCGTCATAACAGTCAGACATTTCTTCCCACTCATAGACGTGATTGTCGTTTTTTTCTAATGAAATATTTGTTTTTAATCCACAAACACTGCAAATAGATTCTACTATTCCCATTTCGGCACACGTACTATCGTTTACTAAATAGTATTTGTTAACGCAAACGTGTTCCTCTTTACATCCATATAGCCCCGTCACTAAAAACAGCATCACAAACAAAAACGTTATGGATTTTTTCATTTTACTTTCTCCTCTATTAACACCTTTTACAGTTTTGAACTGTATTTTTAATATTATACAGTTACAAACGGTATAATGTCAAGTGTATGAAAAAGAATAATGTTAAATGTTTAACGAAAATGCCGTCTATACTGTTTGAACTAAGGATGCAAAATGGATGGACTCAAACCGATGTGGCAGAAAAATTAAATATAAAATATCAGTCCTATCAAGCATATGAATTGGGCGTTAGCGTACCTACACTGCAAAACTTTATAGCCCTTGCAGAACTATACGACGTTTCACTAGACTTCTTGGTAGGAAAAAAAGATATATAACCAAATTTTTGGCAACCACATAATATCGTTTGACAAAAAATTTTTTTTGTTATAAAATATTTAGGCTATGTTTAATAGTTTAAACGTTGTAAGATAATTTTAACGTTAGCACAATACGTCAAAAACTTAATAAAATATTAGCACCATTAGCTCAATTGTAAACTGTGTGAGCCGTCAAGATTGCCCGTCTTTCGTATTTCCTACGCTTCGCTTCGGGCACAGAGCTACGCTCCATTAGAGTTGAGCAACAAAAAACTTAATAAAATATTAGCACCATTAGCTCAATTGGATAGAGCGTTGCGCTACGGACGCAAAGGTTAGGGGTTCGAGTCCCTTATGGTGTGCCAGAAAATAGTGATAACTTTTGTTGTCGCTATTTTTTGTTATAAAGAAATAGGGACT
This sequence comes from Christensenellaceae bacterium, assembly GCA_045613505.1. Lineage (GTDB taxonomy): Bacteria > Bacillota > Clostridia > Christensenellales > Borkfalkiaceae > UBA1259. The sequence continues at coordinate 43,433 of JAZLBC010000003.1, forward strand.
CGAATTAGGAGAAAATTTGCTTGCAAATTTCCCGTAGGGTAAACAGTGGACACCCACTGTTTATCGGGAGGCTCGAGAGAAGCGAGTCCCTTATGGTGTGCCACGAAAAGTCTAAGTCGAATTTTTTTCGATTTAGATTTTTTGTTTGTAGTTTCTAACGGGATTGTCCCTTGGGCTTTAGCCGTTCGTAGCAAAGCGGAGAACATGGTGTGCCAAAATATCCCAAGTAGATTTTTCTGCTTGGGATTTTATTTGTTGATGGCAAAATTATAATAGAAAATTAAAATAAAAACACCCACACTAGTTAACTAGCGTGGGCTTATTTTTTTTCTTTTTAGTCTAAAGTGATTTCGGTTATAAAAATATCGTTTTTACTGCCGTATTTCATACACACCTTATAATCCCACCACTCCGGCGGATTGGTTTGCATCCACTCTGATGCGAAAACAAAGGCTTTTTTCTTGTCTTCCATACTAAAGCAACCAAAGTTACCAAGCCTTGCGCCACGATTTGGCACAACTATTTTTTCGGTTTCTTTTATTAAGCACATTTTTTCGGCATCAAACTCTGCGATAAATAGCGGTGCACGATGCCTAAAAACGTGGTCGTTATCCGCACCCCTTCTAGTATAAACCAAATAAAGTTTATCTTCTAAGGTTATCCAATGCGTTTGAGTAAAATAGTTACCAGAGTGTTCGCCATTATCCCAAAGAAGTTGTTTTGGTTTTTCGTAGTTAAGCCCGTCTTTACCCTTGGTTACGTAACCAGACTCGCTATTTCTAATTGATAAAAGATATTCTCCGTTAAACTTAACTATACTTGGCTCGCACAAGCCGTGCAATACGTCTACCGTTAATGGCTTACCTACTTCTTTAAACACTAAGTCTGTGCCGTCGAACTCGCAACGCATAACGCTTGCAGACCAATATCTGCCTGCCTTGCCAGATTTTTGTGCTTTATTAAGGTGATGAATAGGTATTAAAATATCGCCGTTATCTAGTTCTAAACATTGGCTACTGCCTGCCCCACAAGAATAATACGTTTCTTGCTCGTCTTTAGGCATTATCAAGGTTTTGTATGGCGTAAAGTCGTTTTCTTCTTCATCCCAAACGGCATAGGCAGAATATTCTGGAATAGCATATTCGTAAATATAGCCTTTATCGTTAAAATAACTATCTGTAAGACCAATTAAAATAAATTTTCCAGTTTTTTTATGGTAAAAAGGCGTTACGTCTACAAAAGCGGTTTGCGTGCCTTCTACTTCCCCCTTTCTTCTGTTTAGGTTTTTAGAAAGTTTTAATGGAGACCAAGTTTTTCCCCCGTCTTTCGTAACCGAATACATAACGCCAAAAAACACGTCGCTACCGCTAAGCAATAAAGGCATAAGCGCCATTACGCCATAGCCATCTGGCCTAATTGCGCCCCTAGGTGCAACCATACATTTTTCGCCGTTAAAATTCGTTTCTATCGTTTGCCATTTAATATTCATAACTAACTCCTACGTGTGTTCTTATTATAATTATAATGCTAAATACCAAAAAAAACTATAACAAATTTGCTATTCTTTTTAACAGCATTGCTATAGTTTTTCCATTTTAATTTTGTTTTATATAATTATTATTGTTTATTATCTTCTAAACTATCCGATAGGTTAGGAAGTCCGTTCTTTTTGTTAAAGTGCTCTTTGGTTAGGTTAAACACCAGTTTAGATAAAACTACTAACGCGATAAGGTTAGGTAATGCCATAAGTGCATTAAAGCAATCGGCAACTAGCCATACAACGCCTATATCTGCTATTGCGCCGATAAACACGAACGCTACGTAAACTATTTTATAAACGTTAACCGCTACCTTTCTATGCTTGCTAAAAACATAACCCACGCAAACTTCTCCGTAATACGCCCAACCGAGAATAGTTGAAAGCGAGAAGAAGATTGTTGCGATAGCCACCCCGTATTCGCCAACGTAAGGTATTGCTTCGTTAAACGCCGTACTACTAAGCGCTGCGCCGTTAAGCGACGGATTTTTATCGGCAACAGCAAAAATTCCCGAATAGGTGTCAGACGTTAGAACGACTAGCGCCGTCATTGAGCAAATAATAATGGTTGTTACGAAAACTTCGAACATGCCCCATAGGCCTTGTTTAACAGGGTCTTTTGTAGAAGACGCAGCGTGCGCAATAGGTGCAGAGCCAAGCCCTGCTTCGTTAGTGAACACGCCCCTGCCCACGCCAAAACGCATAGCCGAGAACACGCCGTAGCCTGCAACGCCACCAAGAGCGGACTTAAAGTTAAACGCTTCGGTAAAGATAAGTGCGAACGCGTTTGGAATTTTAGTAACGTTTATGCCAAGCGCAACAAGACAAACTACCACGAAGAATATTGCCATAGACGGAACGATTTTTTCGTTAACCGACGCTATTCTTTTAACACCACCCAAAATAACTAATGCAACCAAAACGGTTAAAACCGCGCCCGTTACCCACGGTGGAATAGTTAGCGTTGAATCCATAACGCCCGAAATAGCGTTCGATTGAGTTGCGTTACCCGTTCCTATACAAGCAATCATAGCGAACACGGCAAAAGTTATAGCAAGCCATTTAGATTTAAGACCTTTACTGATATAATACATAGGTCCGCCTGCCCACGCACCATCTTCGTTCTTTTCACGGAATTTAAGAGATAGCACGATTTCGGCGTATTTAGTAACCATGCCGAGTAGCGCACTTATCCACATCCAAAATATTGCACCTGGGCCACCGGCAACGAGCGCCGTTGCAACACCTGCAATACTGCCCGTTCCGATTGTGCCGGCAAGAGCCGTTGTTACTGCTTGGAAAGGCGAAACACTGCCTTTTTCTTTAACGTGTTGCGATTTATCGAACAAACTGCCCACCGTATTCTTCATTGCATAGCCAAAACGACGAAATTGAAGCGCCTTACTTCTAATAGTTAAGAACACCCCAACAACGATAAGTAAAACCATCATTAGTACGCTTAAAATATTGCTATAAATAAAATTTAGAATTTTTTCCATGTTACACCCTGCCGTTTTCGTTAGTTTAATTAAAACGCAAATTCAACCGATAACATATTAGCACAAGTTTAGCCCGTAGTCAAAGCATATAAATTTTTTTGACTAATTCTATTATATTTTTGTCTACTTTCATAATAAGACAAGCATGGCATAAGACTTTTTGCCAATTTTATAAGAAAAAACGCCTTGAAGGCGTTTTTTTGTTTCTTTTTATTTTTAATTTTTATTTTTCTATTTTAACTACGGCACGCCATATCGTATTATTCGAGCCGTAACGCATAGGAATTTTATAGTTATACCACTCTGGTGGCCAAGTTTGCATCCACTCTGCCGTAACTAACCAACTTTCGGTGTCCGATACGTCGGTTATGTTAAAGTTGCCAAGCCTTGCGCCTAATTCAGGAACAAGTATTACTTCGGTTGATTTTATTAAACAAAGGTTGTCTTCGTCAAACCTTGCCATAAACATCGGCGCACGATGACGGAAAACGTGGTCGTTATTAGCGCCTTTTCTAGTGTACGCAAGATACAAGCCGTCCTTAAAGCGTAGCCAGCGTTGTTGCGTGTTATAGTTTTCTAAAACACTGCCGTCATCCCACTTCCAAACCATTGGTTCGCTAAAATTAAACCCGTCTTCTGAAACGGCAAAAAGCCCTGCCTCGTCGGTACGTAGTGTGAAATAATATTTTCCGTTAAGCGTTGCAAGCGAAGGCTCTGCAAACCCCCTAACGAAATTTGTTCCGTCTATCGGTTTACCCATTTTATTTTTTGTAAACTTTTCGCCGTCGAACGAAAACCTACCCGCGTATGCGCTAGTTTTATCATCACCTTGAACACTGCCGTAAAAAGAAAGCATAACGTCGCCATTGTCGTATTCTATCGGCTGACCGAAAGGAAGGCATAGCGTTTCGCCCCGAACTTCTAAAACAGTTGGCTCGTTATCAAAATCGCACTTGTCAAAGTCTATAATTCTATACGTTGGCACGGCTTTGCTGTGCCCGTTAACTATCACTGGGTGTGCATCGTCTTTATAAAACTGAATAACGCCAAGGCATACGAATTTTTTACTTTTCTTGTGAAAGAAAGTGCACGTTGGCACGAAAATTTCTCTTATTCCGTCTTTTATATTTTGGTATAAACTAAGTGGTTTTGGCTCTGAAAAAGTGTTGCCACCATCAGTGCTTTTTGCAATATAGGTGTCGTGAAACACGTCGCTACCACCTAGGTCTAACATGGTGTAAAGAATAATCGCCCTGTTTTCATCTTTTATTATGCTTGGGTTTACTTTACAAAACTTACCGTCAAAACCGGTGAATAACTTTTGCCTTTCGTAATAAATTTTTAAATCTTTCATTGTCTTATTAGTCTTCTATAATCTTAACCTTTGCAACCCATATAGAGTTGTTAGCACCATAGCGTTCACAAATTTTATAGTTATACCACTCTGGTGGCCAAGTTTGCATCCACTCTGCCGTAACTAACCAACTTTCGGTGTCCGATACGTCGGTTATGTTAAAGTTACCAAGCCTTGCGCCTAGTTCAGGAACAAGTATTACTTCGGTTGATTTTATTAAACAAAGGTTGTCTTCGTCAAACCTTGCCATAAACATCGGCGCGCGATGACGGAAAACGTGGTCGTTATTAGCACCTTTCCTAGTGTAGGCAAGATACAAGCCGTCCTTAAAGCGTAGCCAGCGTTGTTGCGTCATATAGTTTTCTAGAATACTGCCGTCGTCCCACTTCCAAACGATTGGCTCGCTGTAATTTAATCCGTCTTCTGAAATTGCTAAATACCCTTCTTCTTCGCCACGAAGAGTAATGTAATACTTGCCGTTTAAGGTTGCGATAGACGCTTCGCTAAAACCTATACCCTTTTTGCAGGTTAGCCTTTCGCCGTATTCTTTAATGGTGAAGGTTTTTCCGTCAAAAGCAAGTAGCATAGACCAAGCGTAGTACTTACCCTCGCCCTTTTTTGCGCCGTAAAAATTCATTAAAACGTCGCCGTTATCAAACTCCATAGGTTGACCGAACGGTGAAAAACAGTCTGCCTCAAACGGAAGTTTTAGTTCGATAGGTTCGCCCACGTAATCACCCGTTTCGTTGTCTCTAAAAACATAGTACGGATAGCCTAAATGCACCGATGGATTTGGCGGGGTGTTGTTTCTTAAAATAACGTCGTTTTGATCGTATAAGGCTTTCATTAAAAAGCAAATAAATTTACCCTGTTTTTTATGATAAAAAGTTGATTTTTTAAAATACGTTTCTCTGCCCGTTTCCGTTTTCTTTTTAAAAGAGCGCATAAGCCTTGGCTCACCAAAAGTTTTACCGCCGTCCGTACTCTTTACACAAAACTCGTCGTAAAAAGTGTCGCTACCGTTCATTTTAAGCATTGTGTAAGATAAAAAAGCAACGTTTTCATCAACAAACGTGATGTCTGGGTTGGTTTTACAGAACACTCCGTCGTGCCCGGGGAACATACTATTCCTTTCGTAATAGATTTTTAAGTCTTTCATTTTTCTTATCCTTTTAATTTATTTCTTAGTTTATAGATTTTTCTTCTTTATTCTGGGTTTTATATAGCGAAACGTAAGTAATGCAAGTGCGCACCACCATATAGAGGTTATAGATACTTATAATAACGTAAGTTATGCTTGCAACGCTTTCACTAGCAACTTTAACTATCCATATAGCAGTAGCAATAACTTGGTTGGCTATATTAACAAAAGGCGCTTCGATAAAAGCAAACATAGTAAGTAAGTTAACTCCGATGCCTAAAATAAGCGTAAGCCCGTCTAGATAAACGACTTGCCCGCCTATTTTAATTAAAATAAAGCAGGTTATAGCGTATGACACTATAAATAGCGCTAAAAATAAAGCCGTTTGTTTTATGCTAAGGCGTCTAAACTTAGTTGCCATGCCACGCGCGTTCTTTCTCCATAAAAAAAACGAAAAAAGTGCAATCACTATGCCAAACAGCGCCGACCCCACTTGCCCGTAAAGACCTTCTAAAAAATAACCGATTATGTAAATAAAACTATTTATTATGGCGAGTATAAAGCCTAGCCTATTCGCCTTTGAATTAAGGAGCATTACGACAAGCGAAATACAGCACGGCAAGGTTTTTATAAAGTCTTGCTTAAAAACGATTGAACAAACTATCATACCTATAAAAGTTATAAGCATAGGTATATATTCGCTAAATATTTTCTTTTTGTCAAAGCCCAGCATTTTTATCCGCCCTTTCTTAATTTACTCTCAGTATACTTGCATTAATTATACGATTTAAATTTACTAATGTAAATCGTATTTCACGCAAATTACATTAAAAAAACGGACATTTTTATAGGCAATTATTTCTACGTTTTAAGCAACGTAAATATTATAAACAAAAAAACAAGCGCAAAAAAATTGCACTTGTTTTTAATGCTTAGTTGGTTATTACTTTTAGTTTAATTTTTGCCGTTTCTTCGGGCGAAATTTTTATGGTAACCGTATAATCGCCAACGGTTTTTATATTAGTATCTAAAATAATCTTCTTTTTGTCGATTTCAAAACCAAGATCTAAAAGTTTTTCGGCAATTTCTTTATTAGTTACGCTACCGAAAAACTTGCCGTTTGCACCACACTTAACGGCTAAGGTTACTTCTTTTCCGTTTATAGCATTTTTTAGTTCTTTATTTTTTTTGAGTTCTTCTGCTCTATGGAATTCTTGTGCCTTTTTTTGCGCCTTGTTTTCGTTTAATGCGCTAGCGTCGGCAAACTTTGCTAGCCCGTTTTTAATTAAAAAGTTTTTTGCGTATCCGTCTTTTGCTTCGATAACGTCGCCTGCTTTTCCAGAGCCTTTAACGTCTTTTAGTAAAACTACTTTCATTTTTCGTCTCCCGTTTATTTTGCTTTAATTTTTACTATATATTTGTTTCTAATTTCTTTGGGGTGGTATTGCATTTTAGAAGTGCGCAAGCCTAAATCTCCACAGTCTTCTTCGCGGTTAATCTCGGTTATACCTTCTTTTGTAACCATCTTTATAAATAAGTTCGCAAGCGTTGGGTATATCCCGCTATACTCGGTAAGTGCCTTTTCTACGTGCACGATAAAGGTATTTTTTATTCGTTCCCCGCAAGAAACCGCCACCACCTTTCCGTCTACTTTTATTAAAACGCCAAGGTTTTCTAGCGCGTCTAGGTTTTTAATATACTCTATAAGCCGTTTGTTTTCAGCACGCTCTGTCCAACTGCTAAGCGATTTGCCTTTTCCGTACGCTTTAAGAAAGGTTTTTATATCGCCGATATCCGTTTTTTCTATGCGCCTAAACTCGAAATTCGGGTAGAGTTTATTAAACTTATTTATATGATTTCTTTGCCCCGAATATTTTTTGCCTATAAGTTTGCTAAACGCTTTGGCGTCGTATAGATAATCGCTCCAATCTCTATCGAAATATATTTCTGCGTTGGGAAATTTTTGCTTAAATTCTTTTGCGCACTCTTCGCTTAAATAACATAGCGTTAGGTCCTTGCCACGATAAAGCGTTTCTTCGTAAATCTTTTCTAGCGCGCCGTATTCGTCACTGCCCATAGGATAATAGAACGCGTTTTTATAATCTTTGTTCGTTTCTTTAAGTATAAGCGTGTCGCGATAAACGGCGTATTTAACCTTAAAATTATCGCGCCATAAAAACTTAACGCCCACCGAAATATCGCAAAACTCTATTTTAGACTGTTCGTAATATTTTTTTAACGCTAAAGAGTTTTTATTTAGGTTCTTAAACTTTAACATTTTTCTTCGAGTAACAATTTCTAGTCAGGTAATTAGTCGGCGTTCTTTTTAAGAATTTCTATTAGGTCAGAAAGCCTGTCTAAATCATCGCGAGTATAGTAATCAATATAAATTCTGCCCTTGTTGTCGTTTCCTATGGCGTTTACTTTCGTGCCTAAAACGCGTTGCATGTCCACGATAAGTTCTTTTAGTTCTAGCGATAGTTCCGCGCGTTGCTTTTTCTTTAACTTTTCTTCTGGTGGGGTGAAATAATCTTTAACGAGTTTTTCGGTATCTCTAACAGAAAGCCCTTCTTTGATTATCTTATCCGCCATTTTCTTTTGGTCTAGCCCAGGAATAGTGATAATGGTTCTAGCGTGTCCGGCAGAAAGTTCGCCTTTTTCTACCATCTTGCATACTTCTGGGCTTAGGGTTAAAAGCCTTAAAGTGTTCGCAATCGCTGGCCTAGACTTACCTATTCTGTCTGCTAAATCTTCTTGGGTTAAGCCGTAATCATCCATAAGCGACTTCATCGCCGTTGCCGCTTCGATTGGGTTAAGATCTTCTCTTTGTAAGTTTTCGATAAGGGAAATCTCTTTTATTTGGCGTTCGGTGTAAGTTTTAACGATAACGGGTACTTTTTCTAGCCCGGCAATCTTACTTGCCCTAAAACGCCTTTCGCCTGCGATTATCATATACCTATCGCCACTCTTGTTAACGATGATAGGCATAATAACGCCGTGTTTTTTAATAGAAGACGCTAGTTCGTTAAGCGCGTTAGGTTCAAACGCTTTTCTTGGCTGATTAGGGTTTGCAAAAATCTTGTCAACTTCTATTTCGGTAACGCCTTGTTTTCCACTAGGTTGGTTTTCTTCATCAAAAAGTAGGCTCTTTCCGTAATCGCTTTCGGTTTCAGAGAACAACGCCGATAGCCCCCTACCTAAACCTCTGTTTTTGTTCATAATCAGTACTCCGTTTTTTCTTTATTTTTTGTTTTTCGTTTTTGGTTGTTTTGCTAAAAATTCTTCGGTAAGCGCAAGATAAGTTTTCGCGCCCACACATTTAGTATCGTGTAGCATAATAGGAACACCGTGGCTTGGTGCTTCGGCAAGACGCACGTTCCTAGGGATAACCGTATCGTAAACGGCCTTTTGGAAGTATTTTCTTATCTCACTTGCTATCTCTTTTGAGATGAGTGCGCGCTTGTCGTTCATCGTTAGAACAACGCCTTCTACTTTAAGCGTTGGGTTAAGATGTTTAACTACCAGCCTAATAGTGTTCATTAGTTGGCTAAGCCCTTCTAGCGCGTAGTATTCGCTTTGAATAGGAATTATAACCGTGTCTGCACCCGCTAGCGCGTTAATGGTTAATAGCCCGAGCGACGGTGGGCAGTCTATCGTGATAAAATCGTACGAATCCCTTGCCTTGTCTAACGCGTTTTTAAGCACGTGCTCTCTGTTCTTAACGTAAACGAGTTCGACTTCTGCGCCTGCCAAATCTATGTTAGACGGCAATATGTCTAGCCCGTTCACACACGTTTTAACAACGCAATCTTCTAGGGGCATTTCGTCTATCATAACGTTGTAAACTGAATTTTTAACTTCGCTTTTAAGTAGCCCAAGTCCGCTAGTCGCGTTGCCTTGCGGGTCTAAATCTACTATAAGGCACTTATAGCCCTTGCTAGCAAGGTATGCAGACATATTTACACACGTCGTGGTTTTACCAACACCACCTTTTTGGTTTGAAAAAGCAACAATTTTTCCCATACAATTCCTCTCTTTAATAGCACTGTTGTTTTTTGTTTTTTGTTTTTTCGACTACGCTTTTTTCTTTTGCTATTAGTGTTCGTTAATTATTTGCGTCGTCGCCGTTATTTTTAGTTTCTTCAGTTTTAATTTCAGCGTTTTCTTCGGTAGTTTCTTTTTCTTTACTTTCCGTCGTTTTTACAGGCGTTTCTTCTACCTTTTCCGCTTTGGCTTTCTTTTGCCCCCTTAAAAACGGGTTTTCTGAAAGCGCTTTTTCGTTTTCGTCCATAAACGCGATAATTTCTTCTACGCTCTTGCCTTCCATAAGCATATCTACTTCTTCGGTGAATATGGTTTCGCGCTCAATTAGTAAACGCGCCATGTTGTCAAGAAGTTTTTTGTTCTTCGTGAGAAGTTCTCTCGCTTTGTTAAGCGCAGTGTTTATTATATCGCTAATTTCTTTATCGATTATAGCAGCAGTTTCTTCGCTATAAGTAACGTGAGACGCCATATCTCTGCCGATAAATATTTCTTTATCAGAGCCGTATGATATCGGCCCAACTTTTTCGCTCATACCCCACTCGGTAACCATTAGCCTTGCGCGCTTGCTTACCGCTTGTATATCCCCACTTGCGCCTGCTGAAATATCTTTAATAACGATTTCTTCTGCGACTCTACCGCCAAGCGTCATAACGATATCGTCTAATAGTTTGGCTTTGGTTAGGTGGTTATCGTCGCTATCAGGTCTAGTCATTGTGTAGCCTGCCGCCATACCCCTTGGTATAATCGATACTTCGTGAACGGGGTCGCAGTTAGGTAGAAGCCTAGCAAGAATTGCGTGCCCCGCTTCGTGATACGCGGTTATACGCTTATCCGTTTCGGTAACGAGCCTAGATTTCTTTTGTGGCCCGATTAGAACCTTGTTAATACCTTCGTATAAATCTTTGTTGGTTATAAACTTACGGTTTGCGCGCGCCGCTAGTATAGACGCTTCGTTTAGTAAGTTTTCTAGGTCTGCGCCACTAAACCCACTAGTCATACGGGCAACCGTTTTAAAGTTAACGTCTGGCGCAAGCGGTTTGTTCCTTGCGTGAACTTTAAGTATTGCTTCACGCCCTCTAACGTCTGGCAAGTTAACGTAAATTTGCCTATCAAATCTACCTGGGCGAAGCAACGCTGGGTCTAAGATGTCCGCACGGTTTGTTGCAGCCATAATAATTATACCTTCGTTAGTTTCAAAGCCGTCCATTTGAACTAAAAGTTGGTTAAGCGTTTGTTCTCTTTCGTCGTGTCCACCGCCCATACCCGTGCCACGTTGACGACCTACCGCGTCAATTTCGTCGATAAACACGATACACGGCATATTCTTTTTAGCAGTTTCAAATAAATCTCTAACGCGTGATGCGCCCACGCCAACAAACATTTCTACAAAATCTGAACCGCTTATAGAAAAGAACGGAACTCCTGCTTCGCCGGCAACGGCCTTTGCAAATAACGTTTTACCCGTTCCCGGAGGGCCTACTAATAGCACGCCTTTTGGTATTCTTGCGCCGAGTTCAGAGAATTTTTTAGGATTTTTTAAGAAGTCTACAACTTCTGCAAGTTCGGCTTTTTCTTCTTCTGCGCCTGCAACGTCGCTAAACCTTATTTTAATGTTTTGATTAAGGCGCGCGTTCATCTTTGCAAAGTTCATTGCGCCCTTCGTTCCACCTTGCGATTGCATCATTATAACGATAAATATTATCGCAACGATAAGATATCCTGCAATCGGCAAAATAGACGACCAGAACGAACCTGCATTAGGGTCTGCCCAACTGCAAGAAATACCCGCTTTTTCAAACGCTTGTGTAAACCAAGCGATTGTTTCGGTATCTCTTGGGAATGCTGTTTCAAAAACCATCGCCTTGTTTCCAGTGCGGAGTTCAAATAATACGTTGTACCCGTCGATATAAACTTCGGTAATGCTAACATCGCCTTTATAGTTATCAGTTAAAATTATGCTCTTGATCTCTTTTGCGTTAGATCCTTCTAACTCTTCGTAAGAAATAACGCCGTTATCAACGCTTTTATCTACCAAAGAATAAAATTCGCTATAATCAACTTCGTAAGAAGTGTTAAAGCAGTCGGTAAAAGATAATACGGCAATAAGCGCTATAATAACGCCAAGTATTATCCAAATTAGTTTAGATTTTTTCTTGCCCAAAATTAGTCTCCTTATAAATGTTAATGTTAATAGTATATTCTTTTTATATTAAAAAAACCTTGAAAGATTCTTATTTATTAAACATTATATATTATTTTTAAATTTTTTTCAAGGGTTTACCATAATTTTACAAAAAAATTTTTATGTATAGCGCTAATAATTATGTGTAGGCGCATAGATTTTTAACGCTAATATTTTTATAAAACGCTTAATTTTTATAAAATTAAAACAATATTTGCACCATAGTATAAATGATAAAAATAAAAGAATCTATCGCAATAAAAAACTGCCAAAAAACATAAAGAACGATTAAAGCAATACGAACCGAGTAATAATATTAAAATTATAAATACCCTATTAAACCTATAAAACTTCTGCAAAATAATATTGGTTAAAAGAAGAATCGTATAACATACAGACCTTATAATAACTAAGCCAAGTATAACCTATCACACAAAATTAACTTAAACCTTTTTACAAATATCCACTATTTATATAGTTTTTATACAAAAAAACCATTTAAAAAATGTCATTAAAATGCTCTCACAGAGAATAGGGTTCAAAATTTCCTACCCAAAACCACCATATTTTTTGTGATTTTTTTGGCAAAAATCAGTTGTTTTAGTTGGCAAGAATTCGCAAATTAGTTTCACGTGAAATATCGAAAAAAATTGGAGTAATAAAAACATGCTTAAATAGGCATTATTTCTTCTTCGCAAAAACATAAAATTTTACTAAAAATATGCAAAATTCTTATGGCGCAAAATAAATATTTCAAAACAAAAAGTAATTTTGATTAAATTTTGCCCAAAATTGTTCCACATGGAACATTTAAAAAATAGTTTGTAAAAGACAATGTTTCACGTGAAACGTTTTTAGGAAACAATAAAAAACACGCCGTATAGTAATACAGCGTGTTAAATTTATTTTTTGATAAACAGCGTTAATTTAGTTCGTGATGAGCGTTACGTGAATAATTTGCACCTGTAAAGATTTAATCGTTATAGCGTATGCAAAATTCATCTACGCAATAATTCCCACAATGATGTCTGTTAAGTTAACGCTAGCCATTGCTTTAAGAATAAGGGATACAACGTCTATTTTGCTAATTATTTTTACAAATATCGTATCGCTAACTGCGCCGACAAAATTTTGAACAAAACCGATAGGAATTATTCCTATAATCATTAGCGCAAAGTTAATAGTGATAATACCCTTTAACGCGCCAAACACTAAACCAAGCACCGTATCAGTTGTCCCGATAAATTTATTAGAATGCATCTTTTTAACAATTTCACCAATAAGGAAAAATATTATTCTAAACAATATATAAAGAATTATAACTGATAGGATACAAACGATATAATAAGCAAATACGGGGCAGATGATACTACTAAGCGTAGTGTCAGGTGAAATTTCAGAAGATTTAATCGAAAGTATTATTCTAATTAAATAAAGCGAGAGATTAAATTGTTCGCTTAAAACGTCTTCTGTTGCTAGGGATAATGGCGTATTCATAAGTTCTTCGCCAAAAATTCCTGTAAGCACTCCCGTAAGTTTAGAAGATATCGTTGTAATTAAAGAAAACCTGTTTTCTAAGAATTTTGCTACCGAAGAACACAATAACACAGCAAAGATAAGTGATAAAAGAGAGCCAAATGTTGAAATAAGCGATTTTATAAACCCTTGCTTTGCGCCAACGATAATCGATACGATAAATATGATTAGCGCTAACGCTTCTAGTATTGCGCCCGAGGTAGAATACAAAAGTAAATTTGACATTTCTTCCTCCAAACAAACGTTTATTTAGTTTTACACGAATATATTATAACATTTTACGTTAAATTTTTCAATCTTTTTTGGATAAAAGATAAAAAGCGTGTCAATAATATACGTAAATAATTTGTTTATCTAAAAGGAGCATGTTTTGAACACAACTAGTTTATCATTTAACGGGTTTAATAATTTTTGTAACGAAGGAATTAAGAACGCCCTAGAAAATTTTAATAAAAAAAATAATATACCTATTATTGTATGCGTGGGTAGCGATTTAGTGTTAGGGGATAGTCTTGGCCCACTAGTTGGAACGTTGCTCAAAAAAAAGAATATTAAAACCTATATATACGGCAACCTAAATTTTCCTATAACTGCAAAAGAAGTAGAATACGCCAAAAACTATATTAAAATCATGCACGAAAATAGTTTTATAATTGCAATTGACGCAGCCGTTGGTGAGGAAGAAGATATAGGTTTAATAAAAGTTATAGATAAAGGGTTAAAACCAGGGCTAGGCGCAGGAAAAAATCTCGGCGTGTTAGGTGATGCAAGTATAATAGGTATAGTTTCAACAAAATCGAACAAAAACTATAATTTATTTAACTTAACAAGATTAAATCTGGTGTATAGACTTGCAGAAAAAATTGCGGACGGCATAGAAAAATATATTCTCTCGTTTGAAAAAGAATATCAAAACAAAAATGCTATATAGGATAAAACAAAAAATCGGGCAAACGGTGTTTTACTTAAAAATTAAATTTATCAAATTAAAAACTCGGCTAAAAATAGCAATAGCCATAGGGATATTAATTCAAAATAAAAGTGTAGCCCACTATACTTCGCAAAAAGCGAAATATAGTGGACTTTATCTTTACCACAAAAGATTAAGTTTTAATAAGTTTAGCCAAGCGAAGCGAACGCCAACTGTGCAAGCAGTTTTATTTTGACCTGTGGTCAAAGTTATATTATATTTGTCTAACTTTCACTACAAGTGAAAATATCACTTTGCGTTAGCAAAATATCACGCCGAAGGCATATCACTTGCCGTTAGGCAAATATAGTTGTGGCGTAACGATAAATCCCTATCGCTACGCCACTAAATAGCCGAGTTTTTTATTATAATTTAAATTGACAGTTTTGTTATAATAATTTTAATTATCAATTTGGTTTAATTAGAATTAACCTAATAGTCCAAGAGAATAATTTAGTCTTTCGATTGATTTTTCCTTGCCAAGAAGTTCTAAAACTTCAGTAGCGCCACCGGCGGTAGAAAGTTTGCCAGTTAGGGCAATTCTAGTTACCCATAAAAGCGCTTGTTTTTTAATTTCTAGGCTTTCCGATAGTTTAACAAGTTCGCCAAACAAGTTTGCGTTAGAAAAATCAGTTTGGGCGTTTAACGTTTCTATAATCTTTGGCAATATTGCCTTTGCAAGATCTTTGCTAGATTTTTGCTTAGCATTTTCGAATAATTCTAGATCGAACGCACCAAACTCTTCTAAAAAGTCTAGTTTTTCAGCGATTTCGCTAAATATTTGAATACGAGTTTTAACTAGCGCTAAAAGTTTATCTTCGTCATATTTTCCGTAGGTTTTACTATCTTTAAGGAAAGGCAACGACAGAGCCTTAAACTCTTCAAAACTCATTTCTTTTATATATTCGCCAGATAGCCATTTCATTTTAGTTTCGTCGAAAATAGACGGGGATTTATTGATACCTTCAAGAGAGAATAAACTGATAAGTTCTTCTAGCGAAAGTTTTTCTTGGTTAGACTTAGGGCTCCAACCAAGAAGCGCAATATAGTTAACTATTGCTTCTTTAACAAACCCTTTTTTAACGAAATCTTCGTAACTAGCGTCTCCGTGACGTTTAGAAAGTTTGCGTTGCGCGTCTTTCATAATAGGCGGAAGATGTATATAAACAGGTCTTTCCCAGCCAAAAGCGTCGTACATAAGGTTATATTTCGGGGTAGAAGAAAGGTATTCCGTGCCACGAATAACGTGCGTTATTCCCATTAAGTGATCGTCTATAACGTTTGCGAAATTATACGTTGGCATACCGTCTGATTTAATCAAAATACCGTCTTCAATATCTTTGTAGTCAACGGAAATTTCGCCGTAAACTAGATCTACGTAACTGCTCGTGCCCGAAGTAGGAACGTTTTGGCGAATAACGTAAGGCACACCGCTGGCAATAAGCCTTTCGATTTCGGCTTTATCAAGATTTAAGCAATGTTTATCGTATCTAACGTTGCCGTCGCCATCTTTTAACGACGCAATCCTTTCCGGCGTGCAAAAACAATAATACGCGCCACCAAGTTCTACTAGTTTTTTAGCATAGTCAAGATAAATTTGCTTTCTTTCGCTTTGAATATAAGGGCCGTAGTCCCCGCCAACGTCTGGACCTTCGTCGTACATTATTTTAGAATCACGCATAGTGTCGTAAATAATTTGAACGGAACCGTCTACGTATCTATTAGTATCAGTATCTTCTATACGCAAAATAAATTTGCCGTTGTTGTTTTTTGCAAATAAAAATCCGTATAGCGCAGTTCTTAATCCGCCGATATGCAAATATCCGGTTGGGCTAGGCGCGAAACGTGTTCTTACTTCTTTCATAGTCTCTCCTTGTTAATGGGTGATATTGTATAATTTCTTGCTTTTGATTTAATAAAAATTTTGATATTTTTTGGTTTATCTTTTGGTTTATAATTATAATTTGTTTATAACGTTTTTTAGGTTTGCGCTTTCTTTAATATAGTCTAACTTACCTTCGTTTCTATAACTAAAAAATTTATCTTTACTAACGATAACGTGGTCGACAAACTCAACGCCGTTAAGCTCGCAAACAAGATTTATCTTTTTAGTTGTAAAATCGTCTTGTTCACTGGGCGCTAAAACGCCACTGACGTGATTATGCGCCATAAGCGCGTATTTAGGTTTATGTAGAGCGAACGCGTTAACGATTTCCGAAACGTCGCACGAGGTAGTGCTTTTACTATTATCTTGATAGATTAACGTAGTAAGTTTAACGAACTTTTCGTTAAATAAAATAACAATAGTTTTTTCGAAAGTCTCATTCTTAAAATACTCGATTAAATCTTTTTTGTTTGCTTCAAGCGAATTTTTAGCGCGCTTTTCTTTATTAAAATTAAGTCTTTTAGCAATGACACCGATAACGTAGATATTTGCTGCCGATTTATCCCCTATACCTTTAACCGAACGAAGTTGGTCAATACTAGCGGAAAACACGCCTTCTATTGAACCAAACATTTGAATAAGTTTATGTGCAATTTTGTTAGTATCAACACGGGGCAAAAACGAATATAACAGAACTTCTAAAAGTTCGTGTTCGTGAATTGCGTTTGGAGCGTTTAAGATTTTTTGCACCATGCGTTCTCTATGCCCGAAGTGCACGTTGTCGTTATCTTTCATAAATAATATTTTAACATACTTTACTGAAAATTTCAAAACTATTGCCAGAAATTTTTTATAAAATAATAAATAATGTGTATAATCGCCTAAAAAAACGCAAAATTGTTGCACTACGATTGCTTTTTTAGTGAAAAGGGCATATAATAAAAGTGTTAAAAGGAAAATAAATGAAGAATTATAGCGAATACGTATTAGACCTTAAAAATTTAATAGCGTTTAACACCGTAGAAACACCGAAAGCCGACGTTGCTAACGGCGCGCCATTTGGCGAGCAAAACCGCATTGCGCTTGAATACTTTTTATCTATTGCTAAAAGATTTGGATTTAACACCATTAACTACGACGGATATATTGGCGAAGTTTATATCGGCGAGGGCGAAGAAGTTGGAATTATCGGGCATTTAGACGTTGTGCCTAGTGGCGATGGCTGGAACACCGACCCGTTCACTCTTACCGAAAAAGACGGATATTTATACGCTAGGGGCGTTGTGGATGATAAAGCCCCGCTACTTTCTTGCCTATACGCGCTTAAAGAAATTAAGGATAACGGGGCAAAATTTAACAGAAAGATAAGGCTTTTCGTGGGCTGTAACGAAGAAACGGGCTGGAAAGATATAGAATATTTAAGCACCAAAACCACTATCCCAGACTACGGCTTTTCGCCAGACGGGGGCTTTCCCGTTTCTTATGCCGAAAAAGGCGTAGAAAACACTTTTATTTTTATTAAATCGCCAAAAAACTTTACTAATATCGTTGGCGGAACGGTTATAAACGCCGTTTGCGGAAAGGCAAGTATGACTTCTAAAATACCAGTCGATAGCGCGCTTGTTTCTAAACTAGGTTTAACCGCAAAAGGAAACGTTATAGAAAGCGTTGGGGTTTCTTGCCACGGTTCTAGGCCAAATCTTGGCGTTAACGCACTAAAAAAATTGTTCGAGTATATGATTGCCGTTGGCGAAGATTACCAAATGGAATACGAAGTTTTGTTTGGAGGCGGGCTAGATTTATCTTCTTTAACTAGTGAACAGGGCGAAACGACTTTTTCGCCAAACCTAATTAAACAAACCGAGTGCGGACTTATGATTTCGTGCGACGTGCGTTTGCCTGCGCCGTTTACCATAAACGATTTAACAAAAAAACTCGCCAAGTCGGGTTTATTATTCAAAACGATAGAAAAACACCCGCCGATGCTCGTTAAAAAAGACGGATGGTTCGTTTCGGCGCTAATTTCTTCTTATAACGAAGTAACTGGCGAAAACGCTAGCCCCGTTTATATGTGTGGTAGCACTTTTGCAAGGGCGTTTAAGTATGGTTGCGCGTTCGGGCCAAGTTTTCCACACGAAGAAGATTGTTGCCACGAAGCAAACGAAAGGGTTTCTATAAAATCGCTTAAAACTGCTTACGAAATTTATAAAACAAGCATATTAAACTTGATAAAATAATTTATTGATAAACTTAAAGGATAAAATTATGAAATTCGATATAGAATTAGTTGGCAAAATCGGTTCGATGGCGCTTATAAACAAAGAAAACAATATTCTAGACTACACGCTAATGGCAAAACTTTCTAGCGAATTAAAACCTGGGTATATTTGGGTTACTAGTGGTGCAGCAGAAACGGGTAGGCTTGATTATATTAAAAGAAACGGAAGAGAACTAGAAGGCTCTGTTGAAGACGTTAAAACCGACTACTCTGCGCAAGGACAATCTATTTTAATGTCTACTTACCGCCAATACGTTAATCCACAATATTCTATAAGGCAAATTCTCGTTGAACATCAACATTTTAACGACCCTGAAAAGAGAAAACACTTAACCGAAATGCTACTACGCGCGCCAGGGCAAAACGCTATACCTATTATTAACTACAACGACCCTGTTTGTACCGAAGAAAACAGGAAGTTCGAAATTCGTTCTTTAAAAGCCAAAAATCAAAACGTTGTAGAGTGTGTGGATAACGACGAAACGGCTTCGCAAATCGCTTGCCTTGTTAAAGCAAAAACGCTTTTAATTTTAACGAGCACGCTAGGTATTTATAAAGACGGAAAGAACGTTGAAACCTTAATTAAAGAAATTAGCGGAAAGGACGTTTACGAACTTTTAGACAATATTACCGAGTGCGAAAATTATTGTAATGGCGCTTCTAGGGCAGGGGCTAACGGGGCAAAAGCAAAGTTAGAATATATTAAAGAGGCTGTTAAAATCGGAACGAGCGTTATAATCGGCAACGCAAAGTATTCTATAAAAGATTTGGTTAGTGGCGATGCGCCTGCAACGAGAATAGGCGTTAAATAAAAAAATAAAAAAATTTATTAAATAACGAATAATTCTTTTTTTGCTACCCATAATACTATCAAGGGGGCGAATATGAGAGATAGAAAAAATAAATCGTGTTCAAATAAAACTAAAAACACGAAAACCAAAAACAACCAAGACTAGTTAATAATTACCTAGTAATTAGCAAATAATTAGTAATAATCGGTTGTAATCTTAAAATAACGAATTTAACAAAAGTTAATTTTATAACAAAAGTTAAGTAAAGTTATAAAAAGTTCAAAACCTTAAAAAAAGGCCTGTGAATTACCTAATAGTTAGATAAATCGTAGGTCTTTTTATTTTTGCTTGACAAAGCCGTAAAATTAGCATAAAATATTCTTGCTTTTAAGATGGTTATACGGTCGCGGGAACGGAGAAAAACCGTTAATGAGGAAAGTCCGAACTTCTTAGAAACAGGGTGCCGGAGAAATCCCGGTGAGGGTAACCTTAAGGAAAGTGCAACAGAAAACAACCGCCGAAATTTCGGTAAGGATGAAAAGGCGTGGTAAGAGCACACCGTCTTTGTGGTAACACGAAGAGCCGTGTAAACCCCACCTGAAGCAAGATTGACAAACTGCTTAGATAGGGAGTTTCACCTTAGCAGTTTACTAAAATATCGCTTGACGATAGCGGAAACGTTATCGCTAGATAAATGACCGTACACGACAGAATTCGGCTTACAGACCACCTTAAAAGCAATTTTAGAATAAAAACACGGCTATTTTTAGCCGTGTTTTTTATTTTTATTCTACTCTTTTTTATTCTACTATCTCTTTATTATCAAGGTTTTTAAGAAAGGCTTTAAGTTTTTCTGACTTTGGTTTAGTGAAAATTGCTTTTGCTGTTCCTACTTCTTCGATAGTGCCGTCAGACATAAATATAACTTTATCCGAAACGTTTTTAGCAAAGCCCATTTCGTGCGTTACTATTATCATCGTTCTATCTTCGCCTTTAAGCGACTTAATAACTTTAAGCACTTCGCCCGTAAGTTCTGGGTCTAGGGCAGAAGTAGGTTCGTCAAAGCACAAAACTTTTGGTTTTAACGCAAGCGCTCTTGCAATAGCCACCCTTTGTTGTTGCCCACCAGAGAGTTCGCAAGGGTAAGATTTTGCCTTTTCGGTAAGCCCTGTGATTTCTAATAGATTTTTTGCTTCTGCGTCTATTTCGGCAAGTGTTTTGTACTTGAATTCGCCAAGTTTTTCTTTAATTTGCTTTTTCGAAAGGGTTTTATCTAGTTTTAGTTGTTTTTTAAGTTCTTTTAGTTTTGTATCGAGTAAAAGTTTAGGTGCTAGAACGATATTATCTAAAACGTTGTATTGTGGAAAAAGGTTAAATTGTTGAAAAACTAGCCCAAAGTTTAGGCGTTTTTTTCTTAAATCTTTTTCTTTTAGTTTTAAGTTTAGGTTAGTATCGTAAAGCGTTTCGCCATCTAATAGCATAACGCCACTATCGATTTCGGTTAAAAAATTTATAGCCCTAAGTAGCGTTGTTTTGCCACTACCCGAAGAACCTATTATAGATAAAACTTCGCCCTTTTCGAGAGTAAAGTTAATATCGTTTAAAACCTTAAACCCATCGGAAAAAGTTTTATTGTAGTTTTTAATTTCTAAAAATGCCATAATTACGCCTTAAAATAAGATAATTTTTTTTCTGTTTTGTTAAATATAATCGTGAGAATCCCTACGAATAATAAATAGAACGCGCCTGCATATAAGAACGGCCAGATAAGACCAACGTTCATAAATTTGTTTGCTCTAAAAATAAGTTCGTAAGTTGCAATAGAGTTTGCTAGCGAAGTGTCTTTTACTAGCGTTATAACTTCGTTGCTCATCGGAGCCAAAATCTTCTTAATTACTTGTAAAAGTATAACCTTAAAAAAGATTTGGCGTTTAGTCATGCCCAATACTTGCCCTGCTTCGAATTGCCCGTTGCTCGTGTTTTCGATACCACCGCGATAAATTTCTGAAAAATACGCTGCGTAGTTAATAGAAAACGCTACGAGAGCAACGATAAATCTTGTTGTAATAGTTTGGTCGAACCACGCCCAACCGGTGTTTACCGTAGGCCATTGAAATAAATTTAGCCAACCTGGTATATAACATATTACAAATAGTTGTAATAACAACGGAGTTCCACGAAGAACCCAAACAATAACCTTGAATAATATGCGCAATGGGGCGAACTTAGACGTAGTACAGAACGCCATAAGTAGCCCCAAAGGTAATGCAAATATTAAAGTTAGTATAAACAACAAGAAAGTTGTTTCGAAACCTATAAGTAATTGGGACGTTACTTCAAGAAATCCCATATACTTTGTTTCTCCTAAAAACTATTTTGCGCTTAAAGCATCAGCATTTACTACAACTGATGGATATTTAGCAACAAGATTTGCCATGGTGCCATCAGCATATTTTGCTTTTAAGAAAGAGTCTAACTCAGTTTTAAGATTGCTATTTTTTCTTAAACCTACAGCAAAGATTTCTGCGCCGAATTCAAAGCCGTCTACCATTTTTAAGTTAACGTAAGAACCTTTACCAAGTTTGCTTTGTGCCATAGTTAAGTCGATAATAGCAACTTCCGAAGTGCCAGCAACAACTTCGTTAAGAGCAGCGTTTTGATCGTCAACTGCTGCTAGTTTAGCTTCAGCAACACCGATTTCTAATGCTACGTCGTTACCAGCAGAACCAGATTCAACAGCAACTTTTGCAGCGATTACAGCTTCTTTGGTGTTAATAGAACTATCTGCTTTTACTACTGCAACTTGTGCGTTTTTAGCGTATGAAACAGAGAAATCAATGTTTTTACCAAGCTCTTCGCTAGCAGTCATACCGTTCCAAATAACGTCAATTGCCTTAGAGTTAAGTTCGCCAACCTTCATATCCCAGTCGATTTCTACGAATTTGCAAGCAACACCAAGTTCAGCGGCAAACATTTCAGCAAGTTCTGCGTCAAAACCAATCCATTTACCATTTTCATCTTTATAATCCATTGGTTCGTAATCAGTAATACCGATTATAATTTCTTTTTTCTCTTTAATTGCTTTAACGTCGTCAACTTTTCCGCAAGCGGTTAGTGAGAAACATGCAGTTAGTAATAATGCTGCGGTTAAAATAAGAGTGAGTAGTTTTTTCATTTTTTTATTCTCCTTAAATTGTTTAATTTTTTTCTTGTTTTGTTTTAGCGCTTTAATGTTTTAGCGCTTTACTTTGTTAAAGTAATTGTATTATACTTTATTTTGGTAAAGTTGTAAAGTGTTTTAACGCGCTTTTTTAAAATTTTTTTAATTTTTTTTAAAAATTTTTTATCTAGGCTAAAAACGTGGGAATTTTATTAGAAAAAATGGCAAAATTTAAAACATTATATAATATATATAAGGAAATTTTCAAAAAGTTAAGGGTAAAAGGCTGATTAAAGAATAAAAATTTTGGGTTTTGGAGATAATAAAATAAAAAAAGGAGATTTTTATGAAACTTATAGATAGCAAAACTTACCAAAACCTAGCGTTTGCCTATGCGGGCGAGTGCCAAGCGCGCACGAGATACGAATTTATCGAATACGGTGCAAGAAACGAAGGATACAAGGCGCTTGCCGAACTTATTGATAAAGTTGTGTATAACGAATTTAACCACGCGCGTATGTTTTACACCAAAATTCAAGATGCGAGCGACGAAATTATAAAGAACATTGAAATTTGCCGTGGATATCCTTTTAAGGAAAAGTGGGATTTAATCGAAAACCTTAAACTTGCTGCCGAAGATGAAAAAACCGAAGTAAAACTCTACACCGAATTTAGCGAAACGGCAAAAGAAGAAGGGTTTACTGAAATTGCAACGCTATTTAAAAATATCGCTAGTATCGAAAACTGCCACAATATGCGTTTTACCGAACTTTATAACCAACTTAAAAACCAAACCATTTATAAAAGAAAGAACGTGGTTAAATGGAAATGCTCGGCTTGTGGGTTTGAAATAGAAAGCAAAGAAGCGCCAAAAACTTGCCCAGTATGTGGGGAAAAGCAAGGCGTGTTTATGCTTAACTTCGACGTGGAATAAAAAATGTAATAAAAAGAGCGAAATGTCGCTCTTCCCGTAGGGAATTGCGACAACTAAATAAATCCGTAAACGGATTTGTGAGATTTGCCTATCGGCAAGTGATATTGCCTTACGGCAGTTATATTTGCCTAACGGCAAGTTAAGGATTTATTTAATATCACTGCGAGAGAAAATATAAGAACCTGCTACGCAGAACCTTGAATTTGCTCTCGCAGATATCACGCCAACGGCATATAACTTTTAGCCACACGGCTAAAAATATCACTTTTTAATTTAATCTTTCGTGGAAAAGAAAAGCCCACCATATTTCGCTTTGTGCGAAGTATAGTGGGCTACACTTTTGTTTTATACTAAAATTCCCTTGTAGGAACACCATAAAATATTCGCTCTTTTTTACTTTTTGATAAAATTAGACAAAAAACGACAAAACTAGACAATAAGATTTAGCGTATTGCTCTTGCAAAATTAGTCGAATTATGTTATTATATATTCGCGAAACAAAAAACCACATATTTTAAACAATATAGCACATAATCATTTTTGGTTATGTCGCCTGTCGTATGCTATATTGTGTATTGGTTTTTGTTTCGCAAATAAAAACAGACGGCGCTTAACAATGCCGTCTTAGGACGGCATTTTTTATGAAAAAATTTACTAAAAAACAATTACAATCAACAAATTATTTTGATTTAAGAACTTTTGCAAGGGAAATAGGTGTAAAAAACCCTACTGCCTTAAAAAAGGAAAATCTAATAAATGAGATTATAAAAGTTCAAAACGGCGAAGTTATGCCACACCGCACTACAAAAGGTAGACCTGCAAAAAAGACAATAGACACCTTAAACGATAAATTAAAAGAAGAACAACATAATAAAATTTTAGAAATAAAAGTTTTGGCAAAAAGAATTCTTGAACTAACTTCTTCTTTATAAAATGCACTTAAAACAAAAAACTCGGCTAGGTTTAGCCGAGTTTTTATTTTGCTTTGTTTCGCTATTAGTTATCAGAAAGTTTCTTGTAGCCAGCGTATCTTGCTTTACTATCTTCTTCGGTTTTCTTAAAGAGTTTTTCAGCAAGTTCTGGGCGCGCTTTCATAAGAGAAGCGTACCTAGTTTCGCTTAGTAAGAATTCTTTGTAATCACCAGTAGGTTCTTTAGAATCTAGGGTAAATGGATTCTTGCCTGCTTCAAGGTTTTCTGGGTTGTAACGATATAGTTGCCAGTAACCGCAATCAACTGCTCTCTTTTCTTCGTCTTGTGATTTGGTCATGTTAATACCATGGTTAATACATGGAGCGTAGCAGATGATTAGTGATGGGCCGTCGTATTTTTCTGCTTCGATTAAAGCGTTTAAGAGTTGTTGTTTATTAGAACCCATAGCGCATTGAGCAACGTAAACGTAGCCGTAACTCATAGCCATCATGCCAAGGTCTTTTTTCTTAACTCTCTTACCAGCGGCTGCGAATTTAGCAACTGCGCCAGTTGGAGAAGACTTACTTGCTTGTCCACCGGTGTTAGAGTAAACTTCGGTATCAAGAACTAAAACGTTAACGTTTTCGCCTGATGCTAGAACGTGATCTAGACCGCCGTAGCCGATATCGTAAGCCCAACCGTCGCCACCGAAAATCCAAATTGATGGTTTAATCAAGCAGTCTAGGTTGCCTTTGATATAATCTAAGCCGTCTGCCGTTTCGTTTGCGATAGCGTCTTCAACAAGTTTTGCGGCAACTTTTGATTTTTCAGCGTCTTCTTTGCCTTCAAGCCAAGCGTTAAATGCGTTTTTGGTTGCTTCGTTTACTTTGTCTAGGCTAGCAATCATATCTTCTTCGATTTTAGCGCGACGTGCTTTCATAGCAAGGTTCATACCATAACCAAATTCAGCGTTATCTTCAAAGAGTGAGTTAGCCCAAGCAGGACCTTTGCCTTCTTTGTTAACGGTGTATGGGCAAGTAGGAGCAGAACCGCCGTAGATTGAAGAACAACCTGTTGCGTTTGCAACTATCATTCTATCACCAAAGAGTTGAGTGATAAGTTTAACGTAAGGAGTTTCGCCACAACCTGCGCAAGCGCCAGAGAACTCGAATAAAGGTTTGCTAAATTGAGATTTCTTAACGGCTGGCATTTTTGCGATAACGTCTTTTGGTGCTTCTGGTAAAGTTTCAGCATAGTTCCAGTTAGCGCTTTCTTTTTCAACAAGTTTAGCAAGTGGAACCATGTTAAGAGCAAGGTTTGCTGGGTCTGCTTTTTTAAGACCTGCTTTAACAGCGTCTGCATTAGCCTTTTTGTTAACTAAACAGATGTCGGCACAAACGCCACAACCCATACAGTCTAGTGGAGAAACTTGCATTCTAAATCCGTAGCCGTTAGCCATCATAGCAGGCTTAGTTTCGAAAGTTGCAGGTTTTTCTTCGCCGTCTTTAACAAGAACAGGACGGATACATGCGTGTGGACATACGAACGAACATTCGTTACATTGAATACATTTAGCAATATTCCATTCAGGAACTAAAACTGCAACGCCACGTTTTTCGTATTTGGTAGTTCCGGTTGGAACAGAGCCGTCTGCGTTAAATGCAGAAGATGGAAGATTGTCGCCTTTAAGTGAAAGTACTGGGTGTACGATTTCCTTAAAGTATTTGTTATCAGCAACGTCTGCCATTGGTGCGCCTTCGGTAGTGGTCTTCCAAGATGCTGGAACTTCTATCTTAATAAGGTTAGCAGCGGCAGAGTCGATTGCGTTGTAGTTCATTTGAACGATAGCGTCGCCTTTTTTAGCGAAAGACTTGTAAGCCATCTTCTTCATATATTCAACAGCCTCTTCGTAAGGTATTATGTTTGCAACCTTAAAGAACGCAGATTGTAAAATAGTGTTGGTTCTGCCTCTTAAACCAAGTTCAGCGGCAATCTTAATAGCGTCTATAACGTAAAGATTGATGTTCTTGTTAGCGATATCGTTTTTAACTTTTGCAGGTAAGAATTTATCGAGTTCTTCAACGGTTAAAGCAGAAGTGTTAAGTAAGAACGTGCCGTTTTCTTTAATGTCGCCAGTCATATCGTATCTAGTGATATATGATGGGTTAGAACATTGAACGAAGTCCGCAGAGTCGATTAGATATGCAGATTGAATTGGAGTGTCGCCAAATCTTAGGTGAGATACGGTGATACCACCAGATTTTTTACTATCGTAGAAGAAATAGCCTTGAACGTATTTTTCGGTATGGTCGCCGATAATTTTAATAGAGTTTTTGTTTGCGCCAACCGTACCGTCTGAACCAAGGCCCCAGAACTTACAAGAAACGGTGCCTTTTGGAGCAGCGTCGTATTTTTCGCTGAAATCCAAAGAAGTGCCAGTAATATCGTCGAAAATACCAACGGTAAAGTGGTTTTTAGGTTCAGCAAGTTCAAGATTTTTATAAACAGAATAAATCATTGATGGGTTAAACTCTTTGCTACCTAAGCCGTATCTACCGCCAACAACCTTAATGTCGGTCATGCCTTTTTCAAGTAGGGCAGAACATACGTCTAGATATAAAGGTTCGCCAAGAGAGCCTGCTTCTTTGGTTCTGTCTAAAACAGCAATCTTTTTAACGGTTTTAGGAATAGCGTTAACAAAACTGTCGATAGCGAAAGGACGATATAGTCTAACTTTAAGCATACCAACTTTTTTGCCTTCTGCGTTCATCTTGTTGATGGTTTCTTCAACAGCGTCTGCACCGCTACCCATAAGAACTACGATATTTTCAGCGTCTTTGGCGCCAACGTAGTCGAATAGGTGATAACTTCTGCCGGTAAGTGCAGAAACTTTATCCATCATTTCTTGAACGATTGCAGGTGTTCTTAAATAGTATTCGTTTGCAGTTTCTCTGTTTTGGAAATAAATGTCAGAGTTTTGTGCAGTACCTTTTTGAACAGGGTGGTTAGGATTGAGCGCACGGCTTCTGAAATCTTCGATATCTTTCATATCTACTAAGGTTTTCATTTCGTCGTAGTCAATCGCGTCAATTTTGCTAACTTCGTGGCTGGTTCTAAAACCGTCGAAGAAGTGTAAGAAAGGAACTTTTGCCTTTAAGGTTGAAAGATGTGCAACCAAAGCAAGATCCATAACTTCTTGAACAGAGTTAGATGCGAGTAGTGCAAAACCGGTTTGACGGCAAGCCATAACGTCTGCATGGTCACCGAAAATGTTTAGTGAGTGTGCTGCTAAAGCACGTGCACTAACGTGAATAACGGTTGGCAATAATTCGCCCGCTATCTTATACATATTAGGAATCATAAGGAGTAGACCTTGTGAAGCGGTATAAGTAGTGGTTAGTGCGCCTGCGGTTAAAGAACCGTGAACAGCGCCGGCTGCGCCACCTTCTGATTGAAGTTCTGCAAGGCGTAGTTTTTGGCCGAACATATTAACTCTGCCATTTGCTGACCATTCGTCTGCAACTTCTGCCATAGGAGAAGATGGAGTGATTGGGTAGATAGCCGCTACTTCAGAAAACGCGTACGCAACGTGGCTGGCAGCGGTGTTACCGTCGATAGTAAGTTTTGTCATATAAAATCCTCCGTTTTTATTTGTGAAACTTATATTTATATATAATATCTAATATATTATAAACTTATTATCCAAAATAGTCAACGGAATATTTTATTTTTTTTAGCGATTTTTAGCACGGTTTTAATAAAAGCCGTATAGATGCTTGTAAAAAATTTTTGGTTTTGGTATAATATTGATATACTTTAACCTTTTAGGAGCGTTATGGCTTATTTGTCTTTAAAAAACGTTAATTTTTCTTACGACAAGAAAACGAACGTTATTAAAAACGTGTCCTTAGATATTTCTAAGGGCGAATACGTTGCGATTATCGGGCACAACGGCAGTGGTAAATCTACCCTTGCCAAACTTTTTAACGCCCTAATTATCCCCGATAGTGGCGACGTGGTTGTTGACGGACTAAATAGCAAAGACAAAAAGTCTCTTTTTGAAATAAGAAAACGCGTGGGTGTAGTGTTCCAAAATCCAGACAATCAGTTAGTTGCTTCTAGCGTAGAAGACGACGTGGCTTTCGGGCCTGAAAATTTGGGTTATAGTAGAGAAGAAATTAAAGAAAGAATAGACTTTGCTTTGTCTAGCGTCAATATGCAAAAACACAGAAATTCTATGGCGAGTAGGCTTTCTGGCGGGCAAAAACAAAGGGTTGCTGTTGCAGGCGTTTTAGCAATTAAACCCGAAGTTTTGGTTCTAGACGAATCTACCGCTATGCTAGACCCAAAAGGCAGAAAAGATTTGCTTAAAGTTGCCAAGTCTCTTAACGAACAAGGTATGACGGTCGTAACCATCACGCACTATATGGAAGAAGTGCTTTTTGCCGACAAAGTGTGCGTTATGTCTAACGGCGAAATCGTTAAAATCGGCACGCCGAAAGAGATTTTTGCCTTTAAAGAAGAACTTAAAGCGCTTGGGCTTGAACTACCACTTTCAATATACCTAAAAGAAAAAATCGCTGAAAGCACCGGACTTTGTTTGGACGGCGTTTTGACTGACGACGAACTTACGGAGGCGTTATGCAAATTCTAGCAAAAAACCTTAAATACGTATATAGTCAAAAGTCTAAATCGCTTGCAACGTCTGCACTTAACGGGGTTAACTTAACCGTTAAAGAAGGCGAATTTTTCGGTATCGTGGGCAAAACGGGCAGTGGAAAATCCACTTTCGTTCAACACCTAAACGGGCTTATTATCCCGCAAAAAAACGGTGGCGAATTATACGTTGGAGATTTTAATTTGTGCGATAAAAAGTGCGATTTCTTTGCGCTTCGCAAAAAAGTGGGTATGGTTTTTCAATACCCCGAACATCAACTCTTTGCCGAAACGGTAAAAGACGACGTGGCTTACGCTCTTAAAAATTTTATTCCTGAACTAAAAGAGAACGAAATTAACGAAAAAGTTAAAAGCGCTCTAAATTTAGTGGGGCTAGACTACGAAAAAATCAAAGATAAATCGCCTTTTGAACTTTCTGGCGGGCAAAAAAGAAGAGTTGCTATCGCCGGTGTTTTGATTGCCGAGCCCGAAGTTTTACTTTTAGACGAGCCAGCCGCCGGACTAGATCCAAGCGGAAAAAAAGACTTTTTAGCGTTACTTAAAAAAGTGCATAAAACTTTCGTTAAAACCATAATAATCGTTTCGCACGATATGGATTTAATAACTGAAAACTGCACTTCTCTTGCCGTGTTTAGCCAAGGCGAAATCGTTAAAAGCGGAACGCCAAAAGAAATCTTTTTAGATAAAGACTTGATTAAAAACGCAGAACTAGAACTACCACTAGTTGCTAAACTAACGCTTAAACTCAAAGAAAAATTTACTTTTGAACCAAAAGATTTAACCGTTAATTCGTTTATTTCAGAATATAAAAAGTTACGGGGGGTAACGCGATGAAAGACCTTTCTTTCGGGCAATATTATCCTGCCGTTTCGTTCGTTCATAAAATGGATGCGCGCATAAAAATTCTCTTGTCTATCGCGTATATAGTGGCGGTGTTTTTATGCTCTTCTAACTACCTTGGTTTCGGGCTATGCCTAGTGTTTGTACTAATAACGTGCATATTGTCAAAAGTTTCGTTTTTTAGAGTGCTAAAAAGCATAAAAGGCGTTGTGTTCTTTATAATGATTTCGGCAATTTTGCAACTGCTATTAAACAAAAGTGGAACGCCGTTATGGGAAGGTGGTTTTATCACCGACCAAGGCGTTAAAAACGCTATATATATCGTTTTAAGAATAACGCTTATAATTTTAGGCTCTTCGCTATTAACCATAACCACTTCGCCCGTAGAAATTGCCGACGGCATAGAAAGTTTGTTGTTACCGCTAAAATTAGTTAAATTCCCAGTCCACGAATTTGCGCTTATAATGAGCATTGCGCTAAGATTTATTCCAACGCTTATGGAAGAAACCGATAAAATTATTAAAGCGCAAAAAGCAAGGGGTGCAGAGTTCGGTAAAGGCGGTCTTATAAAAAGGGCAAAGGCGTTAATTCCGGTGCTTATCCCACTATTAGTAGGCTCTTTTAGGCGTGCAGACGAACTTGCCGACGCTATGGATTCTAGGTGCTACGCAGGCAGTAAAAAAAGAACTAAATATAAAAAACAAACCCTATCTTATCGCGACGTTTTGGCGGTTATTTTTACGGCAGGGCTTATCGTGGGGATAGTGTTTATAAACGGGGTTGTGTTATGAGAATTGCGCTAACCCTTTCATACGACGGCGCGTGTTTTTGTGGTTGGCAACGCCAAAAAAACGGTGTTTCAGTGCAAGAAACGCTAGAAAACGCGCTATCATCTTTACTTAACGAAAAAATTAAGGTTTGTGGCAGTGGCAGAACTGACGCAGGCGTTCACGCGCTTGGGCAAGTTGCGCATTTCGACGCAAACACCACTATCCCACCCGAAAAGTTTTACAAGGCGCTTAATCCATTACTTCCTAGTGGGGTAAAGGCGATTTCTAGCAAGTTAGTAGATAAAAATTTTAACGCTTGCCGTATGGCAAAGAAAAAAACTTATACCTATTCGTTTTATTCTTCCGACGTAGAAATTCCCGTATATGATAAATACGCTTTTGCCGTTTACGGCAATATAGATTTTTCGCTGATAGAACGCGCAGTATCTTTGCTCGTTGGCGAGCACGATTTTAAGGCGTTTTGCGCTTCGGGCAGTTCGGTAAAAACCACGGTTAGAACTATTTACGATATCAAGGTTGTAAAAACGGAAATCGGGTTTAACCTAGAATTTACGGGCAACGGGTTTTTATATAATATGGTAAGGATAATGTCTGGCGCAATTTTAGAAGTGGGGCAAGGCGTAAAAACCTTAACAGATATAACAAGCGCGCTAAGCACTGGAAACAGAGCCTTGCTTGGCAAAACGCTTCCGCCAAAAGCCCTATGCTTAAAATCGGTGGAATATTAAAAAAATAAAAACGCTTCTTGTGGAATAAATTTTTAGTGGCACAATATCTTGTGCCATTTTTTGTTTTTTGCAGTTTTTGTGTAAAAAAGGCGTAAAAATTCAAAAAAATGCTTAAAAACGCTTGACTTTACCTATTAAAATCATTTAATATAAATAGGCATTTATAAGGCGAATTTTGTGTTTAAGATTAGCCCTCTTAAAAATCCTTACGTGTAAAGGTTACAAAAAAAGCCAAATTAAAATACTATTAAGGAGAAATTTAATATGAAACCATACGTTGTTCCCGCAATTAAAGTGGAAAGAAAATGGTACGTTGTAGACGCTACTGGCGTTGCTATGGGTAGACTTGCTTCTGTTGTAGCATCAGTTCTTCGTGGCAAAAACAAACCTACTTTCACTCCAAACGTTGATACGGGCGATTTCGTTATCATTATCAATACCGATAAAGTAGTTCTTACTGGTAAAAAACTAGAAAAGAAATATTACAGATACCACACCGGTCACATTGGTGGTCTTAAAGAAATTCAATACAAAACTTTAATGGAAACCAAATCAGACCTAGCAGTTTACGAAGCAGTTAAAGGTATGCTTCCTAAAAACAGACTTGGTAGAAAAATGCTTACTAAACTTCGCGTTTATAAAGACGCTAACCACAAACACACGGCTCAAATGCCAGAAGTTCTTAGCGTTAAATAAGGGGGGAAATTAAAATGGCAAAAGCTACTTCAAAGAAAAAAGTACAATTCTGGGGCACTGGCAGAAGAAAGAAAGCCGTTGCTCGTGTTCGTTTAATTCCTGCTGGTGACGGTCAAATCGTTATCAACAAAAAAAGTCTTGACGAATATTTTGGTCTAGACACCCTAAAATTCATCGTTCGTCAACCACTTGAACTTTTAGGCGTTTCCGCTAAATACGACGTTATCGTTAACGTAAACGGCGGTGGCTATACTGGTCAAGCAGGCGCAATCCGTCATGGTATTGCACGCGCTCTTCTTGAAGCAGAAACCGATTCTAGAACGGCTCTTAAAAAGGCAGGTTTCTTAACCAGAGATTCAAGAATGAAAGAAAGAAAGAAATACGGCTTAAAGAAAGCACGTCGTGCTCCACAATTCTCAAAGAGATAATTTCTCGAAAAAAAGAGCAATTTTACAAATCAAAAGCAAGGATTTATTCCTTGCTTTTTTTGTTTGCGTGTTTTTTTGCTTTTTTTGTTTTTTTAGGTTTCTAACTTTTTTTTCGGATATTTTTTCTTTATATAACAAGGAAAGCAAGGCGCGTTGCCCTGCTTTCTTTGCGTTCAAAATTTCTAAGGAGTACGGAAAAGTTTTTACGCCTTTATTATACCCATCGCGCATAAAAATAAAACCTTTATATGACGTTTTTTTAATAATTATTTTTTTCGCCTTGCTTTTTCATTGACTTACGCACATTGTTGTGATATACTCATTTTATAAACACATAAATTGAGATTTTTTCAAAGGTGAGATATGAAATCTATTATAAACGAATTAAAAACTAACGTTTCTTACATGAGCGCGAAAGAAAAAAAGATATGCGAACTTATACTGTTATCGCCGAGCGATTTTTTAAACTATAATCTTAAAGAAGTGGCAACGAAAGCGGGCGTTTCGCAAGGTAGCGTTATCAATTTTTCTAATAAGTATGCAGGCGGGGGGTTTCCTAAACTAAAATTAGTGATTGCAAGTTCTATAAGTTCAACTCAGGAATTTATTAATGAAAAGAAGGACGACGGATCTATATTATCAATGCTAAAAGAAACGGGCGAAAACTACTTTGACGCAATTAAAAACACTCTTTCACTTTCTAACGAAGACGACTTAAAAACTGTTGGAACTTTAATACTAAAAGCCAAAAAAGTGCAGATTTACGGCATTTATCGTTCTGCAATAGTGGCAAACGATTTTAATAATCAGTTGTTGCAACTAGGAATTCACGCATCTTACGTAAGCGACGTTTTAACTTGCGCAGTATCTGCAAGTATGCTTGATAAAAATAGTTTAATTATAGCAATCTCTTCTTCTGGAAAAACGCAAGACGTTATCGAGGCGGTTAAAATTGCCAAGCAAAACGGCGTTAAGGCGGTTGCTATAACGGCAGACAAAAACTCTAAACTTGCCACCCTTTGCGACGTCGTGTTATTATCTTCGCCTAGTGGGAACTCTGCTTTAAGCGCGCAAACCGAAATAAGAATTTCGCAACTTGCCATAGTAGACGCTTTATGTTCTTTCGTAAGAAGAAAAACGGGCGACGCTAAAAAATACTTTGAGATAGAAGAAATACTTTCAATGCACAACGTTAAAGACTAATAGGTGAAATATGGGTATATCTAGTAATGCAAAAAAAGCAATAAAAATGGGCGCGCTATTTTCGGTAGTTTACTTTATTATTTACGTTTCAAGAAACGTTTTAAGCGCAATTACCCCTAAGTTATTAGAAAATGGTTACACAGAAAACTTTATTGCAAAACTTTCTTCTCTGTTTTTTATAACCTACGCAATAGGTCAACTAATTAACGGACTTTTAGGCGACAAAATAAAGGCAAAATATATGCTTTTTATAGGGCTATTGTTCTCGGGAATTTTTCAGTTCGTTTTGCCGTTCGCTTTGCAAAATGCTTTGCTAAGTATTATCTCTTACGGCATTTCGGGCTTTTTTCTTTCAATGATATATGCACCGATGACCAAAGTAGTTGCCGAAAATAACGACGTTTTAACTTCTTCTAAAATATCAGTTGCGTATAGTTTTTCTTCCTATTTTGGATCGCCAGTTGCCGGACTTTTATCCACGTTTTTAATTTGGCAATCGGTAGTTTATTCAAGTAGTATAAGCCTTGTTGCAATGGCGCTTATATTGCTTTTCTTTTTTATAAGATTTGAAAAATCTGGCCTTGTAAG
Organism: Christensenellaceae bacterium; assembly: GCA_045613505.1. Classification (GTDB taxonomy): domain Bacteria; phylum Bacillota; class Clostridia; order Christensenellales; family Borkfalkiaceae; genus UBA1259. Next base: position 77,606 of record JAZLBC010000003.1, read on the forward strand.
TTATCCTAAAAAAGACAAAATCGACGCTAAAAAGAGCAGTTATTCCGTTCTATTTAAGCGCCAAATTATAAAATTTTCTTTCGTGTCTATTATTACGGGTATCGTTAGAACTTCGGTTGTGTTTTGGTTACCCACCTACATAAATCAACATCTAAATTTTTCGGTAGAAACTTCTACGCTTTTATTTACTATCGTATCTTTCGCACTTTGCATTAACTCGTTTGTTGCTATTTTTCTATACGAAAGATTGCGCCAAAACCTAAATCTTTCACTTTTTATTTTTTTCGTGCTATCAGGCGTGTTCTTTTTACTAACTTTTTTAATAAGCGCACCTATACTAAACTTAGTATTTATTTCCTTAGCAATAATTTTTTCTAACTGCGCTTCAAGCCTTATGTGGAGCGTTTATTGCCCAAGTTTAGCAAATACGGGGCTAGTTTCTTCGGCAACGGGATATCTAGACTTTTTAAGTTATCTAGCAGCATCAATAGCAAATATACTTTTTGCGAACGCCGTTAGCGAAATCGGTTGGGGAAACCTAATTTTCGTTTGGCTAATTATAACCGCCGTTGGAGTGGTAATTTCCGTTCCGATAAAAGTAATTAAAAAGAGAAAACAGTTTAATAACTAGTTAATTTATTAAAAATTAGTTAGTTGTTTTGCACACAAAAAGGTTAGCAAAATTTTGCTAACCTTTTAACGTTTTATAAACTAGTCTTTTATAATTATTGATTAGGAAGAATAGTGACCGACATATGTAGGTCTTTATAATAGTTCACGTGCCAAACACCTTTATGAACGGTAAACATAATAAATAAACATCTTTGTGGGGTTTTTTCTACGTATCCAAACGCTTTCATACTGCATTGCATATCGAATTCGTAATCGTTATAACTAGTGTAGAGCGGTCTGCTATCAGTTATATATATCTCTTTTCCGTTATCTTCACCGTCGCATAATGCCACGTTAATCATATCAGGCGTGTTATCGCCACCTTGAGTGGTTTTTGCCCTAAAGTTTATTTTAACGTCTATCATTCTATCTCTGTTATTGCTAATAATTAGATAGTTTGATGAATATCCTTTTTGTGAGTTAAAATGATGCCTACTATATCTAAAAGATTCTTCTCTTGCCTCAAAATCATATTCTTTTGGGTTAGTTTCACTATCCCACCAGTAATCATCAACTATTTTATAATTATCGATACTTTCCCAACGAACGTAAAATTCTTTAGGAAAGTTCTTTGACCAAATAGCCCTACAATCTCCTTCTTGGTCGAAATATTTTTCACCGTCGGTTTGTGAATCGTAAACGCCTTCTATATAATAGTCTTTTTTACCTGAGTATATATCTGCATAAGTTTTGATAATATTTAAGTCTTTATCAACTTCTGCTTGTACTTCAAAACTTCTGTCCCCATCGTGAATCTTTATGGTTTCCATTTCAGGCTCTTCCGTAGTGTTAAAGCACGCTACCATACTAAACGCCATAATTAAAGCGAATAAAATTGCAACAAACTTTTTCATTTTTTTCTCCTATTTTGTTAGTTTTATAGCCTATAAGTATTAAAAGGCACGTCCTGTATATTATATACCCCTAGGATAATAATGTCAAGGTTTACCATTGTTTTCTTTATATAAAAAACAAGTATTTACTTTATAATTATACTCTTATAGATTTTATACACAATAATTTATGACAAAAAAATCAACCTTTTTTTTGGTTGATTTTTTCTTATCTATTATTAAAAAATAGTAGTTCCGTCTATAAATTCTTTAAGCAGTTCGTCTTGAAGTTTTTTAAGAATTTCAGGCGCACCGCCTTTAACTTTCTTTCCGTCTATACTCTCTGCCGAAATACAAAGATTGCTAACAGACGTAATTATAACTTCGTCTGCAGTATATAGGTCTTCTAGAGTGTAAGGCGTTTCGCTAACGGGAATATTTAGCCTTTTGCACGCGTTTATTAAATGCCTTCTAGAAATGCCGGGGAGTATTAGATTGTCTAACGGGGCAGTAATAAGCGTTCCATTTTTAATAATATGCACGTTAGAGTGCGAACACTCTGTAATTCTGCCGTTTCGGTGCAAAACCGTTTCGGTTGCGCCCGCTTCTTTGGCTTTTTGCGCGTATAAAACAGAAGGAATAAGGTTAAGCGTTTTTATGTTGCAATAATAAAACCTAAGGTCTTCGTGCGTTATAAGTTTAATTTTTTTATACACGTCTGCAATATTTGCAGGGCGAATATTGATAAGTATATTTGCAGGCTTTGTTTTATCGTAAACGTGCGCTCTTACTTCATCGGTGTATCTTGTCGCTTGAAAATAAACGAAATTTTCGCCCGTGTCCATTTTTTTAACAAGAGATGTAACTAAATCTCTAAACTCTTTTTTGGTGTGCGGAATATTTATATCTAGTAGCCTTGCGCTGTTATAAAAACGGTCTATATGTTCGTCTAGCGTAAAAACTATATAATTACGGCTATACAACGCATCATAAACGCCGTCTCCAAAAAAATGCACTCTGTCGCCCATTGGAACAGACATTTCGCTAAATTCGCCAACTTTTCCGTTGTAATATCCTAAATTTTTCATTTAATATACCTATTTTACTAGATTTAAAATTTCTTCTTTTCCTAAAACTCCAAGGCTTTTGTTGACAATTTCTCCGTTTTTAAATATTAGTAGGGTAGGGATTGCTTCGATTTTAAATTTTACGGCAAGTTCCATTTCTTCGTCTACGTTAATTTTTGCAACCTTTATTTTTCCCACGTTTTCGTTTGCGATTTCTTCTAAAATAGGTGCAATCATACGGCAAGGCCCACACCAAGTAGCCCAAAAATCCACGATAACGGGAATTTCGCTTTTAATTACTTCTTGTTCAAAATTGTTTTTATTTATAGTGATTTCCATAATTTCTCCCTTTATTAGATTATATAAACTTTATAAAAAAATACGACAAAATTAAAATGTTGTCGTATTTAATTTTTTTTAATGATTATCTCTGCTGTTACCTAAAAAAGTACCGAACACACTAGCAGAAGATTTTTTTGCGCCACCAGTTCTTGCAGGTTTTTTAGTAAAACCACTAGGTTTTCTTGCGCCGTTATTTCTTCTTTCTGGGCGTTTTTTATCTCCACCACGGCTAGCGTCGTATGGGCGTGAATTTTCGTCTTTATCAAACGGAACGATTAAAACGTATCTGTTTGGTTCTGCGCCTTCGCTTTTAGTAGAAACGGTTTTACTATCAGCAAGCGCTGTGTGAATAATTCTTCTCTCGTACGCGCTCATTGGTTCAAGTTTAACTTCTCTGCGTAGTTCAGTTGCCTTTGTTTCAAGTTTCTTAGCAAGAGAAATAAGCGTTTCTTTGCGTTTAGCGCGGTAGTTTTCGCAATCCACTTCTACTTTTTGGTAAACTTCGTATTCAGTGTTAGCAATAGCGCCGGCAAGTTTTTCAAGCGCATCAAGCGTTTCGCCACGCTTACCTATAACTGAAGAAGAATCACTAGTTATAATTTCTAAAACTTTGTTTCCGTCGTTTTCTTTTTCTACTACTTTAGCATCAACGTTCATAAGTTTTAAGAGATTTTCTAAAAACTCTAACGCTTTTTTAACACCGTCGATTTTAATTTTTTCAACGTCGATAACGGCGTTTCCTTTAATTTTGCCGAATAAACCTTTGGTCGGCTCACTAATAACGGTAACGTTAACTTCTTCTTTCTTCGCGCCAAGAGTAGCAAGCGCAATTTCTAAAGCTTCTTCTACCGATTTGCCTGTAAATTCCATTTTTATCTCCCAATATATAGTAACATTATTTTTTATATTTTTTGTCTGCGGTGCCCGCTAAAAAGTCCCCGCCTTGTGGCACTTTTCTTACCTTTTCTTTTTTATTAGTCGGTTTTTCTTCCGGTTTGTTTTTTGGAACGTAAACTCTGCCACGCACCACGTTTTTATCAGTATTAGATTTTCTGTTTTTGAATTTTCTATCAACGATAAAGTTAATTAAGAAAGTTTGTCCTAGCCCTAAAAGCGAACTTAATATAATGTATATAGAGAACGCTGCGGTATACATAAACGCGAAAACTGCCATCATAATAGGCATCATAATAGTCATAACCTTTTGGGTTTGCGCGCCTTGCCCGTCAACCGTTTGTAGTTCCATTTGCGCTTTTTGGGTTTTCTTCATAACGAATTGCGTTAAAAGTGAAACGCCCGCGGTTAAAAGAACTAAAATAAAATATCCGTTTGCTTGGGTTTGTTCTTCGGTTAAGTTATAAATAAGTTCTGGGTATTTATCTTTTAAGTCAGCACCTTCGCTTGGGTAAGAGTGCGTGCTCTTAAAAGTATCCCAATTCTTTTCTATTGGGTGTGATAAAGGGCTATCCGTAACCCAAATATTTTTAACCCATAAAAAGCCCGTTTCGCTATCGTTATAACTTTTAGCAGACCTTTCTCTTGCAAGATCTTTCATATACTCTAATTGAGTTTTAGAACCATCGTAACTAGGGAAAGCCGTGGTAAAATTGCTTTCTATTATAGAATAACTAATAATGTTACCCCAAACTCTTTCTCCGCTCGCGCTGAGAGTTGGAATAGATTTAGAATATTCTATATAACCGCCTATCGTGCTAACGTAAAGTTTACCGTTTTCTTTTTTAACGTTAATATCGCCTTTATCGTTTGCGCTATTTCCATTAACGTCAATAATAAAAGTTTCGTTATCAGAATAAGTGTAAACCTTTTCGTCTAAAACGACGATAGACCCGTCTTCATTTTTAACGATATACGTGCCGTCTGCACTAATTCCGTCGTATAAAACGCTGTTATAAGCGCTACTCATATCGTAAAAATACATGCGGTTTTGCCATTTAGAATAGTTGGTAAAAGCGTTTATTGCAACGATAAATATTACTAGCGTTAAAATGGTAGGAAGGCAAGAACTCATCATAGAATAGCCGTTCTTTTTATAAAGCGCCATCATTTTTTGGTTATAAAGGTCTTTATTATCGGCGTATTGTTTTTGTAGTTTTTCGAGTTCTGGGCGCATTTCTTCCATTATAATAGAATTTTTACGCATTGATGCGCGTGAAACGTAGTCGAAAGGAAGAGTGATTAGTTTTAAGATTAAAGTAAATAAAATTATACCTATCGTTACCGAAGAAGTTATGCTAACTAGCCAAAAAATTATATCAACTAAAAAACTTCCCGTTTCAGGTTTTGCAAACTGTATTAAAAAACTTGAAATATCCATTTATAATACCCACTTAACTAAACTTTTTTTATCGGGCACTTTATCGAACCCACCCTTAGACCAAGGATTACACCTAAAAATTCGATAGATTCCTAAAAATAAACCCTTAAAAAAGCCGTGTTTTAAAATTGCTTCAAGCATATACTCAGAGCAACTAGGAATATACTTACACTCCCCGCGAGAGAGAAATTTTTGATAAAATCTTATCAGTTTAACGCTTAAAAATTTTAACATTTATAAGAATAATCCTTTTTTAAGTATAAATTCCATATCTTTTTTAAAATTATCCAAAGAATATTCTTCACACACTTTTGGTAAAAAAACAAAAAAGAAGTTATTACGGTTTATCGTAAAACTTCTAAAAGATTCTCGCATTAACCTTTTAATTCTGTTTCTTTTTACGCTGTTGCCGTGTTTTTTACTTACTGCGTATCCAACCTTTAACTGCGAAGACGGAAAATATACCAACGTTAGAGAACTAGCGTAAATACGTTTTCCTTTTTTAAAAACAAGATTGAAATCTTTTTCTTTTTTTAATCTAACGTCTAATGCCATTTACTTGCCTAATATTAAGCAGAAAGTTTATGACGACCTTTATTACGACGACGTTTTAACACGTTTCTTCCTGATTTAGTTTTCATTCTTTTTCTAAAGCCGTGAACTTTGCTTCTTTGTCTTTTTTTAGGTTGATAAGTTTGTTTCATAATAGTACTCCTGTGTTTCTATATTATTATCCTAATTATTTTATAGATTTTTTTTATTTTTGTCAATTAAATTAAGCATTTATTCTAACTGGAAGAACTAGATAAATAAAATCTTCCGTAACTGCCGAAGTTAAAACGCAAGGATCGATAGGTGAGTTTAGTTTTATATTAACAAAATCTTCGTCAATAGTTTTTAGATAGTCGATTAAATATTTGCCGTTAAACGCTATAACTATATCTTTTCCATCTAGTCTAATCGCAACTTTTTCGCAAACCGTGCCCACTTCCGATTTAGATAAAATAGTCATGCTGTCTTCTTTGATATCGAATTTAACAATATTATATTTATCGTTTCTTGCAACAATAGACGCCCTTTCAATACTCTTTATAAACGCGTTTTTGTTTATAGTTACAACGTTAGTGAAATTTGTTGGTAAAATATGGTTGTATTTAACGAATTCACCTTCTATTAACCTAGAATAAATCTTGGTATTATTAAACGCAACTGATAAAGTATTTTTGTTTATAAAAATTTTAATATTTTCTTCTTTTTCTAATAGCCTTGTAATTTCAACAAGAGTTCTAACTGGAATTATCGCCTTAAAGTTTCCACTAGATACCACTTGTTTTTTAATTACAGACATTCTAAATCCGTCAAGCGCAACGGTGGTTAAAACCCCGTCTTCCACTTCGAATAAACAGCCTTTAAGAATAGGCCTAGAATCATCAGTAGAACAAGCAAGTGAATTTTTTTCTACGATTTTCTTAAATTCGTTTTCACTAATTTCGATAAAGTTTTCTAAAGATTCTTCTGGTAGTTTTGGGTAACTATCCGCGTCGAATATAGAAAGTTCACTTTCAGAATCAGAATATTTTATTTGTAATTGCCCGTCGAAAAGCCTAGAAAGTTCAACTTGTTCGTTTTCTAGTTTTTTAACGAATTCTGCAAAATATTTACCAACGACAACTGTTTCACCTTCCATTAAAACGTCTGCTTTAATGGTTTTTATTATAGTAAGTTCAGTATCGGTTGCGGTTAAAGTTAAAGTATCGTTTTCAGCAACGAGTTTAATACCTTCTAAAACGGGGTTGGTTGATTTTACCGAAAGTGCTTTACTAACTTTTAGCACTGCATCTGATAAGTCAAGCCCGTCGCATATAACTTTCATAAAAAAGACTCCTAATATATAGATATATATATTATATATTAAATAGCAAAAAAAATCAAGAGAAAAAGGTATAAAATAATAACTTATTTAGACACTGATTTTTATTTTGTTATGTTTGTTTTATTTAAATTTAAATAAATAAAATTGGTATTATTAGTAGACAACCTATAAATGTTGATAAGCGTGGTTTTTGCTTATTTTTCTTAATGAAAAACATGTTAATTTCTTGTTAAATAAAGGTGTATAAAAAATTAAAAACGTTAATAAGAAAAATTTTTTGAGAAACAAAAATCAAAAAAAACACCTAAAAATTCATTAAAAAATTTTTATTCAATAAATTATTCAATAAAAAAATTTATCAACAAAAAAAAGTTAATAAATAAGGTATAACCAAATTTTGATTGCAACGAAAAAAGTATTGTGTTATACTATAATTATGAAAAAATTATTTACAGAAAACGGAATAAGTATAACGCCAGAGCAATACGATTTATTTGAAAAATACTACGAAATTTTGGTTTCTTATAATCAAAAAGTAAACGTTACCGCTATCACTGAAAAGAAAGACGTTTTTATTAAACATTTTATAGACAGCACGTTAGTTAATAAAAAGTTGATAGGTGCAAATCTTTTAGACGTTGGTTCTGGCGGAGGGTTTCCAGCAATACCTATAAAAATTTTAAGAGACGATATTTCTGTTACCATGCTTGAAGCCACTAATAAAAAATGCGATTTTTTAAGACTTGTTATTAAAGAATTAAACCTAAAAAACATTTCCGTTATATGTGCTAGGGCAGAAGATCTTGCAAAAAACACTATTTTTAGAGAAAAGTTTGATATAACCACGGCGCGCGCCGTTGCAAGACTTAACACTCTTTTAGAATACGTTTTGCCTTTTAACAGAGTTGGTGGAAAATTCTACGCATTCAAATCTTTACTTGTTGAAGAAGAAATAAAAGAGTGCAATAATGCGTTAAAAATTTTAGGTGGAAAAGTTGGTGAAGTTATAAACTACGATTTATACGAAAATAAGCGCAGTATCGTTGTTATTGATAAAGAAAAATCTACCCCGATAAAATATCCAAGGGGTAACGGAAAGGAAAGAAAAAATCCGTTATGATGAGCAATAAAAATTACACCTGCGCCGTTTCTGGCAACAGAGTTGTTCAAAAAGATTTAGATAAAAATAGGTTAAAAGAAATTTTCATAAAACTGATAACTAACGCAAAAATAAACACTTTTTTAGTGGGTATGGCGTTAGGTTTTGATACGATTTGTTTTAACGTGCTAGAAACCTTAAAAAGTGAATACGATATTAAAATAGTAGCGTGTATACCTTGTAGAACGCAAGACTATAATTTTAACAAAAAACAAAAAGAAGAATACGACCGCATGTTAAGCGTGGCAGACGAGAAAATTTACGTTAGCAACGAATATAATAATACGTGTATGTTTAAAAGAAATAGGTTTTTAGTAGATAATTCTAGTATTATTGTCGTTTATTCACGCAAAAAAACGGGCGGAACGATATACACTAAAAACTACGCGTTAAAAAATGGCGTTCCTATAATAGAAATTTAACAAAAAAAATATTAGTGAAAAAAACAAGTAAAAAAAGAGTTAGTAAAACTAACTCTTTTATGTTTTAAATTTTATTAAAAATCTAATTCGCTAACGTCTATGCCAAGGTCAAAGCAAAGCGTTGATAACACGTATTTGTTTCGTATATCTTTCGTAAAAGTAAACGTGTCGTATTTTATATCTTCTCTAAGACCTATATCGCTTATGCTAGTAGGCGCACCTATTTTATTAAGCAGACAAAATAAATCTTTATATGATGGCAATTCGTTTATTAACTCAACAATTTTTTCCCAGTTTTTAATAATTTTATCAATTCGAACTTTGTGCAAAGCAATATCGTATTTTTTATCTACTTTTTCGTTTTCTATCATTGATAAGGACGCTTTACCTATAAACTTTTGCATTTTTTTAGAATACGCATTAAAGTTAAAGTTTTTAACGAAAGAAACTGCCTTTTCTTTGCTAACTTTTATAGATTTAAGTTGTTCGTAAATCTTTAAGGCGTAAAGCGTTCCTATTCCGCATTGAATTCCGTGTGTTGATAAAGGCGTGTTAAATTCTAGCGCGCGCATATCCCAAATATGCGAAAAATAATGTTCTACCCCTGATGCTGGGCGTGAGCAACCAGCGTAGTTCATGCCAACGCCCCCTAAAATAAGCCCATAAAATACGGCTTCGATAGCCTTTTCTTCACGGTTTAGTAAACCTTCAACGTTATCCACACACTCTTTAACTGCGTTGTTAATAATTTTTGCAATTTCTTCGCAATAATATTCGCCGTTAATTATATTAGAAATTTTCCACTCTAAAATGCTGATATATTTTGCAATCATATCTCCAAAACCAGAGATAAGCGCAATATTTGGCGCGGTTTTAAGTATATCTACGTCTCCGATAATAACGTCTGCAATCTTAGAATTTACCGTTACTTTAAGCCCGCCCGATATTATAGAAGAAGTTTTAGACGCATACCCGTCCATAGACGGTTGAGACGCTATTATTATATAAGGAATATTCTTTTCGCACGATAAAATTTTTGATAAATCGTTTATAACGCCAGAGCCAACCGCAACTAAAATATCTTGGTTATTATACGCCGATTTTAACAAGTTAAGCGCGTTTTCATCAGGTTCAAAAGGGGTGGTTGGAAAAATAAAGGTGTTTACTACGTAACCGCTTAATAAAAGCAAACCTAACGCTTTTTCTCCGCCTACCTTAAAAGTGTTTGTATCGCAAACTAAAAATACGGATTTCGCATTAAAATTTTTAACGAAAACAGGCAGTTTATTTATACCGCCTTTTTCTACTAAAATTTGCTTGATACCAGCATTATGAACTTTTTTACAAGAACAATTAAACTCTTTTACAATTTCTAGCATAATTTATCCTTTAATATCTATCTAAAAACGCGTAATCGAAAATAGTTTTATTGGTTTTAATTAGGTTATAATCCGTTTTAGAAAACAAAACGTATTCAGTAAATTCCCTAGGGGTTAAAGTAACGAAATCTTTGCCGATAAAATTTTTATAGAACCGAATTTTACCGTTATTGCACACGATTTTTAACTTAATATCCCCTAAAATTTCGTCTTTAACAAGTATTTTAGAAACGCCGTCTAAATCGGCGGAAAAATTATTCCTAAAAACCCTTAAAAACTTGATATAATTAACGGGTCTTATTTGCGCAAAAGAAAAAATATCTGCGTTAATTTTTTTAGATGCGAACTGGTATAAATAAAGGTTTTTATCTAATCCGAAAGGCTGTAAAAAATCGACGGAATTTTCACCTAAAATTTTATCTTTACAATTATTTATAAACTCTAAATCAAAAAAACTTTCTTCTACTCTTTCGCCGTCTAAACAAACGTATCCGTAAAGGTAATCTTTATAATATAAGCCAAAAATTCTGCCGTTAAACGCCTTAATTTTTTTTAAGTTAAACGAAAAATTTTTAGCCGAAAGGTTTTGTTTTATTTCGCAGTTTTTCGTTGCCTTATTATAGAGTGAAAAAAGTTCTTCGCTCGTTAAATTCTCTTTTATATTAGTCCCTAAAATCACTAGATTTTTTAAGGCGATTTTGTTTACGAAAGTAAAAGTTTGAAAACCAAATTTTTCGTAAAAACATTTATCAACGGGGTAGGGGTAAAGCCCCAAAAAAGGCAAACCCTTACTATATAAATCTTTAATAATATTAGATATCGTTTTTTTGGCAAAGCCTTTATTTTTATATTCGCTATCCGTTGCAAGACCAAACAAAAAAGGAAAGCCGTAAACCTTGCCGTTTACGCATAAACTTTTATAAGAAATAAACCCTACCGAAACAATTTTATCTCCGTCTAAAAAAACATAGCAGTTTTTATCGAAATCAAACCCTAAAAAAACTAAATCGGATAGCTTTTTTGGGTCTAAAAAAGTTTTATTATAAAGTGAAATTGCGCCTAGTTTATTCATATTCGTCGCTCACGAAATCGGCGTATTTATTAGCCTTGTTTTTGTAATTTTTTTTAAATACGGGCAGAAAGCATAATAGCACCACTTCTAATATGATTATTAAATAGTAAGTGGCAAGTCGCCAAAGAATAATTATAGAACCGATAAATTCGCTAGCGATAATGCTAGAAAATAGTATGCTAACAACAACTTCGGTAGTTCCTGCGCCACCGGGAACGGGTATAAAGTTCGCTATATAATAAGACGCAAGCGTTAAAAGGTAAAAAGTGAAAAATTCGCTAAGCACAAAACTTTCGCCAGTAACTAATAAAAAGGAAAAGTATAGCGCGCTCTCTGATAAAAACATAAAAATCGCGTATAAAACGATGGGCGCGATATACGCGCAAAACTTTTTAACGATAACCGAGATTTGTTCTCTAAAAAGCCTTAGGTTGCGTTCTTTTTCGTAAATAAATTGTTCTTCGTTGAAGTTCTTTTTGATTTTTTTAATTAACTTCGAAACGGTGCAAAGAACCCACTTTTGCAGTTTAACGTTAAACGCCAAAACCACGGTTAAAATAAACACGCCTATATGGAAAAAAAGCCCGAACGAGATTATTAAAAACAGCGGAAACACAGACTCGCCAATAATTACTTGTTGCCCGTTAACGGCAAGCGAAATAACGATGGTAAGATATACCAAAATCGAAGTAAAACTATAAATAATTTGGCATTTAACCGCGCCTGTTACCGAATCGCTAAAAGGCACGCCGAAAGAGTGTTGAACGTAAAATTTAAGTGGAAAGTGCGCAACTTTAAGCGGTGTTACGTTCGACCCGAGATTTCCTAACAAACAATCCACGTAGCAACGCTGAACGGGCATGGTTTTCGTGAAGGTGCGAAACACCAAAAATTCTACGATTGATAAAACGAATAAACCCAAAAGAAAAAATAGCATTACCAAAAAGATATCAAGAAAAGATATCTTATCAAACGTAGTGCTATTCAAAACGTCTGTTTTAGTGAGGTAGTAAACGGAAAATAGCGTTAAAAAAAACACCACGAAAAAGTTTACCATTAAGTTTTTTTTGCTTAACTTTTTGTTCAAAATTTCGCTCCAAAAAAACGATAAATTCGCGCTCAATCGCCGTAAAAAGTATTATACAAAATTTTTTCGTTTTTTGCAAGACAATTTTAAATATTAAATATAAATATTATAGGCTAAAAACAATTGACTTTTCTCGACAAATTTGTTAAAGTTATTACGTAAGGATTTTTATTACTGACGGATAGTTATGGATAACCATAGTGGAATAAAAATCTATTTTTGCCGACCGTCTGGGCACACGCTATTTTAGTAATAAAATTCGTGCGCCTTTTTTTGTTTAATTTAGGTATTTTTAGGAGATTTATTATGAAAAAAGTTGCAATTATCATGGGTAGCGATAGCGACCTACCAATATTAGAAAAAACCATAGACACGCTTAAAAGTTTTGGCGTGCCGTATTCGGTTAACGTTTATTCTGCGCACAGAACACCACTTGAAGCGCACGAATTTTCAGTAACCGCAAAAGAAAACGGCTACGGCGTTATAATTTGCGCAGCGGGTATGGCGGCGCATTTAGCAGGTGCTATTGCCGCAAACACCACTCTTCCCGTAATCGGTATTCCTTGCAAGTCTAGTGGAGACGGTATGGACGCACTGCTTTCAACCGTTCAAATGCCATCGGGCGTGCCCGTTGCAACCGTTGCTATAAACGGCGGTGTAAACGCAGGGCTACTTGCAATTCAAATGCTTGCGATAGCGGACGAAGAACTTTCAAAAAAACTTGCCGACAAAAAACAAGCAGACAGGCAAAAAGTTTTAGAAAAAAACGATATAGTTAGTAAAAAATTTAACGGCTCAATATAAAGGAGAAAAAATTATGGCAAAAACTCTAGTTTACACTGGCAAAACCAAAAACGTTTACGCGTTAGAAAACGGAAACTACGAACTTCTATTTAAGGACGACTGCACTGGAAAAGACGGGGTGTTTGACCCAGGTGAAAATTCAGTTGGCCTTACGATAGACGGCGTTGGCGACGTTAACCTTCGTATGTCTATTTACTTTTTCGAAAAAGTAAACCTAGCAGGCATCAAAACTCACTACGTTTCTGCTGACCTAAAAAACACTACTATGGAAGTTCTTCCTGCAAAAGCGTTTGGCAAAGGTTTAGAAGTTATTTGTAGATATAAAGCAGTAGGCAGTTTTTACAGAAGATATAGCGACTACGTAGAAGAAGGCGCAGATTTACCTGCTTACGTAGAAACCACTTTTAAAAACGATGAAAAGGGCGACCCGCTAGTAACCAAAGACGGACTTGTTGCTCTTGGCGTTTTAACCGCTAAACAATACGACGATATTAGGGATATGACGCAAAAGATTACCAAAATCGTTGCAGACGACCTTAAAGAAAAAGGTTTAGTTTTATACGATATTAAATTCGAATTCGGCTATGATAAAGACGGAAACGTTATGCTTATAGACGAAATTGCATCGGGCAATATGCGCGTTTACAAAAACGGCGAATACGTAGACCCAATGACTCTTTCTAAACTATTCTTTGAAAGCAAATAATTACTTATCGTTAGGAGAAATCTATGGGCGCATTTTTTGGCGTAGTATCTAAAAAAGAGTGTATGGCAGACGTGTTTTTCGGCACGGACTATCACTCTCATCTTGGCACTAAATCGGGCGGGCTTGCAATCTACGATAAAGATAAAGGTTTGCAACGAAAAATTCACAATCTAGGCAACGCACCTTTTAGAACTAAATTCGAACACGTTTTCGAAGAAATGCAAGGCACTTCTGCTATCGGCTGTATAAGTGATAGCGAGCCACAACCGCTTATGATACGTTCTCATTTAGGGAACTATGCAATTTGCGTAGTAGGCAACGTTTTAAACAAAGAAAAACTTGCCGAAGACTACGTTTTAAGGTGCGGTGGGCATTTCGGTATATCTTCTGGCGCAGTTATCAACACAACCGAACTAGTTGCGTCTTTAATAAATCAAAAGAAAGATTTTACCAAGGGCATTAAGTTTGCTCAAAGCGAAATCGAAGGCACGGCGTCGATTATAATCTTAACCGAAAAGGGCACAATAATCACCGCGAGAGATAAGGTTGGCAGACTTCCCGTTTTAATCGGAGAGAGAGAAGACGGCGAATATTGCGTTTCGTTCGAATCGTTTGCTTTTTATAAACTTGGCTACGACCTAAAAAAAGAACTCGGCGCTGGCGAAATAGTAGAAATTAGCAATTACGGACTTAAAGAACTTAGCAAACCGCTCAAAAAAATGCGTATGTGTTCTTTTTTATGGACTTATTACGGATTCCCCTCTTCTGTTTACGAAGGTGTTAACGTAGAAGAAATGCGCACAAAAAACGGCGAAATTATGGCGGAAACGGATATCGCTAACGGCACGATAAAAGGCGTAGACTCGGTTTGTGGCGTTCCTGATTCCGGCACGCCCCACGCTATCGGCTATGCTAATAAAAGTGGTGTTCCATTTAAAAGACCATATATAAAATACACGCCAACTTGGTCAAGGAGTTTTACCCCGAACAACCAAGTAGACCGCAATCGTATCGCTAAAATGAAACAAATACCCGTTCGCGAACTAATAAAAGGCAAAAACCTATTGTTCGTAGACGATTCTATCGTTCGTGGCACACAACTTAAAGAAACGGTAGAATTTTTACAACAAAACGGCGCAAAGTCGGTGCATATGCGTTCGGCTTGTCCACCGATTATGTTTGGTTGTAAGTTCTTAAATTTTTCTAGGGTAACTAGCGATCTTGAACTTATTTCTAGAAGAACTATTTTAGAACTCGAAGGCGAAGAAGGCTTAAACTACATAAACGAATATAGCGACGCGAACACCGAACGCGGTAAAAAAATGCGCGAAGCAATCTGCAAAAAATTCGGCTTTGATAGCCTAGAATTCCAGTCTTTAGAAGGTATGATTAAAGCAATCGGCGTAGACCCCTCAAAATTATGCACTTACTGCTGGAACGGAAAAGAATAAACAATAAACTAAAGTTAGGAGAAAATTATGGAAAAAAGTTTTTCTGAAAGTTATAAAAACGCAGGCGTTGATATAACCGCAGGCTACAAAGCCGTTGAACTTATGAAAAAACACATTGCAAGAACCAAAACCACGGCAGACGATATCGGTGGCTTTGGCGGTTTGTTCCCACTAGACCTTATGGGTATTAAAAACCCCGTTCTAGTTTCTGGAACAGACGGCGTTGGAACAAAACTTAAACTTGCATTTTTAATGGATAAGCACGATACCGTTGGTATAGACTGCGTTGCTATGTGCGTTAACGACGTTATTTGTTGCGGTGCTAAACCACTATTCTTTTTAGACTATATCGCGTGCGGAAAGAACGTGCCCGAAAAAATTGCCGACATAGTTGGCGGTATTGCGGAAGGCTGTGTTCAATCTGGTAGCGCGCTAATCGGTGGCGAAACTGCCGAAATGCCAGGGTTTTACCCTATCGATGAATACGACCTTGCAGGTTTTTCAGTAGGCGTTGTTGATAGAGATAAAGTTATCGACAAAAATTCTATGAAAGAAGGGGATATCGTTATCGCGCTTAAATCTTCGGGCGTGCACTCTAACGGTTTTTCGCTAGTTAGAAAAGTGTTCGACATCGAAAATGCTGACATTAAAGCCCCACTAGAAGAACTTGGTGGTAAATCGCTTGGCGAAACCTTACTTACCCCAACTAAAATATACGTTAAGCCTATGCTTGCGCTATTTAAGGAAATCACCGTTAAAGGCGTTTCGCACATAACGGGTGGTGGCTTTTACGAAAATATCCCAAGAAGTATCCCTAACGGCTTAGGCGCAAAAATCAAAAAGAGCACCGTTGAAGTATTGCCTATATTTAAACTTATTCAAAAGGTGGGCGGTATTTCTGAAAGGGATATGTTTAACACCTTTAACATGGGCGTTGGTATGAGCGTTGTTGTTTCTAAAGAAGACGCAAGTCGCGCGCTAGAAATTCTTAAAGCCAACGGCGAAGACGCTTATATTTTAGGCGAAATCGTTAAGTCAGACGATAAAATCATTTTAGAATAATATGAAAAAAATAAAAATTGCCGTTTTGGTTAGTGGTGGCGGAACAAATCTTCAAGCGCTTATCGATAGCCAAGAAAAAGTTATAAAAAGTGGCGAAATTTCGCTAGTAATATCAAACAAGGCGGGTGTTTACGCGCTAGAACGCGCAAAAAACGCTGGGATAAAAAGCCTTGTTATAACTAAAAAAGATTGCGGCACTATAGAAGCGTTTAACCAAGAACTAATTAAAGTTTTAAAAGCCGAAAACATAGAACTTGTCGTACTTGCAGGGTTTTTAGCAATACTATCTAAAGAGTTCACCGATGCGTTTAAAGATAGAATTATAAACGTTCATCCGTCGCTTATTCCGTCTTTTTGCGGAAAGGGTTACTACGGCTTAAAGGTGCACGAAGAAGCGTTATCTTACGGCGTTAAAGTAACGGGCGCAACCGTGCATTACGTTAACGAAATTCCTGATGGTGGAAAAATTATAATGCAAAAAGCCGTAGAAATTTTAGATGGCGACACGCCCGAAATCTTGCAAAAGCGCGTTATGGAAAGGGCAGAGTGGATAATTCTTCCCGCATCGTGCGAACTTGTGGCAAAAAAATTATTAACCGAAAAAAATTAACGATATATAAGGAAAACAAAATGAACGTTTACAAAATAAACAAGATAAAAGATTTAATTTTAGGCAACTCTTACGTAGGTAGGGGCATAATCGTTGGCAAAAGTAAAGACGGAGAAAAAGCCGTTTCGGCTTACTTTATTATGGGCAGAAGCGCAAATTCAAGAAACCGCGTGTTTACCGAAAAAGACGGCGCAGTTTTCACCGAACCTTTCGACGCTAGCAAGGTAGAAGACCCAAGCCTAATTATTTATAGAGCAATTAGAAAATTCGATAACAAACTAATCGTAACAAACGGCGACCAAACCGACACCATTTATGATGGCTTTAAGGCGGGTAAAGACCTAAAAACAGCGTTAGAAGTTCGCGCGTTTGAACCAGATGCGCCTAACCTTACCCCAAGAATTAGTGCGGTTACCTATTTTAATGGCGAAGATTTTAATTATGAAATGAGTATTCTAAAATCTGCCGACGAACTTGGCACTGCTTGTAATCGCTATACTTTCTCGTTTGCATCACTTAGCGGATTAGGGCATTTTATTCACACCTACGTGTGCGACGGCAATCCTATCCCAACTTTCCAAGGCGAACCGGAAAGGGTAGAAATTCCTAACGACATAGACGAATTCACCAAAGAAATTTGGGACAACCTTGATAAAGACAATAAAATTTCTTTATACGTTAGATATACCGACTTAAAAACGGGCAAAGAAGAAAACAGACTTATAAACAAAAACAAATAAGGAGAAAGTATGAAAGAATTTGAATTAAAATACGGCTGTAATCCCAACCAAAAACCATCTAAAATTTATATGGCAGACGGCTCTCAGTTACCAATCGAAATTTTATCGGGAAGACCAGGCTACATAAACTTTTTAGACGCTTTTAACTCTTATCAACTAGTAAAAGAAATCAAAGAAGCAACGGGTTATCCTGCGGCAACTTCTTTTAAACACGTTTCTCCAACTTCTGCCGCTATCGGTATAAAACTAGACGAAAAACTTAAAAAAGCGTGCTTCGTAGACGATATCGAAGGGCTAGATGAAAGCCCAATCGCTTGCGCTTACGCTAGGGCAAGGGGCACGGACAGGATGTCTAGTTTCGGCGATTTTATCGCGCTTTCAGATGAATGCGACGCTGTTACCGCAAGAATTATCGCGCGCGAAGTATCAGACGGGGTTATCGCACCATCTTATTCAAAAGAAGCGTTAGAAATTCTTAAAACAAAAAGAAAAGGCACATATAACGTAATTAAAATCGACCCAAATTACGTTCCTACCGAAAGAGAAACCAAACAAGTTTACGGCATTACTTTCGAACAAGGCAGAAACAATTTTAAGATTAGCGAAGAACTACTTAAAAATATCGTTACCGAAAACAAAAATTTATCAAAAGATATTATAAACGATATGATTATTGCGTTAATCACCTTAAAATACACGCAATCAAATTCTGTTTGCTTTGCTTTTGGCGGGCAAGCAATAGGCGTTGGCGCAGGGCAACAATCAAGAATACACTGCACGCGCCTTGCAGCATCAAAGGCAGACCTATGGCATCTTCGCCAACACGAAAAGGTATTAAACCTAGTGTTTGCCGACGGTGTTTCTAGAGCAGAAAAGAACAACGTTATCGACCTATACCTATCTGATTTTGATAGCGACGAAGTTTTAGGCGAAAACGTTTGGCAAAACTACTTTAAGGTTAAGCCAGAAGCCTTTACCAGAGAAGAAAAAGTTAGTTACCTATCAAAAATCAAGGGCGTTACCTTGGCAAGCGACGCGTTCTTCCCGTTCTACGACAATATCGATAGGGCAAGCAAGAGTGGCGTTAGTTACGTAGTGCAACCGGGTGGCTCTGTTAGAGACGACGCGGTTATCGCTAGGGCAAACGAATACGATATGGTAATGTGCTTTACCGACATGAGATTATTCCACCACTAATTTATAAACCGAAAAACAAATTTAAGAAAAACACACTAAATTTTTAGGAGAAAATATTATGAATTTTTTTAACGAACTTTCACTTTTCGACAAAGAAGTTGCCGACGCGTGCGACCTAGAACTAAGTCGCCAAAGACACAATATCGAACTTATCGCATCAGAAAATATCGTTTCTAAGGCGGTATTACTTGCAGCAGGCACTCCGCTTACTAATAAGTATGCAGAAGGTTTCCCTGGCAAGAGATACTACGGCGGTTGTGGATACGTTGATATCGTAGAAGATATCGCTAGAGAAAGGGCTAAAAAGTTATTCGGCGCAGAACACGCTAACGTTCAACCACACTCTGGCGCAAGCGCAAACCTAGCAGTTTTCTTTGCGTTCCTTAACCCAGGCGACACGGTTATGGGCTTAAACCTAGCGCACGGCGGGCACTTATCACACGGTTCACCGGTAAATATTTCTGGTAAATACTTTAACGTTGTTCCTTATTCCGTTGCAGACGGCACCGAAATGCTCGACTACGACGCAATGAGAAAGACTGCACTTGAATGCAAGCCAAAAATGATAGTTGCAGGCGCAAGCGCGTATAGCAGAACTATCGACTTTAAGAAAATTCGTGAAATCGCAGATGAAGTTGGTGCAATTTTAATGGTAGATATGGCGCACATTGCAGGTCTTGTTGCAGCAGGTCTACACCCATCGCCAGTGCCATACGCGCACGTAGTTACCACCACCACCCACAAAACTTTACGCGGACCAAGGGGCGGTTTAATTCTTTGCAAAGAAGAATTTGCTAAGGCTATTGATAAAGCAGTGTTCCCAGGAACGCAAGGTGGCCCACTAATGCACATTATCGCTGCAAAAGCAGTTGCTCTTGGCGAAGCAATGACCGAAGAATTTAAGGAATATCAAACCCAAATTGTTAAAAACGCAAAAGTTTTATGCGAAGCGCTTAAAAAAGAAGGTTTTAGGGTTGTTTCGGGCGATACCGATAACCACTTAATGCTTATCGACCTACGTCCTTTCGGCGTTACCGGTAAAGAAATGGAAAAACGCCTAGACGAAGTGCATATCACCGTAAACAAAAACGCTATTCCAAACGACCCTGAAAAGCCTTTCGTTACTAGCGGTATAAGAGTTGGTACGCCAGCCGTAACTTCACGTGGATTTAAAGAAGAAGAAATGCTAAAAATTGCAAAATGGATGAAAGAAGTTGCTAGCGACTTTGAAAACTCTAAGGATAGAATTTCAAAAGAAGTTATGGAACTTTGCGAAAAATTCCCGATTTACGCTGACTAATTTAATTCGTTTTTAATTTACTATCACACTTTTTAAGGAGCATTATGAAGATACTTGTTATCGGCGGTGGCGGTAGAGAGCACGCCGTTATAAAAAAACTTAAACAAAGCGAAAAGGTAGAAAAGATTTTCGTAGCCCCGGGTAACGGCGGTATGGCAGAAGACGCCACGCTTGTTGATATAAAAGGCACGGACGTAGAAAAACTATGCGCTTTTGCAAAAGAAAACCAAATAGATTACGCCGTAGTTACGCCAGACGACCCGCTAGTTTTAGGCGTGGTTGACGCGCTTACCGAAATAGGCGTGCCATGCTTTGGGCCAAACAAAAGGGCTGCAATAATCGAAGGCAGTAAAGCGTTCTCTAAAAATTTAATGAAAAAATACGGTATTCCAACTGCTAAATACGAAGTATTTTCTAATCAAGAAAAAGCAATCGAATACCTAAAAACCCAAAAAATGCCGATAGTAGTTAAAGCCGACGGGCTTGCGCTTGGCAAGGGCGTTTTAATCTGCAACACGCTAGAAGAAAGTATTAGTGCAGTTAAGTCTATAATGAGCGACAAAGTTTTCGGCAAAAGTGGCGACAATATCGTTATAGAAGAGTTTTTAACCGGCCCCGAAGTTTCAGTTTTAGCCTTTACCGACGGAAAAACGCTTGTTCCTATGGTTTCTTCTATGGACCACAAGCGCGCACTAACGGGCGACCTTGGACTTAACACTGGTGGTATGGGCACTATCGCGCCAAACCCGTTCTATACCAAAGATATAGAAAAAGAGTGTATGGAAAAGATTTTTATTCCTACCGTTAACGCAATGAACAGCGAAGATAGAACCTTTAAGGGTTGTTTATATTTCGGGCTAATGCTTACCGAAAACGGACCAAAAGTTATCGAATACAACTGTCGTTTCGGCGATCCTGAAACGCAAGTGGTTCTTCCGCTACTTGAAAGCGACCTACTAGAAATTATGCTTGCCACTACTAACGGCACGTTAAGTAAAGAAATGGTTAAATTTTCGAGCGGGGCTTGTGCTTGCGTTATAATGGCTTCTTGCGGGTATCCCGAAAAATACGAAAAGGGCTACGAAATAGTTATTAAAGAAGAAGTTAAAGATAGCGTTTACGTTGCAGGCGCAGTTATTAAAGATAACAAACTTTTAACTAACGGCGGTAGAGTTTTAGGCGTTATTGGAAAAGCAAACGACCTAAAAACTGCAATAGATATAGCGTATAAAAACGTAGAAAGCGTAAGTTTTTCAAACGCTTATTTTAGAACGGACATAGGCAAAAAAGCGTTAAGCGTAAAATAGTAGAACGGAGAAGATAAAATGGTATATAGAATTTACGTAGAAAAGAAAAACGGATTTGACAATGAAGCGATATCTTTAAGCAAAGAAGTTAAAGATATTTTAATGATAAAGGGCGTTGACAAAATTAGGGTTATTAACCGTTACGACGTTGAAGATATAGAAAAAGAGCTTTTTGATTACGCGGTTAAAACCGTTTTCTCTGAACCACAAATGGACAACGCTACGGATGGCGTTAACCTAGACGGAGCAAAAGTGTTTGCAGTAACGTATCTCCCTGGGCAATACGACCAAAGGGCAGACTCTGCATCACAATGTATTCAAATAATATCGCAAAAAAATCGCCCTATCGTAAAAACGGCAAAAGTTTACGCTGTTTACGGCGATATTACCGATAGCGCGCTAAACGAAATTAAAAAATTCGTTATTAACCCCGTAGAAAGTATGGAAACGGGGCTAGAACTACCACAATCTCTTAAATCGGTGTTCGACGTTCCATCAGACGTAAAAGTATTAAACGGGTTTATAAATCTTACCGAAAAAGAATTAGAAAACTTTATTAGCGAGTATGCGCTTGCTATGGACCTTGGCGATATTAAGTTCTGCCAAGAATACTTTATAAAAGAACAAAGAGACCCAACGATAACCGAAATTCGTATGATAGACACCTATTGGTCAGACCACTGCCGTCATACCACTTTCTTAACGACAATCGATAGCGTTTCTTTTGAAGACGAACTTTTAGAAAAAACTTACCAAGAATATATTAGCGCAAGAAAAGACCTAAACAGAACTAAACCTATAAACCTTATGGATATAGGCACTCTTGCAGCAAAAGTTCTTAAAAAGAACGGATACCTTAATAACCTAGACGAATCCGAAGAAATCAATGCGTGCACGGTTAAAATAAACGTAAAAGTAGACGGCAAAGACCAAAAATGGCTACTTTTATTTAAGAACGAAACGCACAACCACCCAACTGAAATCGAACCTTTCGGTGGTGCGGCAACTTGTATCGGTGGCGCAATTCGCGACCCACTTTCTGGCAGAAGTTACGTTTATTCTGCAATGCGCGTAACGGGTGCAGGCAATCCACTTCTTCCGGTAAACCAAACCATTAAGGGCAAACTTCCACAAAGAAAAATCGTTACAACCGCTGCTGCGGGCTATTCTTCTTACGGCAACCAAATCGGTTTAGCAACCGGACAAGTAGATGAAATTTACCACAACGGCTACGTTGCAAAACGTATGGAAATCGGTGCGGTTATAGCAGGCGCACCGGCAGAAAACGTAAGGCGTGAAGTTCCAACTGCGGGCGACAAGGTTATCTTGCTTGGTGGCAGAACGGGGCGTGATGGTTGTGGTGGTGCAACGGGTTCTTCTAAATCACACACCGAAGAATCGTTAACGGCTTGTGGTGCAGAAGTTCAAAAAGGAAACGCGCCAGAAGAAAGAAAAATTCAAAGATTATTTAGAAACCCTAAGGTGACAACCTTAATTAAGCGTTGTAATGACTTTGGCGCAGGTGGTGTTTCAGTAGCAATCGGCGAACTTGCCGATGGGCTTGATATCGACCTATCAGTAGTTCCTAAAAAATACGACGGTTTAGACGGCACCGAACTTGCTATTTCAGAATCGCAAGAACGTATGGCTGTCGTTGTAGAAAATGATAAAGTAGAAGAATTTATCGCACTATGTAAAGAAGAAAACCTAGAAGCAACCGTTGTTGCAACGGTCACCGATAAAAATAGGCTTACAATGACGTGGTGTGGCAAAGTTATTGTTGACATCGCGCGCGACTTCTTGAACTCTAATGGTGCTGAAAAGCATATCGACGCAAAAGTATTACCACTTAAACCTTATAACAGACAAGTAAAAGGAAATTTTGTAGAAAATTATATTAGTCTTGCCGGCGACCTTAACGTTTGCTCTAAAAAAGGCTTATCCGAACGTTTCGACTCTACTATCGGTAGTGGAACTGTTACGATGCCTTTTGGTGGCAAATATCAATTAACCCCATCGGAAGCGATGGTAAACCTAGTTTCAGTAGAAAAAGGCCACACCGATACCGTTTCGTTTATGTCTTGGGGCGGTAACCCAACTCTTGCCGAAAACAGCCCTTATCACGGTGCGTATTTTGCCGTTGTTGAAAGCGTTTCTAAACTAATTGCAAGCGGTGCGAACTACGGCGAAATTTACTTAACTTTCCAAGAATACTTTAAGCGTCTTAAAAAAGACCCTGAAAGATGGGGCGAACCACTATGCGCGTTGCTTGGCGCGTATAAAGCGCAAATAGAACTTAAATGCGCTGCAATCGGTGGTAAGGATAGTATGAGTGGTTCTTTCGAAAATATCGACGTGCCACCAACCCTAGTTTCTTTTGCAGTAACTACGGGCAGCGTAGACCAAGTTATTACACCAGAATTTAAGAAAGCAAATTCTAAGGTGGTTTTAATTAAACCCGACTACGATAAAAACGGCTTACCTATAACAGAGTCTTTAATAGGCGTTTATAAAACTATTAACGACTTAAATAAAGCAGGTAAAATCTTGTCTTGCACTACCGTAACTTACGGTGGTATTGCAGAAAAAGTGCTAAAAAGTGCAATGGGCAACGGGTTTGGCTTTAAGTATAGTGATAAATTTACCGAACAAGAACTATTCGATTACTTATACGGCGCGTTTATCGTAGAACTTAAAGAAGATATCTCGGTGGGCGAACTACTCGGCTACACTACCGAAGAAAAAGTTATTTCTTATAAAGGCGAAAATATTTCGTTGGGCGATTTACAAGCCGTTTACGAAAATAAGTTAGAACCCGTTTACACCTACGCTATAAAAGCAAAATCGCAAACGGCACAAACCTATACTTTTGATAAAGAATTTAACTTTACTTCTAGCGTTAAGGTTGCAAAACCCAAGGTTTTAATACCAGTATTCCCAGGAACGAACTGCGAATACGACACGGCAAAAGCATTTGCCGATGCAGGCGCAAACGCAGAAATATTCGTTGTTAAAAACCTAACGGCTAGCGACGTTGCATATTCGGTAGAACAATTCGCACGCCTTGCAAAAGATAGCCAAATCGTGTTTATCCCAGGTGGATTTAGCGGTGGCGACGAACCAGACGGCTCTGGTAAGTTTATAACGGCGTTTTTTAGAAACGAAATGGTTAAAGAAGAAATTAAAAACCTTTTAGAATCTCGCGACGGCTTGATGGGTGGTATATGTAACGGCTTCCAAGCGCTTATTAAACTAGGGCTTGTGCCTTACGGCAAAATTATCGACACCGATGAAACTTGCCCAACCCTAACTTATAACGACATAGCGCGCCACCAATCTAAAATCGTTAACATAAGGATTTCTTCTAATAAATCGCCTTGGCTTAGCGGTGTAAAGGTTGGCGACGTTTACAGCGTTCCTATCTCTCACGGCGAAGGCAAATTCGTTGCAAGCGAAGAACTAATTAAAAAACTACAAGCAAACGGACAAATTATGTCTCAATACGTAGATTTTGATAACAAGGCTACTATGGATATACGCTTTAACCCTAACGGCAGTATAGACGCTATCGAAGGCATCTTATCCCCAGACGGCAGAGTATTCGGTAAAATGGGACACTCTGAAAGAAAGGGCTACGGTCTATATAAAAACGTTTTAGGAAACTACGATATGAAGTTGTTTGAATCTGCAGTAAAATACTTCAAAAAGTAAGGAGAAAAAACATGGCGCACCTAACTGATATAGAAATTGCGCAAAGTTGCAAATTAAAGCCTATAACCCAAATTGCCGAAACTGCGGGTATAGCAGATAAATATATCGAGCAATACGGCAGGTATAAGGCTAAAATAGATTATTCTTTGCTAAAAGATAGCAACAGAAAAAACGGCAAACTTATTTTAGTTACGGCAATCACCCCAACCCCAGCGGGCGAAGGTAAAACCACAACCACTATCGGCCTTGCAGACGGGCTTAAAAGAATAGGCAAAAACGTAGTAGTTGCCCTTCGCGAGCCATCGCTTGGGCCTGTGTTCGGCGTTAAAGGTGGCGCTGCGGGTGGTGGATACGCGCAAGTAGTGCCTATGGAAGATATTAACCTTCATTTTACGGGCGACTTCCACGCAATAGGCGCGGCGAATAACCTACTTGCCGCTATGCTAGATAACCATATAAAGCAAGGCAACGAACTTAATATAGACGTGGCTAGTATCGTTTGGAAACGTTGCGTTGATATGAACGACAGGCAACTTCGCTTTATAGTAGACGGGCTTGGCGGAAAGGCAAACGGTGTTCCCAGAGAAGACGGGTTTGATATAACCGTTGCGTCTGAAATTATGGCGATATTTTGCCTATCAAACTCTATTTCAGACCTAAAAGAAAGGCTTTCTAAAATAGTTGTTGCATATTCTTACGACAAAAAACCTATAACCGCTGGCGACCTTAAAGCCGTTGGCGCAATGACTGCTCTACTTAAAGACGCGTTAAAACCAAACCTAGTTCAAACGCTAGAAGGCACGCCTGCTTTCGTGCACGGCGGACCTTTTGCGAACATAGCACACGGCTGTAACTCTATTATAGCAACAAAAATGGCGCTTAAACTTGGCGACTATTGCGTTACCGAAGCAGGCTTTGGCGCAGACCTTGGCGCGCAAAAATTCTTGGATATTAAATGTAGGGTGGCAGGGCTTAAACCATCTGCCGTTGTGCTAGTTGCAACGGTTAGGGCGCTTAAAATGCACGGCGGTATGGCAAAGGCAGACCTTGGCAACGAAAACCTAGACGCGTTAGTTAAAGGTATGCCAAATCTACTTCGCCACGCATCTAATATTATAAACGTTTATAAATTGCCTTGCGTCGTTGCGGTAAATCGCTTTCCTACCGATACGGATAATGAAATAAATTTAGTTATCGAAAAATGCAAAGAACTTGGCGTTAACGTTATACTTTCTAACGTTTGGGCAGAAGGCGGTAAGGGTGGCGAAAAACTTGCCGAAGAAGTTGTTAAACTATGCGAAAAAGAAAACGATTTTAGTTTTTCTTACGACCTAGATTTAAGCATAAAAGAAAAAATAGATCAAATCGTTAAAAAAGTTTACGGCGGGGCTGGCGTTTCGTTTACACCTAGCGCAGAAAAAGAAATTATTAGGCTAACCGAACTTGGCTACGACAAACTTCCTATCTGTATGGCAAAAACGCAATATAGTTTTTCAGACGATATGACAAAACTTGGCGCGCCAAAAGATTTTACCGTAACCGTTAGAAAAGTTAAAGTTTCGGCAGGTGCAGGCTTTATCGTTTGTCTAACAGGCGAAATTATGACGATGCCCGGCTTACCAAAAGTTCCGTCTGCTGAAAAAATCGACGTAGATGAAAACGGCGTTATCACCGGTCTATTCTAAAACAAAAAAACAAAAAAACCCTTTCGAGCATTCGAAAGGGTTTATTTTATGCTTAAAATTAAATATCAAAAGGGCTTAAATATCAAATTCTATAAACTTTCCGCCTTTTATTGTTGATAACTTTTTAAAGCCAACGTCTTTAATAATTTCTATGCTACGCTTAAATTCGCAGTCTAAAAAGTTTTTATCGTGGCAGTCGGAATTAAGCATTAGGCGCGCATTATTCTTTTTTAGAATATTAAGTAGGTTTAGGCTAGGGTAAAAAGAAGTTCTATATCCCCTAGAAATTGCACCCGTATTCACTTCGAAAATGCAGCCGGAAAGGCTTGCTTTTTCCATAAAATATTCTGCCATTTTAATATATTCGGGGTTATCGAGATAAAAAACCTCGCCCATTTCGTCGAATTTAGTTATTAGGTCGAAGTGTCCAACGATATCGGGCGTTCTTTTATATATATAATCTACTAGTGCCGTAAAATATTTTTCGGCAATTTCTAGAACGTTTCCGTTAAAACGGTTTACAAGCGATTTAAAAGATTTTAAATCGCTGTCTACGGGATAGTAAACGCCGTTTTTTTCAACGAAGTGGCAAGAGCCTAAAATATAATCGTATTTTCTCCTGTCGTATGGGGTGTAGATTTCTTCTTCTATACCGCAATACACTTCTATTTTGTCTTTATATTCTTCTTTTAAGGCGTTAATAGTTTTTCTATATTCTTCTAAATCTTTAACGCCGTAAGTACATTCTTTTAGATAACTTGCGTGCGAAGAAAAGCCGAGAGCAGAAAAACCTAGTTCGATTGCCCTTTCTACCATTTCTCTCGGCGTATTTTTCCCGTCGCAAAAAATGGTGTGCGTGTGAAAGTTAGAAAGCATCATTTTTCCTTTTATGGTGTTTGAAGTTTACTCGTGTATCAAAAATAATTTTTTATATCGTTTAGCGAGTTTAAGATAAAGTCCGGCTTAACCTTATTGTTCTCAACGTCGCTTATAGTAGATTCACCGCTTAAAACGGTTAAAGAATAAAAGCCGTTGTTTACGCCAAACATAAGGTCGGTATCAAGTCTGTCGCCAACCATGATAAAATTGTTTCCCTTTTTATTGAACCTAGCCTTTAACGTGTCGCCCATAATGGTGTTGGGTTTTCCCACCACAACCGACGGGGTAAACCCGTTAGATGATTCTATCATTTTAACGAACGCGCCTGCGTCTGGAATAAATCCATCTATCGTGTTACAACGATTATCGGGGTGGGTAGAAATATATATTGCGCCGTTTTCTAGCGTTTTTACGAAGGTGCATAAATCAGCGTAAGTTAGTTCGGTATCGTAAGTCATAAGCGCGATATCGGCAGTAGGCGTGTCTATAAGATTTATGCCGTGCTTAACTATTTCGGCTTTATAAGACTTAGTGGCGAGCGCGTAAACGCTTTTGCCTTTATAGTAAGTGTTTAGGTATTCGCACGTAGCAACGCCTGCCGAATAAATTTCATCTTTTTCATCGTAAAAATTAAGTTTTTTTAGTTTTTCTATATAAGTATCGGCGCTTTTAGAAGTGTTGTTGGATAGATAAACTATTTTTTTGCCCTTTTCTCTTAAAAATTTTAAGGTGTTTGCCATATCGCCGATAGGAAAATCGTCAACAAAAACAGTTCCGTCCATATCTAAAAGGAAATATTCAATTTCTTCTAATGCTTTTTTTAAGTCTTTGCTCAATTTTCACCCCTTAACTTGCGTTTTTTAAGTGGTAAAAGCGTTTTAAGAGGCGAGCAATCGTCTATTGAAACGAGCGTTATTAAAGAGATTGCGTACACAAAAATATCCATCTGTGCCGCTTGGTCGGTAATACCCGAAAGCGTTATTACGTATAATATAAGTGGGATAAATATTCCACACTCTTTAACTGATTTTGCAACGATTTTATACTTGCAAACGGTGAACGCTAGCATAAATAGCGTGCCGAGCGCACCCAACGATACTAGCCACTGAATGAGAGTGTTGTGCGCAAGGATAATTGAAGTTGGATTGCTGTTAAGAATAGGTTGTATTTCTTCGTGCACGAATCCTACGCCGAGAAGTGGGTTTTCCTTAAATTTATCCACACACCAAGACCAAATTCTAATTCTGCCACTAAAGAAGTTAGAGCCTTCGATTTTATATAGTATAAAAACTATAATGTCTTTAATATACAAAAGGTCTAAAACGATAAAGCCAACGATAAAGAAGACCATTATAGATAGCGTAATCACGTACGCTGTTTTGCGTTTTAGTTTAGTGAGCGAATAAATTGACAAGAAAGCGTATGATAGGAACGCCAACAAAATAATCATACGGCAAATAGAAACTATTATGCCCGCCGCGATAATGGTTGCAAGAATTAGGTATAAATGTGAATTTTTCTTTTTATATCCCAAAGCAAAGCAAGATATCAAGCCGATTAGCATATAAAGCGCGGCAACGTTAATGTTTTGCGCGCCAACGGAAACTAGCGGGTTAACCGTAAAGATAGTTAAAATAGATTTTCCTTCAACGGCGTTAGTTATCAACATTTCTATTAAAATAGTGATTGCGCCCACCGTGAATAAAAACGGCAAATATCGTTTTAAGTTATTCGCATAGTTTGACGCAACGAACACAAAGAATAATACTGCGAGCGAAAAACCTATCGTTACGATAAAAGGCACTAGTTGGAAATTAGAAATAGCACCGCCAAGGCAGTAGATTACGGAAATTATAACGAGTGGAATAAAAATCCTGCTAGTTTTAAACTTTTCGCCCGAGAGTTTTCTTTTAATGATTCTAGAAATAACGAAATAAATAAAAGAAACACCTGCAATCGCAATAGCCGTTCCGTAGATGAACCAGTTAGCGTTAATGAAAATGTTTCCAATAAAAAACGACACGTAAAAAATAATTGCAAAAATATTTTTCACGTCGTCGCAGAAAAGTAAAATTAAGGCAAGAACTATTGCAAGAATTAAAACGCCGATTGAATAAAGCCCTAGCGATTGTAAAACTAGTTCGACAAAAAACAATGGGAGTATTAACCATTTAGACTCAAACGCACTCTTTAATTTTTCAAAGACTAAACGCATAAATTCTCCTAAAAAAGTAGTTTTACCAATCTATAATACATCATTACACAAGAAAAGTCAAGGCGCAACCAAAATAAAGGCAAAATATTTGTCGAAAACCACGCGAATTTATGTTTATAACTAAAAGTTGACAAACACCCTAAAAGAGTGTATAATGTGTTCGTTATGAAGAAGAAAGAAAAAGTAAAAGCAACTAAAATCGAAATTGACGAAACGACTAACGAACCCGTTATCGTAGAAGTCGATTTAGTCACGGAAAACGAAAACAAGCCGAAAAAGAAAAGCATAAAGAAGGTAAGACCAGAAGACGTTGCTAACATGAACGATAAAGAATACCGTGAATTCGGCAGGCAACTAGTTATGTCTGGTGTTACGGGCTACGACAAGCACGACGATGAAATGGATAAACGTAAACTCGTGTTAAAAAGAATTTTCGCCACGTTGTTTTTCGTTATCGTAATAGCCGTTTTAGCGATTACCGCATATAACGATTTCTTTTCAAAAAACGCTATGGAAAACCCGCCTTCTTGGCAAGAAATTAAAGGCGTTATTTCAACGCATTGGGTATATCTTATATGCGTAATTTTAGCGTTAACGTGTTGCTTTCTCTTTAAGGGCGTAAAACTTTCTATTCTATGCAGAAAAACCACAGGGCATTGGAGACTAAAAACTTGTATAGAAACTGCCGTTATAGGTTTATATTACAACAACGCAACGCCTTTTGCCGTTGGAGGACAGCCTTTTGAAATTTACCACCTATCAACGCACGGCGTTCGCGGTGGAGACGCGGCTTCGCTACCGATAGCAGCGTACTTTTTCAACCAAACCACGATGGCGTTAGTAAGTGTGTTTGCGTTAGTAATCTTTTCGCCGAAAGCAAACGTTTTAAATATACCAGACGAGATTATTTATTCAACCACCGCTACCGTTTTAAGACCGATGGCAATAGTTGGGCTTTCGTTTGAACTTTTAATGCCTATTCTAATTGTAACTTGCTGTTTTTTGCCTCGCTTTTGCGCTAGGCTGGTGTGGTTAGTCGTTGGACTAGGATATAAACTAAAAATCGTTAAAGATAGAAAATTATTAACCTATAAAATTTTAAGAAACGTTGTTAGCAACGCTAGAAGTCTTAAAAGAATTGCAAAAAGCCCGATAGTTACTTTAAGTTCGGTGCTAATAAGCGTGGGTGAAGCGTGCGCGCTATGTTCTATTGCGTATTTTACTTTAAGGTTCTTCGGGTTTGATAACCCTAATGCTAAAAACGTTTTAGAATGGGCGCAAATCGTTTGCGTATGTCTAGTTTTATATGCGGCGGTATCCTTTATACCAACACCTGGCAATTTAGGTGCGGCAGACTTATCGTTTTACTGGCTATTCAAAATCGGGCTCGTGTCGGTTGCGGGTCTTGCCTTTCCGGCAATGCTAGTTTGGAGATTTATGTCTTTTTATTCGTTTATCGTAATCGGCGTTGTATTTACCACCATTAAACGAAAAGTAGACAGAAAACGCAAAGAGAACGGAAAACAATAAAATATTTTACACACAAGAAGGAAAAAGAGCATATGAGCAATTTTGATTTATCAAACCAAAACAACGACGAGGTTAACGAAGGTTTTACTTCTAACAACCAAAACAATAATAATTATAGTGACTTCACTAATAAATATGACGACGACGGCTTAACCACCGCGCCCGTTAATAAACCAGTAGAAGAAGTTGGCTCTCTTTCAACGCCTAAACCAAGCGTTTCTACCAGAAACGAACCTACGTCTAGGCCACGCGCCGAAAGAACCCCAAAACCACGTTCTCATACTGAAAGAAGCCCAAGAATTAAGTGCCCAAACTGTGGTAGTGCAGACATAAAATATGTTACGCGCGAAAAAGAAGGCGAAAAAAATTGGGGCGTTATTTGCTTGATGTTTGTTCTTTTTTGGCCGGTTGCACTTTATTTGGCGTTAAAAAAAGACGTTAAAACTTACCAAGTTAAACAATGCCAAGATTGCGGCAGAGAGTTTTAATGACGGAAAAAGGTTTTAAGCGATATTGTACCCTTTGCAAGGTTATGCGCGTAATCTTTACCTGTCACCAAAAACCCGAACGTTCTTTCTTTTATAAAGGCGTGCAGTTTCCGGTGTGCGCAAGGTGCACGGGCTTTATACTTGGTGTGCTTATTATTGCGCCTATCGTGTGCTCTTTATGGGCGGGGAATATGTACCTATCAATAGGGCTAGTATTTCTAACGCTTTTAGACGGCGGGCTTCAAGCCTTAAAAATAAAAGAATCCACAAACGTTAGAAGACTGATAACGGGCATGGGGCTAGGCTACGCGTATATTTCGATAATAATACATATCGTTAAAATGTTAATAAAACTAATATAAAAATAAAAATCTCAACTAAATGGTTGAGATTTTTTGCTAATAATTCTTGCGCGATAGGTTATTTAGTAAGATAAACCATTAAAACTGCGATATCAGCAGGCGAAACGCCCGAAATTCTGCCCGCTTGCCCAAGGCTAGTAGGCCTAATTTTGTCTAGTTTTTGCCTTGCTTCTAGCCTTAGCCCACTTATTGAAAGGTAGTCTAGATCGGGTGGAAGTTCTCTGTCTTCAAGGCGCTTGCTTTTTCTAATTTGGTCTAACGCCTTTGCTAAATAGCCTTCGTATTTAACTTCGGTTTCGGCAGAGAATAAAATTTCGTAAGGGATATCTTCAAAACCACCGAACTCTTCAATAATATCTTTAAGTGAAAGCCCGCGCTTAATAAGGTCTTTTTTAGAAACGGCGGTGTTCGGCTTGCTCGCGCCGATTTTTTTAAGTATGTTTTCTACACTAGAAGGTTTTAACTTTTCTTCTAAAAGTTCTAGCGCCTTGTTAAACAACGCCTTTCTTTCTAGATATTTAGCGTATTTTTCATCAGAAACAAGCCCTGCTTTTCTGCCGATTTCGGTAAGTCTAAAATCTGGATTATCTTGCCTTAACAAAATGCGATATTCTGCACGGCTAGTCATCATACGGTAAGGCTCGTTAGTGCCTTTGGTAACTAAATCGTCTATAAGCACGCCTATATACGCTTGGTCTCTGCTCAAAACAACGGGTTTTTCGCCACGAAGGTAAAGTGATGCGTTTAGCCCCGCAATAAGCCCTTGGCTAGCCGCTTCTTCGTATCCGCTAGTTCCGTTAATTTGCCCAGCAGTGTATAAGCCTTTTATCTTTTTGAACGCTAAACTAGGGTAAAGGTCAAGCGGGTCTATGCAGTCGTATTCAATGGCGTAAGCATAGCGCATAATTTCGCAGTTTTCTAAACCCTTTATAGTGCGATACATAGCCTTTTGCACGTCGTGAGGGAGAGAAGAAGACATACCTTGAACGTAAATTTCGTTGGTATCTCCACCTTCTGGTTCTAAAAATAGTTGGTGCCTATCTTTATCGCTAAACCTAACGACCTTGTCTTCTATAGAAGGGCAGTATCTAGGCCCTGTGCCTTTTATTTGGTTAGAATAGAGTGGAGAGCGATGTAAATTCGCCCTGATAATTTCGTGCGTTCTTTCGTTGGTATAGGTTAAATAACACGGCGTTTGTTTTTTAGGAAGTTCGCCCGTCATAATACTGAACGGAAAAACGTCGGTTTCGCCGTCTTGGCGTTCTAAAACGCTAAAATCGATAGTTCTAGCGTCTACCCGCGCGGGCGTACCCGTCTTAAAACGCCTAACCGAAAATCCAAGTTTAATAAGGTTTTCGGTGAGTAGGTTTGCAGGCTGAAATCCGTTAGGGCCAGAGTTTTGTCTCCACTCGCCGGCAATAACGCTACCATTTAGGTAAACGCCCGTGCATAAAACCACGGCTTTGCATAAAATAACCCCACCGAAAGACGTTTTAACACCGGTAACTTCGCCGTTTTCGGTAATAATTTCTACCGCCTCGCCTTGCATAATTTTAAGGTTAGGCGTGTTTTCAAGCGTTTGTTTCATTATTCTGTGATAAAGGTTTTTGTCTGCTTGCCCCCTTAAACTTTGAACGGCAGCGCCCTTTCCACGATTAAGCATGCGAATTTGAAGTAGCGCTTTATCGGCAGAAATACCCATTTCGCCACCGAGCGCATCAATTTCACGAACTATTTGCCCCTTAGAAGTGCCACCGATAGAAGGATTGCACGCAAGAAAAGCAATGCTATCTAAGTTAAGAGTTAGCATTGCGGTTTTTTGCCCAGTTCTAGCAAGGGCAAGGCTTGCTTCTACACCCGCGTGGCCTGCGCCAACTACGACTGCATCAAATTGTCCTTCGATATAAGTGTTCATAGTTCGATAAATTTTTTATAGATTATTTTTTAAGTAGTAAATTTTTAATGTCGTTGATTGCAACGGCAGTTTTTCTGTCCGTTTTAATAAGGTCAGCAACCTTGTCGCGCGCGTAAATAACAGTCGTGTGGTCGCGCCCGCCCATTTTTTGCCCGATCATCGCTAGTGGAACGTTCATCATATCGGTGATTAGGTAAATGCAGATTTGCCTTGGCTCTACGAATTCTTTATTCTTCTTTTTGCCAAGCATGTCGTTTTTAGAAATTTTATAAAAGTTGCAAACGCAGTTAATAATATCGTCTATTTGTAATTCTTCTTTGTTTTCGCCAGCCGATTCTTTAAGTGCTTCTTTGGTAAGTTCTATGGTGATAGGCGATTCGTGTAGTTTAGAGAAGAATATAACCTTAGTAAGTTTGCCCATTAAAGACCTGATATCCTGATCGTCGCAATCGGCAATGTGCGCTAAAACCTTAATGTCGATAATACATTTTTGTTCTTCGGCTTTCTTTCTAAGAATAGCGATTCTAGTTTCTAATTCTGGTGGTTGAATATCGCCAAGTAGCCCACCTTCGAATCTCGTTCTAAGTCTATCTTCTAAAAATTCGATTTCGCGTGGAGGACGGTCCGAAGCCAAAACGATTTGTTTGTTTTGCATAACGAGTTCGTTAAAAGTGTGGAAGAACTCTACTTGCGTTGCTTGTTTTTTTGCTAAAAATTGCACGTCGTCGATAAGTAAGATATCAACGTTGCGATAAATATTCCTAAAATTTTGCGGAGAGAAAGTGCCCTTTGATAAACTTTCTACCATTTGGTTAGTAAACTGCTCGCACGTAGCGTATAAAACGTTAAGCCTTGGCTTGTGAATTTTAACGTAGTTTGCAATCGCCATTAAAAGGTGCGTTTTACCAAGCCCCGTTCCACCGTAAATAAAAAGCGGGTTATAAGATTCGCCGGGGTGCTCTGCAACAGCCTTCGACGCAGCAAAAATAAATTCGTTAGAAGAACCAACCACGAAATTGTCGAACGTAAATTTAGGGTTAATAACCCCGCCTTTCGGCACGACCTTAGAGGCTTCTTCACTATAAAGAGAAAGGTATTCTTCTCTATCCTTAGCAACAACAATATCAACGTCGGTAATTTCAGAATTTGCTTGGTTTACGGCTTTAATAATTTTTTCTTTAATAGTTTTGGTTATGCTTTGCGCGAAAATAGACGCTTTTGCGCATAATATAAGTTTATTCCCCACAACGTCTACTGGGAATAATTGCATAATGTAATTGCTATAAGCAATCATACTTACCGTATTTTCAAGTTCGGGAAGAGCAGTCTTCCATAAAATCTCGTAACTTTCCATATTTACTTATCCTTTTTGTGTTGCTTTTAAGTAAAAAACATTATATAATATTTTTAAAAGAAAATAAAGCGTTCTAATCAAAAAAACGCAAAAATATTTTATAATTATGCAAATTTTAACTTTAAAACTCAAAAATTTTAGAAATTACGAAAACGAAGAAATCGTTTTTAGCCCTAGCCTTAATCTGCTTACGGGTTTCAACGCGCAAGGTAAAACTAACGCGCTAGAAGCAGTGTTCTTTTTATGCACGGGCTATTCGCCACGCGTAAACAAAGAACGGCTAGTTATAAAAAACGGCGAAACCGAAGCCGAAATTTACGCCAAAGCAAAGTCTAACTACGGCGAAGTTTCGGTTAAAATTATTTTTGACAAAAACGATAAAAAACGCATTTTTATAAACGAAATAGAAGTATTGAAAATCGGCGAACTGCTCGGCAATATCCACAGCGTGTTTTTTAACCCGTCCGAACTTAAACTCGTGCAAGAAACACCAGAAGATAGGCGCAGATTTATGAACGTTTCGCTCTCGCAAATGTCTAAAAATTATTTCTACGCTCTGCAACGCTACAACAAGATTTTAGCGCAACGAAACGTGCTCTTAAAAGACCCAGACTTAGAACTTGTAAAGCAAACCGTTCCTATTTGGGATGAAGAACTAACTAAATACGCGTCTAAAATCATATTTGAGCGCAATAAGTTTATAGAACGCCTTGCGCCGAAAGCGCGCGAAAAACACGCCTTTTTATCAGACGGCAAAGAAGACCTTATTATCAACACCGAAAGTGAATATAAAGGCACCGAAGAAGAGATAAAACAGGCCTTAAAACTAGACTTAAAACACGCCTTTTACAAAGACATAAAACTCGGCTTTACTACCGTTGGCCCGCATAGAGACGATATTAAGTTCACGCTGAACGGCATGGATTTAAAAGTTTACGGCTCGCAAGGGCAACAAAGAACTACGGCGCTATCGCTTAAACTTGCCGAAGCCGAAATTTTTAAGGAAAGGTTTAACGAATACCCTATATTGTTATTAGACGACGTTTTATCTGAACTAGATAAGAAAAGGCAGAAAAAACTTATCGACGCCACTTCTAATATGCAAACGATATTTACGGCAACGGGCGTAGATTATTCCGTGTTTAAGGGCAGAAGTTATTTTAAGGCGATTATCGAAAACGGCAAGGTTAAGAAAACTAAAAATTTCAACTAATAATAAGTTACTGTAATAATTTACGGCTTGTTTTTAGCGTTTTCTTTTACAACTCTTTTAACGAACGAGTCGTGATTTCTAATGGTGCTGAGCATACTTTCTTGCAATGGAAGAAAGGGTTTTGCGTCGGGACTGCTTGTTTTTGCCACGCTAGTTTTGGTGTTTTCTTCTTGCGTTTTGGCGGGGCTAGGGGCATTAGAACTGCTTTTATATTGCGATAGGAGAGAACTTATAAGGTTAAAAACGCCAAATTTATCCATAATTTTTCACACTTTACCTTTTAAAATTTCTAAAAAACAATAAATAAGTTGCAAAATTGCGATATTTGTTTTATAATGTTATATTGTATAGATATTTATATTCTTAAAAACTTAAAAAGTTTACGGAATTAAACTTATATTTTGGAGTTTATATGAAAAAATTTTTAATTGCTATCTCGTGCGCATTGCTTGCTTTTCTAACTGCTTTTTCAATGGCGTGCGGAAAATCTAACTTTACTTATACCGACATGTTAAACCCCGGCGAAGTTAAAGAAGAATCTTTGGGTGGTTTTGCTTTTGAAACTAGTAACTACGTTTACTTTATCAACGGCGAAGGCAAAAACACCGAAGACAATACTTTCGGCGCACCTATAAAGGGTTCGCTCGTTGCGGTAGAAAAATCTGAACTAGGAAATGAAAACGCAAAATATTCTATCGTAATTCCAAAACTTTTCGTTGCGCAAGATTACTCTGCGGGGCTATTCGTAAGCGACGGCTATGTTTACTACGGCACGCCTTGTACGGATAAAGATTCTTCCGGTAGTTCAGCCTATAACCACATGACTTTTATGAGAACTAGTTTAGACGGAAAGAACACCGATACTTACCTAACCGTTTCTTCTCTTGACACGAATTATAGATTCGTAGAAAACGGTGGCGTGGTTTATATAGTTTATTACGATAGCGCTAATTCACAAATCGTAAGTTACAACACTGCTGATAAATCTACGGTAGTCGTTGCTAAAACCGACGCGAAAACAAAAACCGCCGTTACGATAGACGGTGCAACCTATTACCTTTCTATGAGCGCGCATAAATTCGCAGAAGGCAGACAAGGTTTCGCGCTATCTTACGTAATCACCGCTTATTCTGAAAACTACTACGAACAAAAGGCTGAAAAAGAAGATTATTCTAGAAAAACCGCAAACTTTAATATTCTTGCAACTTATACCCCAGGCGATGCTAAAATTAACGTAGAAGGCTCTGATTTTTACGGCAAACTACTTAAAGACGCAAAAGCATTTAGAGAAGACGCTGTAACGTATTCTATCGTTCAAATTCAAAAAGGCGCAACCGAAGAGTTTGCGTTCGTAACTAAAACGGACGTAAATGCAAAAGCAAAAACCTACGGCGTTAGCGTAAAAGATTTTAACGACGAAACTAAGTGGGTAGAAGTTGAAGGCGCTGACAAAGTTTCTTCCTCTAGCATTTTAGTTAACCTTGAAGAACTTTACCACGTAGATGCAGAATCTAGCACGATTTACAAAACCACGCTTTCTGGCAATAAATTTAACGAAGAAAGCAAACTTGCAACCGAAAGCAGTGCAAGCAAACTATTGTTTATCGACGACGGTTATATATTCTACTTTACTTCGGGCAACCAAATCGCTTGCTACGAAAAACCCGAAGCAAATAAAATTACCAACAAAACTCAAATCTCCGTTTCAGAAGATATCGTTTTAACTACTTGGTATTTACCTGAACTCGTTAAAACCGAAACCGGCACGTTCGTTTTATATTGCGATAGTTCTTCGCAAGGCGCGTCTTATATTAAATGCGTAAACGTTAAAGATAAATCAAACGTTGATATTAAAAACGAAGACGGCACTGTGGAATCACGCGAGTTCGACGGGCACGTGTTTATGGGCATAAGGCTAGATAAAGACGTTGCAAACAACGCAACCATCGTTATAAACCAAATCGAAAGTGGTGTTATAGCCCTTACCGAAAATAACGGCGAATTGATTTCTGAAAAACTTAACGATGCTATTAACGCATACGACAAGTTAACGCCAAGCCAAAAAGAGTTTATTGAAGAAGACGCATTGTTTAAGATTGAAGAAGCAAAACAAGTAGTAAAACTTGCAAACTTATACAACAAACTCAAAGGCGTTGAAAAATACAGCGAAATGAACGACGCTGAAAAAACTGCGTTCAAGGCTCAAATTGAAAGCGCGTATATCGAGGCAAAAGCGTTCCGTCAAGAATTGTTAGATAGCAAAACCTATAACTATATCAGCATTAGAGATAGGGTAAGCACTAACTTAAAATTCTTCTATCAAGAAGCAGATAAAATCTTTACCGCAAACAAATAATCACGCGCAGAAGATTTGTATAAAAAAAGTAACGTTCAAGCCCCGTTGCAATAGCAACGGGGCTATTCTTTTGAAAAAAATTTGATTTATGTACAAAAATAAACCACAAAAAACGTACAAAAATCGCCCTTAAAGGTGTTAAAAAACACTAAAAATACAAAAATCGACAAAACACGCCATATTTGTACAAAAATATTGTTAAATGTGTGCAAAAATAAGTTGCTTATAGCCGAAAAAAGTAGTAAAATATATATAAATAACTTTAAGGAGACGGCTATGGGAAAAAAGACGGTGTTTATTTTACAAGATTCGATAAACTCTGCTAATAAACTAAAAGAAGAATTTGAAGAGACCAAAGAATATGAAGTTGTTGGGGTTATGGAAGACGCAATTTCGGCGATATCGATTATAGTAGAAAGAAAACCTGATTTTCTTATAACCGAACTTGTGTTGCTCGGCTACGACGGGCTTTGCGTGATTTCTAAAATAAAAGAAGCGGGTGTGAAAACTAAGATTATTGTTTTAACTTCGCTTATTAGAGAAGATATCGTGCAAAAGTCTATAAGTGCGGGCGCAGATTATTTTATGGCAAAGCCGTATAAAATTTCAGCGTTAACGGGCGTTATGGAAATGCTTGATAAAGAGTTGCCAAAAGAAAATTACCAAAATAGTTATTCGGAAAATTTTCATAAAATATCGCTAGAAGAAAAGATAAGCAAAATCTTTATAAACGTTGGTATTCCGCCAAACATAAAAGGTTATTCGTTTTTACGAGAAGGTGTTTGTCTTGCCGTAAACGAACCTGAAATTATAAATAGCGTTACCAAAGAACTTTACCCACGCATCGGCAAAAAGTATAACACAACCCCAAGTAAAGTAGAGCGTGCTATCCGCCACGCCATTGAAGTTGCTTGGTCTAGGGGCAGAATAGACGGAATAAACAATATCTTAGGCGTAAGGGCGTATATGAACGCCGATAAGCCGACTAATAGCGAATTTATCGCGCTTATCGCCGACAAAATGCTACTTGAAAAAGCGTAAAAACAATAAAAAATATAAAAATATAACACACCTAAAAAGCGTTTGTTTTTGCAAAGCAATAGGTGTGTTTTTGTTTATAAAATATTAAACGATAAGCAACAATTTTCTAACGTTGGGAAGATTGTGCTATTTTTAAGACTAATAGTATATTTAAGAAAAAAAATAAAATGTTATAATTATATATAATTACACTTGTTTTTTAAATTTGTGTGGGGTAACTAAGCGCAGAGATTATAGATGAAAAAATAGAAAGAGCGCAAAAAATTTCTGTTTTAGCAACAAAACTTTTGGGCGCAGATATAATAGCGTTTCACCCAAGAAGTTATATAAAAGATAACGTTATTGACAACGAAAAATCACTAGAAATTAACAAAACCAACTTAAAACCTATAATCGATTACGCAAAAAGTTTAGGCGTAGAAATTGCACTAGAAAATCTTTGCACCTTTCCAGACCACGAAGAAAAGTTTTATCCACAAACTTCTTTTGATTTAGTAAATTTAATCAATGCGTTATCTAGCAACGTGTGTGCCGTATGGGATTTTGGGCACGCGCACCTTAACGGCAACGACCAAGTAAAAGACGTGTTAAGTTTAGATAAACTATTAAAAGCAACGCACGTTCATAGTAACAAGTTAGATAACGACTATCACATTTTACCGCTAGACGGCACTACTAAATGGGACGAAATTATGCGTGCGCTTAGCGAGATAAAATACGACGGTTATTTAACGTTAGAAGTTGAATATAACGTAAAAAGCATTGACTTAGAGTTTGTTAAAAGAGCCTATGAGCAAATCGCTACGTTGTATAAAATGCTAAAAAATTTTAAAAAAGGTTTAAAAATTAAAAATAAAAGGCAAAAATAGTTTACAAAACATATTTATATATATATAATATACACCGAGTATAAAACTACTCTTAAACGAAAAAAATAAAAATATTATATGATATATGGAGAACTATTATGCCAAACGGATGGGTAAAATGCCCGAGATGTGAACTTAATTACATCAGAGAAGAAGAAGAATATTGCGAAGTTTGTAAAGCCGAACTTAAAAAAGGCCCAGGGTTGGTTTTCGCCGTAGACGACGAAGACGATACCGAAGAAACGATGGATCTTTGCCCACGTTGCCACCACAACTACATTAAAGCGGGCGAAACGATGTGCGAAGATTGCATTAAAGAACTAGAAAGAGAAGTAGATGGCACCGACGAAGATGAAACTTGGAAAGAGTATTTAGACGAAGAAGACGAAGAAGAAGAGGATAACGAAGAAATGCTTTCGCTTTCTAAACTCGTAGAAGAAGAAGGGGACGAATTCTTTGACGATGAGTCTGACTTTGAAGACGAAGAAACAGAGGAAGACGATTATGAAGACGATTTTGAGGTTGGCGAAATAGACGAGTCTGACTTTGAAGACGAAGAAGAAGAGGAAGAAGAGGAAGACGACGAAGATTTTTAGTCGGCAGTAGGCAAAAAAAGAATATTAAGGTATAAAAGACCTTAAAAGCGTTAATAAACTTGGTATGATAAAAGCAAAACTTACTTTAAGCCAAGTTAAAGACGCGATAAACAAGTTAAAGCACAAAAGCGTGCAAGTAACTTTAAGTCTTGGCAGAAACAAATACGTAACTTTTATGGCAAAATTAGAAGGGGTTTACCCTGCGCTATTTACGGTAAAAGCCCAAGACGAGAATTTTAAGGGTAAAACGTCTTACTCGTATAGCGAATATATGTGTGGCAAGGTAAAACTAAAAGAAACCACCGAACAAAACTAAATAAATCCTTAAATTATAAAGCCGTGGCAAAAAGCACGGCTTTTATTTTGCGCTTTTTTGCTTTTATGCACATTTAGGAATAAAATATCATGCCCGCTAGTATAATGTATTGAAAGTAGAAAGGGGGAAAACAATGAAACAACCAAATTATAAAAAAATTCCGTTAGACGGCGTTAAGTGTAAACTTAGCGAGCAAATAAAAGTTACCATAAAACCAGACGTTTTAACCGAAAGTGTTAAAAACGTTATTTCCGTTTCGTGCTTTTCAGACGTGTATTCGATAAAAGTATCGCAAAAGCGCGCCGAGTATAAAGGCAAGGCAATCTTTTTCGTTGCATACGAAACCGAAAACGGCGAAATATTAAAGTGTGAATCTACCGCAGACTTCGACGGTGTTTTAGAGTCTGAGTGCATAACCGAAAAATCGCAAGTAATAGGCACTGCCACAGCGTATAAAACCGAAGCAGACACTTCTGGAATAAAATTAACTGCCATTGCGCACGTTTCGGTAGAAGCCACCGTTATAGACGTTAAAGAATACGAGTGCCTAGAAAACGGCGAAGACGTTGTTTGCGATATAACTGAAAACACTTTTTTGATTAGCCATGGCAGAAAAGAAACCACCTATCCACTTAGCGAAGAGTTTACCCTTTCTTACAAAGTAAAAGAAGTGCTTTCACAAAACGCGATATGCGTTATAACAAACGCACAGTGCGGTGTGGGAAGCATTATCGTAGACGGCGAAGTGTATTTATCGGCAATACTCTTGCAATCAAGTGAAAAAAAGGATATAATAAAAGAAAGCAAAGTAGTTCCGTTTAGAATAGAAATCGACTGCGACGACGCAATGCCTTCGGATATGGCAGTGTGCTCGGCTAGGGTGCGCGCTTTCAAAACTGACGTATCGGTAGATGACGAAAA
The DNA here is from genome assembly GCA_045613505.1 of Christensenellaceae bacterium. GTDB lineage: Bacteria > Bacillota > Clostridia > Christensenellales > Borkfalkiaceae > UBA1259. Next base: position 120,475 of record JAZLBC010000003.1, read on the forward strand.
AAGCACCGTTAACGCCGTTATCACGCTAAAACTTTGCGCTGAAGCGTTTACCGAAAGCGTGTTCAGTTTAAGCCACGACGTTTTTTCTAAAACCGAAGAACTAGACGTTAAAAAAGACGTTTTTACGGCGCGCGCTCGATTAGAAGACAGGTGTATTCGCAAAGACGTAAACATAAACGTTTCAAGCGAAGAAGATTTTGACGGGTGCGAAGTGTTAGGCACGTTCTTCGAACGCGTAGAACTTATTTCTAAGGAAAAGTCAGGCGATAATCTTTTAGTAACGGGCGCGTTATCGTGTAGCGCGATTTTAAGAAAAACCGACGGCGCTTTAAGGACGCTTGCGCTAGACTTTCCGGTAGATTTAAGTATAGAATTAGGCGCGCAAGACTTTGACGAATACGAACTTTTTGCCGTGTGCGAAAAGAGCAGTATAAGGATTGTTGATGCAAACCACTTAGAAATTAGCGCGGACTTAATATTTACGCTTAGCCCGTATAAGATTAAAGACGTAAACTACGTTAAAGAAGTAGTTGTGGTAGGCGAGAAACAACTAGAAGAAGATGCGATTAGCGTTATTATTCCGCTGGCAGGCGAAGACCTTTGGTCGCTATCAAAACGCCTTAATCAATCGCCCGAAGAAATTATTTCGGCAAACCCAGACATATCTTTTCCACTTTCCGGAGAAGAAAGGATAGTCGTTTACAGGCAAAAATAAAAGAGAGAATTATGAAAAAAACAAAAGTTAAAATTCCCGCAAAACTAAATCTTTCGTTAGACGTGGTCAGTAAAGGCGAAAAATTCCACGACCTAAAATCGTTGGTGTGTAGCATTAACCTTTACGATGAAATTACTATAATAAAGCGCAAAGATAAAAAAATTACCCTTAAAGAAAAGGGCATTTCTGCGGGTTGCGAAAAAGAAAAAAACAACGCCGTTAAAACTGCAAAACTTATCCTAGATAGATATGCAGACTTCGGCGTGGATATACGTATAAAAAAGGGCATACCCGTTGGCGCGGGGCTTGGCGGGTCTTCTGCCGATATCGCAGGCGTTTTAATCGGCTACGACATGTTGCTTGGTGGTACGCTAGACCTTTATTCGCTCGCAAAAGAACTCGGTAGCGACGTGAATTATATGCTTGGTGGTGGATACGCCGTAATCAGCGGAAAAGGCGACGACGTTGAGTATATCGAAAGTGATAAAAAACTTTATTTTATACTGCTTGTAGAAGATAAAATAGTTAGCGCCAAAGACTGCTTTAACGTTTTCGACAAACAAAACAAGACCTACGATAATAAAACCGAAGTAGTGGTTAATTACTTAAAAGAAGGTAGCGATAAGTTCTTTAAAAATTTATCAAACCACTTATATTCTTCTGCCGTAGAACTCTTGCCTAAGATAGAGCAAAACTACGAACTTCTTAAAAAATACGGCGTGGCAACGATGAGTGGAAGCGGGTCTTGCGTGGCGGGCGTGTATAACACTAAATCCGAGCGCGATAGAGTTGCTAGAACACTTAAAAAACAAAAAGTAAAAACAATAATCGCTGAAACGATATAAAACTAAATAATGCTAGAAAAAACTGCAACTAACCGAAACTTTATAGCAACTAGGTTAGTTGCGTTTTTTATTTTAAATTATTAAAGTATAAATCTTTTAATATCTGTCAATAAAAAAAAGGCGTAAATTATTTTTGGAGATATTAAAATGAAAAAAATTTGTATAAGTTTTTGCCTTTTACTTATAATACTTTTAGTTGCCGTGGGAAATTTTGGCGCAAACAATAAAAACGTTGAATATTTAAGGATTCACGTTAGGGCAGATTCTAACTTAGAAGACGCGCAAAACGTTAAATATCTTGTAAAAGACGCGTTAGTAAAATACTTAACGCCCAAACTTATAAACTGCAAAACCAAACAAAACGCAACGAACATGCTATTAGAAAATATTTCTGCAATAGAAAACGTTGCAAACGCCGTGCTTAAAACTAACGGGTTCGATTATAAAAGTAGCGCGGAAGTTTGTGAAGAAGAATTCCCCACGCGTTCGTACGGAGAAATCACGCTAGAAAAAGGTTATTACGACGCGCTTATCGTAAAACTAGGAAGTGGTAAAGGCGATAACTGGTGGTGTGTGGTTTATCCACCGCTATGCTTTATCGACGATGCTAGCCCGTACGTTTATAAAAGTAAACTACTCGAAATTATAAACGAGTTTTTTAAGTAAGATAGGAGGAAAAATGAAAAAAATTTTTAAGACGTTAGCGGTGCTAATTCTTGCCGTTTCTTGCGTGTTATGCGCAGGCGGTATGGTAAAAACCACTAACACCAAAATTGCAGAAGCGGCTGTATATTATAGGGGCTCTACTGGTGCAACGGTTAAAAAAATACAGCAAAAATTAAAGAACTGGGGTTACTATAAGGGCGGTGTAGACGGCATTTACGGTTCTAAAACGGTAGAAGCCGTTAAATATTTTCAACGAAGAAACAAACTTGTGGTAGACGGAAAGGCTGGGCCTAAAACCCTTGCCGCAATGGGTATATCGGTAAGTAATGGCAATTCATCTTCAAGTGCAACCGACTCTTACTCGTCGGCAGACGTAGCGTTACTTGCAAGGCTTATTTACGGCGAAGCACGTGGCGAAAGTTACGTAGGTCAAGTTGCAGTCGGCGCAGTTGTGTTGAACAGAATTAAAAGTCCGTCTTTTCCAAACACAATGTCGGGCGTAATTTATCAAAAATACGCATTTACCGCCGTGGCTGATGGGCAAATAAATCTAACCCCGAACGAAACGGCTAAAAAGGCTGCGCAAGACGCGCTTAACGGGTGGGACCCAAGTTACGGTTCACTTTACTATTATAACCCTAAAATAGCAACGAGCGCGTGGATATTCACTCGTCCAACGGTCGTTACTATCGGCAATCACGTTTTTGCAAAGTAGAATAGGAGAAAAATATGGAAAAAAATAAGAATAACGCAATCGAAAAGGTGCAAAACACCGAAAAAAAGATAAAAAAACAAAACAAAAAAAATAACAGCGCCCAAAATAAGGCAAAAGCCGTTAGTTCTAACGAAGCAACGGAAAAAAATTCAAACTCTAAACCCGTAGCAAAAAAAGATAAAAGCGCAAGAAAAACGGCAAGGGCAGAAAGGCTTAAAAAGAAAAAAGAACAAAAGGCGTTAAAACGTGAAAAGGCGCTATCTAAAAAAGCCGAACGCGAAAAAATTAAGGCGCAAAAAAGGGTAGAACTTGCTAAAATTAAGCAAGCAAAAAAAGCCGAAAAAGAAAAACAAAAGGCAAGTTTAAGCCGAGAAAAGAGCCGAAAAAAAGCAATTCTTAAAGAAAAAAGGGCAGAAAGAAGGGCAAAAAAAGAAGAAAGAAAGCAAGAGTTAAAAGCGCAAAAACTCGAAGCAAAAAGAGCGCGCAAACAACAAAAAAGCAAGCAAAAACACGCGAGCAAGCAACAAAAAAGGGGCTACGGTGGTTGGCTTGCGGCAGTTATTTCGCTTGCAATCACAAGTTTAGCGCTACTTTCAGTTCTAACTTACACGGTGATTTCCCCAATGGGCGAGGCTGACGCGTTAGAAGGCATTTACAGAAAGTCTTTTTTAAGCACGATAGAACAGGTAGATAATATAGACGTAAATCTATCAAAAGCGCTTGCTAGTAAAGATAACGGCGCGATAGGTATATATTTATCAGACGTGATAGTAAATAGCGAAATTGCCGAAAACGATTTTTCTAACCTACCTATTTCGGAAGAAAACAGAGAACAAGCAAGTAAGATAATAAATCAAGTGGGCGACTTTTCTAAGTATCTAAACAAAAAGATATTACGTGGCGAAGAAATTACCGAACAAGACTACGACAACCTTGCAACCCTTTACGCGCACAATAAAACGTTAAAAGAATACCTAGAACGCGCAAGACAAAATATGGGCGAAAACTATGATTTTTCTAGCATGAAAGAAGTAGATGAAAACGACGTTTTCTTGTCTGGGCTTTCCGAACTGAACAATCTTTCTCAATCTTACCCAGAACTTATCTACGACGGGCCTTTTTCAGATGGCGCTAATAGGGTAGAAGTTAAAGGTTTAAGAGGCAAAGAACTTTCTTTTAGCGAAGCCAAAGACGTTTTTACCGAAACCTTTGGATTTTTAGGACTAACCGACGTTAAAGAGGCGGGCGAAACAAACTCTAACTTACCTTGCTATAATTTTATCGGCACGGTTACGGGCGAAGAACTTTACGCGCAAATCTCTAAGGTTGGTGGCGAAATAATCACTTTTTCTTACGCGGGCAGTTGTAACGCCGTGAACTACGAAAACACCGAAATTCTAGAAAAGGCAAACGCGTTTTTAAGGGGTCTTGGCTACGAAAACATGGAAGACGTGTGGATAAATCAAACGAACAACGTTTACACTATCAACTTCGTGTATAACGATAACGGCGTTCTAGTTTATCCAGACATGGTAAAGGTTAGAGTGTGCGCTGAAACGGGCAACGTTATCGGGCTTGAAGCAAGCAGTTATTTTACTTCACACACCGCAAGAAATATTGAAAGTGCAAAACTATCTATAACCCAAGCCAAACAAAAAGTTAGCGATAGTCTAGAAATTTCCGCAGTTAGAAAGGTTTTAGCACCTTACGGACAAAGTGGTGAAAAACTATGCTACGAATTTTGTGGAGAAATCGGAGAAGACGTATATTTCGTGTATATCGATGCCGTTAGCGGTGCGCAAATTCAAATGTTTAAGGTGATAAATTCTAACCAAGGCCAACTATTAATTTAGTTATATTTTAATCTACGATTAAAGAGATATTGCAATGTGGCAGTGATATTCGGCAAGTAGCCGAGTGGTATTTGCCTATCGGCAAGTTAAGGAATATAATTATAAAAAAATTATAAAAATGAAAAAACACAAAATAAAAGCACCGAAATCTCGGTGCTTTTTAATTGTTTAATTTCTAAAACTATTTAGCAAGGTTTGCTTTAAGTTTAGCAAGTTCGTCGTAAAGCGCTTTAGGAACTCTTTCGCCAAGTTCAGCGTAGAACGCTTCGATACCTTCGGCTTCGGTAGCCCAACTTGCATTGTCGATATTTAATAGTTCTTTAATGGTGTCGATAGAAACGTCTTCTAAGCCATCGATGTTAATATCTTCTGCTTTTGGAACGTAACCGATAGCGGTTTCGTCTGCGTCAACTTTGTTTTCGCAACGATCTAAAATCCAGTCTAGAACGCGTAGGTTGTCGCCAAAGCCCGGCCAAATGAAGTTGCCGTTATCATCGGTTCTGAACCAGTTAACGTTAAAGATTTTTGGTTTGTTAGCAATTTTGTCGCCCATTTCAATCCAGTGTGCGAAGTAGTCGCCCATATTGTAACCAACGAAAGGACGCATAGCCATTGGGTCACGTCTTACAACGCCAACAGCACCGGTTGCAGCGGCAGTGGTTTCACTAGCCATAATAGAACCTACGAACACGCCGTTGTTCCAATCTTTTGATTCGTATACAAGTGGAGCGGTTTTAGCACGTCTGCCACCGAAGATGATTGCAGATAGTGGAACGCCGTTAGGTGCTTCGAATTGGTCAGAAAGGCAAGGGCAGTTAACGGTAGGAGCGGTAAATCTTGAGTTAGGGTGTGCACCGTAGGTAGATTTGTCTTTTTTGTCGAACTTAGTGCAATCCCATTTTTCGCCACGCCAGTTAATAGCGTTGGTTGGTGGGTTGTTATCTAAACCTTCCCACCAAACGGTGTTGTCGTCTAGATTATGAACAACGTTGGTGAAAATGGTGTTTTTCATAGTAGAAAGAAGAGCGTTAGGGTTAGACTTCATGTTAGTTCCAGGAGCAACACCAAAGAAACCGTTTTCTGGGTTTACTGCCCAAAGTCTTCCGTCTTCGCCAACTCTAATCCAAGCGATATCGTCGCCCACGCACCAGCATTTATAGCCTTTATCCTTAAAGATTTGTGGTGGGATAAGCATAGCAAGGTTGGTTTTACCGCAAGCAGATGGGAAAGCGGCTGCAACGTATTTAGGTTCTTCATTGCCTTTTTGGATACCTAAAATAAGCATGTGTTCTGCCATCCAACCTTCGTTTTTACCAAGGTAAGAAGCGATACGAAGTGCAAAACATTTTTTACCAAGAAGAACGTTACCACCATAGTTAGAGTTAATAGACATAATGGTGTTTTCTTCTGGGAAGTGCATAATGTATCTCTTTTCTTCGCAAAGGTCTGCATAAGAGTGGATACCTTTAATAAAGTCGCCATCGCCTAAAGCGCTTAAAACGTCGTTACCAATTCTGGTCATGATAGCCATATTTAATACTACGTAAACAGAGTCGGTAAGTTCGATACCGATTTTAGAGAATTTACTGCCAACAGCACCCATAGAATAAGGAATAACGTACATAGTTCTTCCTTCCATAACGCCGTCGAATAAACCGTTCATAAGGTTAAACGCTTCGCCAGTTTCCATCCAGTTATTGATAGGAGCAGAAGATTCTTTAACTTTAGAACAGATAAAAGTTCTACCTTCTACCCTAGCAACGTCGTTAAGGGTGGTGCGGTGTAAGTAGCAACCAGGAAGTTTTTCTTGGTTTAACTTGATAAGAATTTTTTGGTCAACTGCAAGTTGGCGTAATTCTTCAAGTTGCTTTTCACTGCCGTCAATCCAAACGATATTTGCTGGGCGACATAGTTTTTCGTACTCTTTCACAAAGTCGAGCAATTTTTGATTTTTCGTCATTTTTTTATCTCCTTTAGATATATTTTACTATATTAAATTTTTACAAATTTTAGCCTTAATTATTTTTGATTTTTTCAAAAGCGGTTATCCACTCTCTAGCAAGCAGTCCTGCGCCAACGAAGTTTGGGTGCACCCCGTCTGCTAAAACGTAGTAAGGGTCGTGCGTTTTAAGAAGTTCGTCGATTTTATCTTGAAGGGGGATAAAGGTTGCGCCAAACTCTTCGGCAAGTTTTTTAATTTCTCTTGCGTAGTCTTTAATCGTTAAGAATTTATCAAAATTCTCTTCGGTTGCAGGGCCTTTAATAACGAACGGCTCCATTATAATTAGTTTAACGTTAGGAAATCTTTCTTTTGTTTCTTTAAGTATTAGTTTATATACGTTAATAAACCTATCAAGTTCCACACCGTTTTTTTGAGCAACCTCGTGCCAAACGTCGTTAATACCGATTAAAATAGATAAAACGTCGGGCTCTAAATTCCACACGTCCGATTTAACCCTTGCGTAAAGGTCAACGATGCGGTTTCCGCCAATCCCGCGATTTATAACGTTATATTCGCTAGGATAGTTAGTGTGAATATGCACCGCAGACATATAAGCATAGCCCGTGCCCATACTAGAAGAATATGTAAAAGGTGAATTTCTATCCCTAGAACAATCGGTTATGGAATCTCCAAAGAATATTATGTTTTTTTTCATAAATTTTCACTCCTTGCACTTTTGCTATGCAACTTAATTCCTAAAAAACCTTTTTCTCCGTCAGTATACATTATATCACAAAATTTGATGAAAGGTAAAGCGAAACTCTAAAAAAAATAATAAATATTTTAGTTGAACTAAAAGCAATGCAAAAAAACTTAACAAAGCAATAAATTTATTCATAAAAAGCCGTTTTTCGCCAAAACTTTTTATATTTTTACGCGCGCGTACATATATATTATTATTTACCCACAAACATTTATTAAATTACCTACGACCATTTATCAAAAACGCAATCATAATTTTAGGGGGAAGTATGGGCGAGAAAGGCGCGATTTCTAAGGTGCTTACTATAAAACAAATCAAAGACGGCTATTCTTTAACCGGAAAAACTCTTTCGGGTATTATTAGAGCAGAGGCAGAAGACTGTTTTTTAACGATTTTTGCATCTTTTATCAATTTTCGAGCGCTCGTTTTAGAAAATTACGCGCTTGCCCTTGTAAACGAAAAGAAACAAATAAAACTAATAGACTTAAAAAATCGCCCGCTAGCACTTACTAAAACCATAGAAGATTTTAGTTTAACTACAAGTGGTTTTATGGCGGGTGTGTGCGCGGTAGAAAACGATATCCCTTTGCTCGTTGCCGTGGGAAGAACTGAAAATTTTGAACTTTCGGTTTTAGATTTTAAAAAAATTCTTTACGATAAATACGCTAGCATACAAAAAAATAAGGTGAAAAACGCTACTAAAATTCCGTATTCGATAAAGGAAACAGACCCTAAACCTATTTCGCCTGAAACGGTTTACGACGACGAAGTGGTTGCTACCGAAAACTATTACGCAAAAGACTATAATCCTATATTAGCGGGGGTGAAAAAAGATGAAAACGTGCCTAATGAAGATGTCTTGCCTGACGCTCGTAACCAAGCAAAAAAAGAAGAAAGCGATTCGCGTGATAACGTTATCGAAAATGAAGACGATTTTGGTTCAAAAATCACGTATTCAAAACTCAAACCTTACTACGAAAAAGCCAAACGCGAGTTAGAAGAAGTTTTTTCGCGCTTTCCGATCGAAGAAGACCTTGTAAAAATTTTTCCAGGGTCGAAATGGTGCAAGGTGTATTATGAGTGCGAAAAATATTACGTGGTGGGGGTTATTAAAGAGAACGACGAAGAAAAATATATTTGTTACGGAGTGCCGTGTGATTATTCGCCCGTTGCGCCAAAAGAACTTAGAGATTTTTGCCAGTTTGTGCCAAAATCGGTGTTTGATTTAACGGGAAAGGGGTATTGGATGATGTTTCAAGACGCAATTACCGGCGCGTGCGTAAAAAAGGCGAAATAGCAAGCGTTAACGAAATAGCAAGTATAAAACGCGAAAAAGTGGGCAATAACCCTATAAAAGGGGGAAATATCTATGAACATGCTTACCAAGAGAGAAGCCGAAATCACCGCCGAACTTATGGAATTAGAAGAAAATTTATGTAAAAAAAGCGCGCTATATTCTAGGGTGCTTACCGACACGGATATAGCCGACGCGTTTAACGAAATTTCTAAAAGAGCAAGAGCGCGATTTATTGCGCTATACGAGAGTTTAGGGGGTGAGATATGAATTATAAAGCAGAAACTACTTTATGTGAACGCGACGCATTAAACGATATTTTGTTTACGTTAAGATATTTAACGCAAACCTATTCTAACGCGAACACGCACGCTACAAGCAAGGGCTTTTTGAAGATTAGCAAGGAACACGAGCGAGAAGTTGCAAGCGATAGACTAAAAACTTTTATGCTACTTACCGAAAAAGACTACGCTAGGGTTACGGCGTGTTCAGACGAAAGGCAACTAGAACTTATCGAAAGGTTCAAAAAGAGAATAAACAACTTAAATTAAAAAATAAAAGCAAGTAAAACACTTGCTTTTTTTGGTTTTTAGGGCTATAATAAAATCATTACGAATAAAAAGAAGGTTTTCGGACAACACTTCTAAAAAACAACCGAGAGATTCCTTTTTTTCGGTTAGTAAAAAGGATTTTTTTATGCAAAAAAACACTAAATCAACCATTTTTATAGCAAGAATAGGCGTGATTTCTGCCTTATACGTGGTTTTATCGCTCGTGTCAATTCCCGTTGGCGCAATTCAGTTTAGGGCGTCGGAAGGGCTAACCATTTTACCCCTTTTATTGCCAGAAAGCGTTATTTCGCTTTTCGTTGGTTGCGTTATTACTAACTTAATAACTGGTTGCGCGCTATTAGATATAGTTTTGGGCTCAATTATAACCTTATCGGCAGGTGTTTTAACCTATTTCTTTGGCAAGATTATAAAAAATCTGGCGTTAAAATTTATTGTTGGTGGAATATTTCCCGTTATCTTAAACGCGCTATTTTTGCCGTTAATATGGTCGGTGTGTTACGGCGCGGGTGAATACGTTTACATAGTGCAAGCGCTAATACTTTTAGCGTCGCAATCGGTATCCGTTTACGGCGTTGGCTCTGCCGTGTTTTTTAGCGTTAGAAAAATTAAGGGCATAGGCGAAATGCTATAAATTTAGTATAAAAATCAAAAAAACCATAAAAAAAGCGTTGCAATTTTGCAACGCTGATTTTTTTACGTAGGCTATTTTTTATCGCCGTGTTTTTCTTTATATTCTCTAATGATTTCTTCGTAAGCCTGTTTAACTTCTTTTGCCAAATCTTTCCACGTTCTATAAAGCGTTTTATAGGCGTTTTCGCCCGCAGATTTAATAACTTCTGGCGTTTCGATAAGTTTAAGCAAAACTTCTGCAAGGCTTTCTGGTGATTCTTCGCATAAAAATCCGTTTTCGCCGTCTACCACTTCTTCTGCCGAGCAAGAATCTTTAACCACAACCGACGCAAGTTTATGCGCAGCGGCTTCGCACTTACAAATACTTGCCATATCGAAGGTTGATGGGAACAAGAACAGGTCGCTACGAAGGTAAAAACCTTGCAAATATTTTCTATCCGAAATTCCGCCCGTAAAAATACATTTACCGTCTAACCCTAAATCGTGGCATTTTTCTTTAATTTGTTTAAGGTCGAACCCGTCTCCCACGAAAAGCATTTTAAAATCCGTTTTGGCGTTATCTAAAATCTTTAACGCGTCTAAAATTAGCGGTATGTTTTTATAAATTGCCATACGCCCAACGAATAAAAATACGTTCTTTTGCCCATCTAGATTATAGTCTTTGTTAATTTTATCAACAAGTTCACTAGCGTTTTCTGGATAAACGAAGTCCGTGGCGTTTCTAATAACCTTAATTTCGCCCTTGTAGCCGTAATCGCGAAGATATTTTTTAGAAGCGTTGCTAACCGTCCAAACGCTGTCCGCGTTGTTATAGGTTTTAAGGATATATTTAAGCATAACCTTAACCATAGGGTTGTGCTTTCCTAGCGTGCGTTCAAAATCTTGATGGTATTGCGTGTGAAGTGTTGCAACTAGCGGAATATTTTGCTTTTTAGCAAGTTTAATAGCGCATCTGCCCATGCCGAACGGTGTGTGCGCGTGCAGTAAATCGTATTTTTCGTCCTCTACCGCCTTTATGAATTTTTTATCAAGATAAGGCGTGGCGTTTCGGTATTTTTCAGGCGCCATAGTAGAAGCGCACCTTAAAATTTTGTAACTAGCCGTATCTTTATAATCGCTTTTTTTAGCGGGCTTTGGTGCGGCAACGTGGCACTCGCAAACTTCGTTAAGATTTTCAGTGTAGTTTTTAACTACGCTAATAACCCCGTCTACGTTAGGGTAGTATGCGTCGGTAAGTTCTAGTATTTTAAGTTTATCCATAATTCTCCTATTTGTTTAATTCGTGAGCGAACTCTGAAATTTTTTCCATAGCCGATATAAGACTTTTCATAGAGTAAGCGTAAGAACATCTAACGTAATATTTGCCAAACTCTCCAAAAGCGTTACCAGGCACAACTGCCACGCTCTTGCTTTCTAAAAGTTTATAGGCAAACTCTTCGCCCGTAAAACCCGTGCTTTTAACACAGGGGAACACGTAAAACGCGCCTTTCGGCTCGTAGCACGTAAGTCCAAGTTCGTTAAAACTGTTAATCATAAATTTGCGCCTATTATCGTATTCGTTGCGCATTTCGTTAACTAGTGAAAACCCGTCTTTAAGTCCGCCGTCTAACGCCTCTATGCCAGCATATTGTGAAAAAATCGGCGCGCAAATAGCGGTGTATTGATGAATTTTAAGCAACGCCTTTTTAATTTCGGTTGGCGCGCAAACGTATCCTAGTCTCCAACCCGTCATCGCGAACGCCTTAGAAAACCCGCTAATTAGCGCAATTCTATCTTTAAGCGCGCTAAAAGACGCGATAGAAACGTGGCTTTGCCCGTAAGTGAGTTCGGCGTAGATTTCGTCGGAAATAACGAACAGGTCGTTTTCTATAATTATAGGAATAATTTTTTCGATATCTTCGCGTTCCATAATTGCGCCCGTAGGGTTGTTAGGATAGGGGAAGATAAGAACTTTGGTTTTCTTGGTTATGGCTTTTTTAAGGTTTTCGGGCGTTAACTTAAAGCCCGATTCGCCATTGCAAGCCACCGAAACGGCAACCCCGCCAAGCAGTTCTACGCACGGCTTATAAGAAACGTAACTAGGGTCGGGTATCAAAACTTCGTCGCCTTCGTCAACGATAGCGCGCAAGGTTATATCAATCGCCTCGCTCGCGCCCATGGTTATAACCACGTCGTCCGCGCTGAAATTAACGTTGAAACGTTTATCTAAATATTCGCTAATTTTGTTTCTTAAAAGAGCAAGTCCACTATTAGAAGTGTATTGCGTGCGCCCTTTTTTTATTGAGTTTATGCCAGCGTCTCTAATCACCCAAGGTGTAATAAAGTCCGGCTCGCCAACGCCAAGAGAAATGACGTTTTTATTATTTGATGCTAAATCGAAGAATTTTCTTATCCCCGACGGTTGTAATTTCTTTGCTTTTTCACTTATAAAGTCTCTCATTATGGTTTAGTTTAGCATAGTATATTATGCAAGTATTATCTGTCTTTCCCGCTCGGATAGCGGTTTAGTTATCTGCCCTTCAATTTTATACTTTTTAAGAATAAAGTGCGTTTGTACCGCGACGATTCCGTCAATCACACTTAACTTCTCCGCGACGAAACGCGCAATATCGCTGATATCTTTGCCTATGGCGAAAATGGCAAGGTCGAACCCACCGCTCATAAGGTATAAACTTTGCACTTCTGAAAATTCGTTAATTTCTTCTGCGCAAGAATCAAAACCTTTAAGTTTTTGTGGCGCGACTTTAACTTCGATAAGCGCTTGAACGTGCTTTTCTGCTAAAACTTCGCTGTTAACAATGGCAGAATATTTAACGATAGCACCCGAAGTTTCAAGCGCCTTAATAACTTCTTCAATCGTTTCGGCTCGTTCGCCAGTAATTTTAGATATTTGTTCAACAGAGTAGCGCGCGTTATCGCGTAAAATGGCGAGCACCTTTTTTTGAAGTTCGTTCATATTTCACCTTGCTGTAAATGAGTTTTCTTTTTATTGTATAAAAATTAAAAGGTTTTGTCAATATAATAACTTGATTTATTTTGTTAATTGCGATACAATAAAAATATGATAAGAATTTGGGCAAAAGTAATGCTAGATAATAAAATAGTAAAACAATGCGTTTTTGAAAAATTCGAAACGATGGATTATTCTATGTTTTTCGAATACGTTAGGGAAATCTGCGAAACACTTGATATCCCAACGCCAGTAATTATAAAAACGCACCTTTTTAACTATGCAAAATACAACACGGTAAAATTTACCAGTCAAGATTTCGTTGAAAGTATTTCCTTTGACAAATTAGTGCTAGAAAACGCCTTTTTATAAGCATAAAAATCTCTAAAAATACCCACACTAGGGTAAAAGGGGGTTTTTTATGAAGATTACTACTATAATCGCGTTTATTTTAGTTATAGTCGGCGCACTCGTTTGGCTAACTGTCGGCCTATTCAACTTTAACCTAGTAGGTATGATTTTTGGTTACGGTAGCGTGGCTATTATATCAAGAATTATCTATACGCTAGTAGGTCTTTCGGGCTTATGGCTAATCTTTTACTGGGCAGCCTATAATCCGTTTAGAAGGCTAGACTAATTAAATGTTAAAAAAACAACAAACAACCGTTTCAAACGGTTGTTTTTTTGTTGCAAATTAACAAAAGTTTTACAAATTATCACAAAAATGTGAAAATATGAAAAATTTTTACAAAATTCGCAAAAAACGATTGATATTTGACAGTTCTAATGGTATAATTTTTTAAAAAATCGAAGGGTGTAAAATGATTATATCGTTTGGTTTTTATTGTTAATTATAAAACAAGGCTAAGCAATGTAAATTTTTATCGTTAAAATTTATCATTACGGCCTGAAAAGGGAGAAAAAAATGGATTATCGTATAGAAAAAGATACTATGGGCGAAGTTAAAGTTCCTGCGGATAAATACTGGGCTGCACAAACCGAAAGAAGCAGAAACAACTTTAAAATCGGTGGCGAAGTTATGCCAAGAGAAATAACGCACGCTTTCGGCGTTCTTAAAAAGGCTGCTGCTATTGCTAACTTTAAACTCGGCAAACTTTCAGAAGAGAAGATGCTTTTAATTTCTAAGTCGTGCGACGAAGTTATGAGCGGAAACCTTTTCGAACATTTCCCGCTAGTAGTATGGCAAACGGGAAGCGGTACGCAATCTAACATGAACGCTAACGAAGTTATTGCAAATCGCGGTAACGAAATTAAGGGCGAAAAAATTCTTCACCCAAACGACGACGTTAATAAAAGCCAAAGTTCAAACGACACTTTCCCAACGGCTATGCACATTGCAAGCGTTATTATTATAGAAGACCAACTTATCCCTGCAATAGACAAACTTATTGCAACGTTTATAAGGTTAGAAAAAGAAAACGAAGGCATTGTAAAAAGTGGCAGAACGCACTTACAAGACGCTGTGCCTATCGCCTTTTCGCAAGAACTTAGCGGATACCGCGCGATGCTAGAAAAAACCAAAGACCAACTTATAGTTTCGCTTAAAGGGCTTAGAGAACTTGCGCTTGGTGGCACGGCTGTCGGCACGGGGCTAAACGCACCTATCGGGTTTAGCGAACTAGTTGCAAAAGAAGTTAGCGAAATTACGGGCAAAGAATTTATCACTTCGGATAACAAATACCACGCTCTAACTTCTAAAGACGCGTTAGTGTTTGCGCACGGTGCAATGAAGGCGCTTGCTTGCAACTTAATGAAGATTGCAAACGACGTAAGGTGGCTTGCGTCTGGCCCAAGAGACGGGCTTGGCGAAATATTTATCCCAGAAAACGAACCAGGTTCTTCTATAATGCCGGGCAAAGTTAACCCAACCCAATGCGAAGCGCTAACGATGGTAGCCGTTCAAGTAATGGCTAACGACGTGGCAGTTTCTATGGGCGCTAGCCAAGGCAACTTTGAACTAAACGTGTTTATGCCCGTTATCATTTATAATTTCTTGCAATCTGCAAGGCTACTTTGCGGCGCGATAAATTCGTTTAACGATAACTGCGCGGTTGGAATTAAAGCAAATAAAGAAAAAATGCATCATAACCTATACAACTCTTTAATGCTAGTTACCGCGCTTAATCCTTACATAGGCTACGAAAACGCTGCAAAAACTGCAAAACTTGCTTATAAAGAAAATATTTCTTTAAAAGAAGCATGCGTAAAACTCGGCTTTTTAACGGCAGAAAAATTCGACGAAGTATTTAAGCCCGAAGAGATGGCATACCCACACGATAAAAAATAAGGTGAATTTATGAAGATTTGTTATTTTCCAGGTTGCACGCTAAAAACCAAAGCAAAAGACCTAGACGACTACGCTAGAAAAAGCGCGCTCGCGCTGGGCGTAGAAATGGAAGAAATTAAAGACTGGCAATGTTGCGGTGCGGTTTATCCCGTTTCAAAAGACGAAATTGCAACCAAACTATCGTCTATTCGTGCGCTAGACTACGCTAAACGCCGCGGCGGTAAACTTTTAACTTTATGTTCTGCTTGCCACAACGTTATCAAGCGCGTTAACGACGATATGAAGAACGACCAAAATATCAATTTTAAGGCGAACAACTATTTAGGGCTAGACGAAAGATATAACGGCGAAACCGAAGTGTTGCATTACCTAGAAATGCTTAAAAACGAAATCGGGTTTGAAAACATCAAAAAGGCAGTAGTAAACCCACTAAATAGAAAAATCGGTGCATACTACGGCTGTTTACTTCTTCGCCCAAGCGGTGTTTTGGCGTTTGACAATCCCGAAAACCCCACCATTATAGAAGATTTTATTTCTTGCCTTGGTGGAACGCCCGTTAAATACGCTATGAGAAACGAGTGTTGTGGGGCGTACGTTGGGATAAAGAACAAAGAACTTGCTAAAAAGCGCAGTCAAATGGTTTTAGAAAGCGCAAAAGATAAAGGCGCAGAAGAGATTATAACAGCATGTCCGCTATGCTTATATAACTTAAACGAAAACGGCAACGGAATTTTGCCTGTTAAGTATTTTACCGAACTACTTGCAGAAGCGTTGGGGGTTAAATAATGGATAAAATAGACTTAATAAATCATTTAAAAGAAATATCCGCAACCGACGTGGTTAAGTGTATGAAATGCGGTAAATGTTCAGGCAGATGCCCAGCGTTTAACGATATGGATATAAAGCCACATCAATTCGTAAGTTATCTCGTTTCGGGAAACGTAGAAAAACTTATGGAAAGCAAGGCGATATGGAACTGCTTAACTTGTATGGCGTGCGTAGAGCGTTGCCCAAGAGCAGTTGCACCTGCAAACGTTATCGAAGCGGTTAGAACGACCGTTACGAGAGAGCAAGGCAAAAACGGAATAAAGGCAGAAGATATCCCGCCGATTATAGACGAAAACGTACCGCAACAATTACTTGTTAGCGCATATAGAAAATACAATAAATAAATCAGTAAATTATATCACGAAAGGTAGAAAAAATTATGCAAAGAATAGGCGTGTTTATATGTTGGTGTGGTTCTAATATCGCACAAACGGTAGACGTTGAAAAATTAAGCGAACTAATCAAGTGTGAACCTAACGTTGTTTACGCGGAAAATTACCAATATATGTGTTCGGAAAACGGACAAGCGTTAATTAAAAAGGCTATTAAAGAACACAATTTAACGGGCGTGGTAATCGGTTCTTGTTCACCAAGAATGCACGAAGCAACTTTCCGTCGCGCAGCAGAGTCTGCTGGGCTAAATCCTTATATGGTAGAAGTTGCAAATATTAGAGAGCATTGTTCTTGGATACATAAAGACAAAGAAGAAGGCACCGAAAAAGCACTTATACTCGTTAGAACTGCTATTGCAAAAGTAAGGCTAAACGCACCGCTGTTCGCCGGCAAAAGCCCAGTTGTTAAAAGGGCGCTAGTAATAGGTGGCGGTATTGCAGGTATTCAAGCAGCACTAGATATAGCAGAAGCCGGATTTAAGGTAGATATCGTTGAAAAGAACGCTACTATCGGCGGGCGTATGGCGCAAATCGATAAAACGTTCCCAACGCTAGACTGTTCTGCGTGTATTTTAACGCCGAAAATGGTTGACTGCGCGCAAAACGAAAATATCGACATTTTAAGTTATTCAGAAGTAGAAGAAGTTAAAGGCTACGTGGGTAACTTTAAGGTAAAAATAAAGAAAAAAGCAAGATTCGTTGATGAAACTAAGTGCACGGGTTGCAAAATCTGTATGGAAAAATGCCCGTCTAAAAAAGGTCTTAACGAATTTAATATGAACTTAAACACCAGAACGGCTATCTATATTCCGTTCGCGCAAGCGATACCAAACGTTGCCGTTATCGACCCAGATCAATGTATTAAACTAAAAACGGGCAAGTGTGGTATTTGCCAAAAATTCTGTGGCGCGGGCGCAATTAACTACGACATGAAAGACGAGTTTATCGAGCGCGAATACGGTGCAATCGTAGTTGCAACGGGTTTTAGACCTATTAACATAGACGCGTTTAACGAATATGGTTATAGCGACAATAAAGACGTTATCACTTCGTTAGAACTAGAAAGGCTAATGAACGCTGCTGGGCCAACGAACGGCGTGTTACTTCGCCCGTCTGATAACGCGCACCCAAAAACCATAACCTTTATTCAATGCGTTGGGAGCAGAGACGTTTCTGGTTGCGGTAAACCATACTGCTCTAAAATTTGCTGTATGTATACCGCTAAACACGCTATGCTTATACGAGAAAAATACCCAGACACCAAAGTTAACGTTTTCTATATAGATGTTAGAACGCCGGGCAAGAACTATGACGAATTTTACCGTAGAGCAGTAGAACAATACGGCGTTAACTATATAAAAGGTATGGTCGGCAAAATTTACAACGAAAACGGCACGCTTATGGTTCAAGGTTCCGACCTACTTAATAACGAACAAATCGTTATTCCGTCAGACCTAGTAGTATTAGCAACTGCAATCGAGCCAGAACCATCTGTTAGAAAGATTGCAACCCTACTTACCGCTAGTATTGATACAAACAACTTCTTAAACGAATCGCACCCAAAACTTCGCCCAGTAGAAAGCCCAACGGCAGGCGTGTTCCTCTGTGGTGTGTGCCAAGGCCCTAAGGATATCCCTGAAACCGTTTCGCAAGCATCGGCTTGTGCGGCAAAAGTTATAGGCTTACTTGTTAAAAACCACCTAAGCACCAACCCTTGCGTTGCTATGGCAAACGAAACTATGTGTAACGGCTGTTCGAACTGCGCTAACGTTTGCGCTTACGGTGCTATTACCTATATTGATAAAGAGTTTAGGCTTGGCGGTGGCAGAACGGAAGTTAGGCGCGTTGCAAGCGTTAACCCTGCGGTATGCCAAGGCTGTGGCGCTTGTACGGTAACTTGCCCTTCTGGCGCAATGGATTTACAAGGCTTTTCTTCAAAACAAATCTTATCGGAGGTTGAAGAGATATGCAAGAGATAAACAAAGATTACAAGCCGAATATAGTTGCTTTTTGTTGCAACTGGTGTTCTTACGCCGGCGCAGACCTTGCAGGCTCTGCAAGACTTACTTACCCTGCTAACGTAAAGATTATAAGAGTGCCATGTTCTTGTAGGGTAAACCCAACCTTTATACTAAAAGCCTTTCAACAAGGTGCAGACGGGGTTATACTTTGCGGTTGCCACCCAGGCGATTGCCACTACGTTACCGGCAACTACTATACTAGAAGAAGAATGGCGCTGCTTTTTAACTTCTTAAACTATTTAGGAATTGAAAAAGAGCGCACGAGAGTAGAGTGGGTTTCGGCTGCGGAAGGCGCAAAATTTTCTAGCGTTATGAACGATTTTGTTAAAACGATAACCGAACTTGGCGAAAACAAGAAACTAACCGATTTAAGAATTAAAAAGGAGATAGAATAATGGCTGATATTCAATCTTTAATGATAGAAAAAGCAAAAGAACTTTTATCTTCTAAAAAAGTAGCGAGAGTTGTGGGCTGGAAGAAAGGCGAATTTTATTTCGACCCGACCCCTGCAACCTTTACCACCGAAGAAGAACTCAAGGATTTCGTATACAATGGCTTTTGCGGTGCAAATCTTTCTAAATATATGATAGAAATTAGCAAGAAAGAAGGCGTTTCGGCAGTGTTTATTAAGCCTTGCGATAGTTATAGTTTTAATCAACTCTTAAAAGAACACAGAATTAAGCGCGAAAACGTTTACGTGATAGGCGTAGAGTGCAACGGCAAACTAGATATTTATAAAATGCGCGATAAAGGCGCAGACGGAATTTTAGAAGTAACCGAAAACGAAGACAAAGTGCTTATAAAAACGCTATACGGCGAATTCGAGTTCGATAAGCAAGACGTTGTGCTTGAAAGATGCTTATGTTGCAAGGGCAAAGACCACAAGATTTTTGATGAAAAAATCGTGGTTACCGACACCAAGTTTACCCCTAGTGATAGATTTAACGGCGTTAAAGAACTAGAAGAAATGACCGAAGAAGAAAGGTTTAACTTCTGGCGCGACCAACTATCAAAATGTATTCGTTGCAACGCTTGCAGAAACGTTTGCCCAGCATGTTCGTGCGTTAAGTGCGTGTTTGATAACAACAATTCGGGTGTTTCGGCAAAAGTAAACGGCGATACGTTTGAAGAACAAACTTTCCACATTATTCGTGCGTTCCACGTTTCTGGTAGATGTACCGATTGTGGCGAGTGTAGTAGAGTGTGCCCACAAAGAATACCACTTCATCTACTTAATAGAAAGTTCATTAAAGACTACAACGAATTTTACGGCGAATTTAATGCGGGAGAAACTAGCGAAGGCAGAACGCCACTAACTACTTTCACCGAAAAAGATATCGAACCAACCGATGCAGTAAAGGGGGCTAAATAAAATGTTTAAAACTGAAAGAAAAAATTTAGACCTAATTTATCAAAGAATTGCAGAGGCGTTCGACCTATTTATGCCTATAAAAAAGGCTGGCGAAGTTAACTACGGCAAATACATAGCGGGCGCAGAAGTTAGCATAGATACTCTTAAAACCGTAAAAAGCGCAAAAGACTTTTTCTTTCCTACCTACGAAAATTTGATGGGCTTTAAGACTTCTAAGGACAATATCGAAATAGTAGACGTTAGAAAAGAAGTTAAGCCTTTCGTAATATTCGGCGTTAGAGCGTGCGACCTTAAATCTTTCGATATTTTAGACAACGTGTTCTTGCAAGAACCCGTTGATACGTATTATAAAGCGCGCAGAGAAGCAGGGATAATAATTACCCACGCTTGTTCTAGACCAGAAGAAAGTTGTTTTTGTTCGGCTTTCGGTATAGACGCTAGCGCACCAAAAGGCGATATAACACTATATACCGATAAAGACTACGCATATTTTTCGGTTAACACTAAAAAGGGCGAAAAAGTTTTCGAACTATTTAAGGATTTAACTACCGACGGTGCAGAAAAAGAAGTAGAAAACATAAAGAGCAACATAAAAAGTATTATAGAAAAGTTGCCATATAATAAGTTAAATCTAGAAAACTTTAAGGAAGAAAAATTAAACGAACTATTCAATTCGCCAAAATGGCAAAGTTTATCAGAAGCCTGCCTAGGCTGTGGAACTTGCACGTTCGTTTGCCCAACTTGTCAATGCTTTGATATCCGCGACGTAAAGGCAAAAGACGGAATAATGCGTTGCAGGTGTTGGGATTCTTGTATGTATTCAGACTTTACTTTAATGGCGCACGGCAACAATAGAACGACGCAACTACAACGTTATCGCCAAAGGTTTATGCACAAGTTAGTTTACTATCCATCGCAATACGGTGGTACATTCTCTTGTGTGGGGTGCGGAAGATGCGTTAATAAATGCCCGCAAAACCTTAACATTATTAAAGTAATACTTGCTTTGGGGGAAGAACAATGAACATCGAAAATCTAATTCCTAAAATCGGCGTTATAACCGATATTAGAAAAGACACGCCCGACGTAAAAACTTTTAGAGTAGTTGGGTTAGACGGCAAAAAACTCTTTGAACACTTGCCTGGTCAATGTGCAATGGTATCAGTTCCGGGCGTTAGCGAAGCAATGTTTTCTATCACGTCTTCGCCAACGAATAAAGAGTTTATGGAATTTTCTATAAAGAAATGTGGTTGCCTTACTGAAATTTTACACGCCTTAGAAGTGGGCAGTAAAATTACCGTTCGTGGCCCATACGGCAAGAACTTTCCGGTAGAAGGCGACTTTTTAGGCAAAGACCTACTATTTATAGCAGGTGGTATCGGCTTAGCGCCACTTCGTAGCGTTATAAACTACGTTAGAGATAATCGTAGCAACTACGGCAAAGTTACCGTGGTTTACGGCGCAAGAAGTAAAGAAGACCTTGTTGATATAGAAGAAATTAGAAACGAATGGGAAAAAGAACCTAACTTTAACGTGCATTTAACGATAGACAACCCAGATCCAGAGTGGGAAGGGCACGTTGGTTTCGTTCCGGCGTTCGTTAAAGGCTTGGGGCTTGATAGCAACATGACGGCTGTTTTATGCGGACCACCGATTATGATTAAGTTTACGCTTCAAGGCCTATTAGAACTAGGCTTTAAGAAAGAGCGCGTTTACACCACGCTAGAACTTAGAATGAAATGCGGTATCGGTAAATGCGGAAGATGCAACGTGGGTAACAAATTCGTTTGTAAAGACGGGCCAGTATTTAGAATGGACGAAATAGACGAACTGCCACCAGAGTATTAAACTAAAAATTACACCTAAGTTTAGGAGAAATTATTATGGAAAACAAAGTAAACGTATATTTTTTCGGTAAGAAATACCAAGTTCCAGAAAGCCTAACCATAATGAAGGCTATGGAATACGCAGGCTACGAATTAGTGCGTGGTTGCGGTTGCAGAAACGGCTTTTGCGGTGCGTGCGCTACCATTTATCGTATTCAAGGTCAGCAAGAACTAAAAACTTGTCTTGCGTGCCAACAACAAGTAGAAGAAGGCATGTTCGTTGCAACACTTCCTTTCTTTCCATTAGTAAAGAAAGTTTACGATATCGAAAAGGTAAAACCAACCGAACAAATAATGATGCAACTATACCCAGAAATTTATTCTTGCGTTGGCTGTAACGCTTGCACGAAGAGTTGCACGCAAGGCTTAAACGTAATGCAATATATTGCTTACGCGCAACGTGGCGAATATAAAAAATGTGCAGACGAAAGTTTCGACTGCGTAATGTGCGGTGTATGTTCTGCGCGTTGCCCAGCGGGGATTTCTCATCCACAAGTTGCCGAACTTGCTAGAAGGCTTTACGGCAAATATATCGCGCCAGAATCTAAACACTTAACCAAAAAAGTTCAAGAAATCGAAGACGGGGTTTACGCCGAACTAATCGAAAACATTATGAAAAAGCCTATCGAAGAACTCAAAGAACTTTACAATAATCGTGAAATCGAAAAGTAAGGGGGCAAACAATGTATAAATACACCGAAGAACAATTAAATTCAATAAAAAAGGTAGAAGCAACTAGGGCTGAAAGGCTTAAAAAACTTTTCCCTCGTATGACTGCCGAAGAAAAGAACGCCGTTCTTAAAGAAAATCACCCCGACTATATCGATAGCGCTTACGAACTACTTAAAGTTGGTAAAAACAAGGGCGAAAAAGTATTGCACGAACTAGCAGACCTTTTGCAAGGCAAATCAAGAGTGCTAGACCTTGATTTAGACCTTTCTAAACCCGATTACGACGTAGACGTTTTAGTTATCGGTGGCGGTGGCGCAGGTTCTTCTGCGGCTGTAACGGCACACGCTAACGGCGCAAACGTTATGATTGTTACTAAACTTCGCATAGGCGACGCTAACACTATGATGGCAGAAGGTGGTATTCAAGCGGCAGACAAAGAAAACGATAGCCCTGCAATCCACTATCTAGACGCTTTTGGTGGCGGGCACTTCGCTGCAAAGCCAGAACTACTTTATAAACTAGTAAACGACGCGCCAGACTGTATTAAATGGCTTAACGAACTTGGCGTTATGTTCGATAAAGACGAAAACGGCGAAATGATAACCACGCACGGTGGCGGAACTTCTAGAAAGCGTATGCACGCTTGTAAAGACTATTCGGGTGCAGAAATAATGAGAACGCTTCGCGACGAAGTTCTAAACCGCAAAATTCCAGTAGTAGATTTTACTTCTGCAATCGAAATAATTAAAGACGCAGAAGGCAAAGCGTGTGGCGCAGTTCTACTTAACATGGAAACCGGCGAAATTTTAATCGCCAAAGCAAAAACCGTTATTATTGCAACGGGTGGCGCAGGCAGACTACACTATCAAGGTTTCCCAACTTCTAACCACTACGGCGCAACGGCAGACGGACTTGTTCTTGCATACCGCGCAGGCGCAAAACTACTTTATCAAGATACTTTGCAATATCACCCAACGGGCGTTGCAGAGCCAACCCAAATCTTTGGTGCGCTAGTTACCGAAAAAGTGCGTTCTCTTGGCGCGCAACTCGTTAATAAAGACGGCGAAGCGTTCGTTTATTCACTAGAAACGCGCGACGTAACTGCGTCTACCATTATTAGAGAGTGCAACAAGCGCGATAACGGCATAAAAACTACCGACGGCACTGGCGTTTGGCTAGACACGCCTATGATAGATATTATCGGTGGCGAAGGCACTATCGAAAAACGTATTCCCGCAATGCTTCGTATGTTTATTAAATACGGCATTGATATTAGAAAAGAACCTATTTTAGTTTACCCAACCTTGCACTATCAAAACGGTGGTATAGATATTTCTGCAAACGGCGAAAGCACCGTGCCTAACCTATTCGTCGCAGGCGAAGCAGTAGGGGGCATACACGGCAGAAACAGACTAATGGGCAACTCGCTTTTAGATATTATCGTGTTCGGTAGAAACGCCGGCAGGAACGCTTCTCTTAAAGCAAAGACCACCGTTGTTAAAGAAATGAACTTAAACCACGTTAAAGAATTTAACGAAGAACTTATTAAAGCAGGATTAACGCCTAAAAAACTTTCTCCGCAAATTCTTCCTAAATACGCTAGAAAAGATATGTAATTAGAGGCAAAAAATGATAAATGAAAACAAAAAAAGCCTAAAAAAATTATGGCTTACAATAGGGCTAGTTTTAGCGGTTGCCGTTATCGGTTGGACTGTTTATAACCTAGTAGTTGGTGGGGCGGAAAACACCTTTAATTTTGGCAGTACGTTCGTGCTATTTGCAACGGCTTTTATTATCATCACGCTGGGATATTTGCTTGGTGCAATCGATATAAAGGGCGTTAGCCTAGGAACTGCGGGCGTGTTTTTAGTGGCAATATTAGTTGGCTTTTTAACCACGCTAGATTTTGGCGACGTACCGCTACTTGGCGCGTTCCACGTAGAAAGTGAAAAAGACGCTATCGTTTCAACTTTCAAAGGCCCGTTCCAAAATATCGGCTTAATACTATTCGTTGGCGCGGTTGGTTTTATCGCAGGGCCAAACTTTTTTAAGAACCTTAAAAAGAATTTTAAGACCTATATTCTTTTAGGCATTATAATTATTTTAAGCGGAACTATCGTTACCGTAGCGTGCATACTTCTTACCGACTACGGCTCGGAATTCTGGTCTGGCGTATTGTCTGGTGCGCTAACTTCAACACCAGGCTTTTCCGCAGCAAAAGATGCTGTGGTTGGCGCTACTAACCAAGGCGACCTTGAAGCGTTAATCACGCTAGGCCACGCTATCGCGTATCCGTTTGGCGTTGTTGGCGTTGTGTTGTTCGTTCAAATTCTTCCAAAACTATTAAAAGCAGACATGCAAAAAGAACGCGAGTTTTTAAGAGTAGAAAGCGAAGAAAAAAAGGCCGACGACAAAAAGGTTTTCTTTGCCGATCCGTTTGGTCTAACTGCGTTTGCGCTTGCCGTAGTGTTCGGGCTACTTCTTGGCTCGATAACCATACCGCTATCGGGCAAGGGGTTCGACGGACCTTGTTTCTCACTGGGAACTACCGGTGGCGTTTTAATCGGCTGTTTACTATTCGGGCATTTTGGTAGACTTGGCAAACTTTCGCTTAAAATTCCCGAAAACACACTTAAAGTGTTAAAAGAATTCGGGCTTATGTTCTTTTTACTAGGCGCAGGTTTCCACGGCGGAGTATCGCTTGTAGAACAAGTTTCTAAATATGGTGGCGCAATCGTTGTTTGGGGCTTGCTTGGTGGCGCTCTTATGACGGTTGTTCCGATGGTTGTTGGTTTTGCACTAGC
>JAZLBC010000004.1:0-6873 GCA_045613505.1 Christensenellaceae bacterium
ACCGACGTTGACGTAAACGTAGAAGTTAAGCCAGACCAAATAGAAATAAGCGACGATCAAGACGTGGGTGGGGCAATAGGTAATATCGTTTCTATGATTTATAAAGGCGACCACTATCAATTAATCGTTCGTACTGATGAAAACGAAGAAGATTTCGTATTCGATACCGAAGATACTTGGAACGAAAACGATAGCGTTAGCGTAATTATTAAGCCAGAGAAAATCAAACTATCGCTTAACGAGGAGATTAAACGATGAACAACGCCAAAGTTATCTCTAAAAGCGAGATAAGAAAAGCGGACTATTCAAAAAAAGGGCTAGGCTTTTCGCGTAAAAATCTATGTATTCCTTACTCCGTTTTTCTAATATTGTTTATAGTGTTGCCGTTGTTTTTGATATTGTTTTACGCGTTCACTTCAAAAACGGGCAGTTTTACACTTTCTAACTTTACCGATTTTTTCACTAACAGAACGTCGCTTTCAACGCTATTTATAAGTTTTTTTGTCAGTGGAATTACAACTATTATATGTTTGCTTATAGGCTATCCGGTGGCGTATATTTTATCTAGAATCAAAACGGGTAAACGCACCATACTGCTACTTTTATTTATAATGCCTATGTGGATAAACTTTGTTCTTCGCGCAATGGCGCTTAAAGAAGTGTTATCATTATTCGGTGTTTTTGCTAAAAATGATTTTTTCAACTTTTTTAACACCATTTTGGGTATGGTTTACGACTATTTGCCGTTTATGATTTTGCCTTTATACACCACACTTATTAAACAAGACCAAAGCCTTCTTGAAGCATCTTTCGACCTAGGCGCAACCAAACGCCAAACGTTCTTAAAAATAACGCTTCCACTATCAGTTCCGGGAATACTTAGCGGTATCACGATGGTATTTTTGCCGTCTTTATCCGCCTACGTTATAAGCGATACTTTTGGCAGTGGTAAAATTTCTATAATCGGTAAACTAATAGAAGAACAATTCGGCACGGGCGCAAACTGGAACGCAGGCTCGGCTATCGCAATAGTGATGCTAGTAATAATGTTTGTAACGATGCTATTATCGGGCGAATTTAAAAACGATTCAAGAGAAAGGGGGAATATAATCTAATGAAAAAGTTTCTCTCAATATTTTTTATCTTTTTAGTTCTTGCGTTTATCTACGTGCCAATTCTCGTATTAGTAGTTTATAGTTTTACCGACGCAACGATTATCGGTAACTGGAATGGTTTTAGCCTAAATCTTTACGCAAGACTATTTAAAGAAGAACGTATTAGGCAAATGCTAGTAAACACCATTTCTCTTGCGCTACTTTCAGCCGTTTTATCAACCATACTGGGCAGTCTTGGCGCAATCGGTTTGTTTTATAGCCGTGGCAGACTAGGTAGAACGGTTAAAGGCTTATCAAACATAAGCGTTATAAACGCCGAAATAGTAACGGCAATCTCACTTGCACTAATATTTTCGCTTATTTCTTACGGAAAAACGTATTTCTCGTTAGTTGTAGGGCATATGACGCTTTGCACGCCTTTCGTAGTGTTATCGGTTATGCCTAAACTCAAGCAAATGGACGGCTCTTTATACGAAGCCGCGCTAGACCTTGGCGCGAACCCAATGCAAGCCTTATTCAAAGTGATTTTGCCAGAAATTTTGCCTGGGATTTTTTCTGGCTTTATGCTAGCAATAACACTTTCGTTAGACGATTATATCGTAACCGTGTTCACTAAACCCGAAACTTTCGACACGATTAGTACATACGTTTATAACGCTGTTAAAAACCAAGCCAAATCAGAACTGCCTGCACTAAGGGCGTTGTCTACCGTGATATTCGTTATAATGATAATAGTTGTTATCGTAATGAACGTTAGGGCAGATAAAAAGGCAAAAGGGGGTGCAAGATGAAAAAAATAATTTCACTTATCGCTTGTTTAGCCCTTGCTTTTTCGGTGGTTTTAGGCGCAGTTCCAACTGCTATCGCTAGCGCAGAAACCAAAGATTATAACGGCGCAGTGCTAAGTATTTGCAACTGCGAAGACTATATAGATAAAGATTTACTTTTAGAGTTTAAAGAAGAATTTAATTGCGAAATAAGATATTCTACTTTCGGCACGCTAGAAAATCTTTATAACGACATAATCATCACGCCCGACCGCTACGACCTTATCTGCCCGTCAGATTATATGATAGAAAAAATGGCAAGAGAAGGTATGCTACAAAAAATCAGCCTAGAAGAAGACGGAACTTACAATACTTACGTTTCGCCGTATATAAAAGATACTTTCGAAGGCATTACTTGGAACGACGGAAAGGATAAATTATCCGACTACGCTACTTGCTATATGTGGGGCACGCTAGGGTTAACTTACAATCCCGAATACGTTTCGCACGAAGATTTAACCAGTTGGGAAAGTTTATGGCAACCAGAGTATAAAAACCAATCGACCATAAAAGATAGTATTCGCGACTCATATTTTATGGGAATTGCATACACCAAAAAGGCAGAATTAGACGCGCTTTCAGCAAAATTTGCTAGCGACGGCGATTTAGCGTATTATCAAAAAGAACTTTCAAGAATATTTAACGATACTAGTATCGACACGATAAACGAAGTTGGCAATAAACTTAAAGAATTAAAGAGCAACATCTACGGCTTTGAAGTTGACAGCGGTAAAAACGACGTAGCAAGCGGTAAAATAAATATTAACTTCGCGTGGAGTGGCGACGCCGTTTACGCTATGGACGAAGCCGAAACACAAGGCGTAGAACTATATTATAGCGTTCCGGAAGAAGGCTCTAACGTTTGGTTCGACGGTTGGTGCGTTCCAAAAAGTTCTAAAAACGTAGAACTTGCCAAAGAGTTTATCGAGTTTATGTCTAGACCAGAAGTGGTAGTTAGAAACATGAACTATATTGGCTACACTAGTGGCGTTGGCGGGCAAGAAGTGTTCGACGACGTTTGCGTAGACTGGTACGGCGCTTGCACTCTTGTTGAAAGCGAACTAACTTTTAGCGAATACGAAGAACTATCCGAAGAAGATGCTGAGTATTACGAAGTTGACAACCAAAACAAAGTTTACGAATACGTTTACGTTAACGACCAAGACGCGTTAGGCGCAAATTTCATCAGCGGAAACGACCAAGACGGATATTTTGCAAACGTTTCTTATATAAACGATAACGGCGACCTAGAAATAGAAGAAACCGAGTTGTTCAAGGTGGATTTGGGATATTTCTTCGGCGAAGGCGAGTGGATAGTTTATACCGACACTTTGGGCAGGCAATTTTCTGCGCAATATCCAACCGAAGATATCATTGCAAGGTGCGTAGTTATGAACTGCTACGATAACGAAGCAAACGAAAGGGTTGTTATAATGTGGGAAAGCGTTAAAGGGTATACGTTTTCCGACCTAGTTCTTATTCTGCTTGCCGTTTTAGTTCTGCTAATCATAGTGGGCGTAATACTAATTAAATACAGAAAAAGTATATTTGGCAAAAAGGATATTTCTAAAAAAGAAAACCCACGTCGTAAACAATATAAAGTTCTAAATATAAAAGAATTATAAAAAAGTAAACCCGAAATTTTTCGGGTTTTTACTATTAAAGGATACTAATGAAAAAAATAACCATACACAGCGAAATAATATATTTGCTATCAATAATAATATTAGCGTTTAGCGTTGCTATGCTTGCAAGCGCAGATTTTGGTGTATCAATGATAGTTGCGCCTGCATACATATTAAGCCAAAAACTAGGCTTTATAACCTTTGGGCAAGCCGAATACCTTATTCAAGGCGTGCTTTTTATAGCGTTTTGCATTATTGTAAAAAAGTTTAAGGTAACCTATCTTTTTGCATTTTTAACTTGCGTTATATACGGGCTTTGCCTAGACCTTTTTAGGCTTATAATTCCAGCGTTTAACCCAAGCGTTACAGCGCCGGGCAGTTTTGAATTGTGGCTTAGAATAGTTTACTTTGCCGTTGGCGAAATTTTAACTGCCTTTTCTATTGCGCTATGTTTTAGAACTTATTTGTTTCCGCAAGTAGTAGATTTTTTCGTGGTTGGGGTAACAAACGTGTATAAACTAAACCGCGCAAAATTTAAAACTATAACCGATATTTGCTTTTTATCAGTTAGCCTAATACTTAGTTTGGCGTTTTTTAAGGGCTTTGTAGGCATAAACTTTGGCACGATAATTCTAACCTTTATAAACGGCCCGATAATCGCGCTAATGGGCAGATTATTCGATAGATTTTTCACCGTGAAACCATTATTTAGTAAATTCTCTACGCTTTTTACAATATAAAATAAAAATCAAAAAAACCGAACGGCTTTCGTTCGGTTTTTTCTTTACCAAATATTTAATCAGTAATCCCAAGACGGTATGTATTCTGTGCTGGCGCTTTTATCGTTTTGAAAATACAAGTTAGTTATATCAAGCGCGTTGGCGTATTCTAGCACCGCGCTGTATTCTCTTTTGGTTAGTTTTCTGTTTAGTTCGGGGAATTTTTTTATATCGCCAAACGGCGTGTATTGACTCATTAAACTAAAATACGCTTTATCCTTAAAAGGCGCAAACCAGTCTAAAATGCTTTTAGTGTCGCTAACGTTTTGCGGAAGAACTAAATGTCTAACTATAACGCCAGATTTTATCAAATTGCCGTCAAATTTCAAGGGCTTTGAATCTATCATGAACTCTATTGCAAGCTTTGCCACGTCAAAATAATCGGCTTTACCGGTGTATCTAAAAGAAACTTTGGGCGAAAAAAATTTAACGTCGGCAAGATACACGTCTACGTAATCGTTAACCACTTTAAGCATTTCTAGATTTTCGTAGGAGTGCGTGTTATAAACGATAGGAATTTTAGGCCTATAAATATCTAGTGCCTTTTTAATCTCTAAAAAGTAATGGGTGGGGGTAACTAGGTTGATGTTGTGCGCGCCCAAATCTTCTAGCGCCTTAAAAATATCAACGAGTTCTAAAACGCTAATATCCTTTCCGCGTTCGTTTCTAGAAAGTTCGTAGTTTTGGCAGAACACGCATTTAAGCGAACACCCTGTAAAAAATATCGTACCAGACCCGTTTTCGCCCGAAACGCATGGCTCTTCAAACTTATGTAAATAAAATTTTGCAATGCGCAAATTATTATTCGCATTGCAAAATCCTAAATTATTCGTTCTATCAACGCCACATTTATTTGGGCAAATATCACATTTCATCGTTTACTCCAACTCAAACATACCAGTATAAAGTTGATAATATTTTCCTTTTTTAGCAATAAGTTCTTCGTGCGAACCGCGTTCGATAATCTCGCCGTGTTCAAGCACCATAATAACGTCGGAATTCTGTATGGTAGAAAGTCTATGCGCGATAACGAAAACAGTTCTGCCTTCCATAAGCCTATTCGTGCCTTTTTGAACAAGAAGTTCGGTTCTGGTATCAATAGAAGAAGTCGCTTCGTCTAGAATCATAACGGGCGCGTTTTTAACAGCAGCGCGCGCAATAGAAAGTAGTTGCCTTTGACCTTGCGATAGGTTAGCGCCGTCTGCCGTAAGCATAGTGTTGTAACCATCTGGAAGACGCATAATAAAATCGTGCGCGTAAGCAAGTTTAGCCGCTTCGATACATTCTTCGTCAGTGGCGTCTAGTCTGCCGTAACGTATGTTTTCCATAACCGTTCCCGTGAACAAGTTAGTGTCTTGTAAAACTATGCCAAGAGAACGCCTTAAATCAGCCTTTTTAATCTTGTTTATGTTGATTCCGTCGTATCTAATCTTGCCGTCTGCAATATCGTAAAAACGGTTGATAAGGTTGGTTATAGTAGTTTTGCCAGCGCCAGTAGACCCAACGAACGCAATTTTTTGACCGGGGTGCGCGTAAAGAGAAACGTCTTTAAGAACGATTTTTTCAGGGTTGTAGCCAAAGTCTACGTTAAACATTTGAATATCGCCTTTAAGTTCGGTGTAGGTAATAGTGCCGTCTGCCTTGTGTGGGTGTTTCCACGCCCAATGACCCGTGCGCTCCGCGCATTCCGTAATAGTGCCGTCTTCTTCAATTTTGCAACGAACCAATGTAACGTAGCCATCATCTGATTCGGGTTGTTCGTCAATAATATCAAAAATTCTTGATGCGCCGGCAAGCCCCATTACGATAGAGTTAATTTGCATTGACGCTTGATTTATGTTGCCTGTAAATTGTTTACTTATCGGCAAGAAGGCAATAATCGTTAAAAGGAAGGTTGCCGTATCTTCAACTTTACCCGTAATCGTAACGTTTTTGATACCGAGAGCCAACAAAAGACCGCCGATAAAGGCAAGAAGAACGTATAAAATATTTCCAAGATTGCCCATAATCGGCATTAAAATATTAGCGAAAGTATGCGCGCTAGTTGCGTCGTGGCAGAGTTGGTCATTTTTTTCATCAAAAAGTTGTTTGCTTTCTTCTTCGTGGCAGAAAACCTTAACTACTTTTTGACCTTGAATCATTTCTTGAATATAGCCTTCTTCTTTACCGAGCGAAATTTGTTGTTTAACAAAGTATTTTGCGCTGTTACCGCCTACGATTTTTGTAACCATAAACATAGCGATAACGCCAGCAAACATAACCAAAGTTAACCACAAACTTGAAGTCAACATAATAACCAAAAGGGTTGTTACGCTTATTAGGGCAGAGTAAAGGCTAGGGATACTTTGCGAAACTAATTGCCTTATTGAGTCGGTATCGTTTGTAAAAGAACTCATAATATCGCCCGTCAAATGGCTATCAAAATATCTAATAGGCAACGATTGCATGTTGTTGAATAGACCTTTTCTAACTTGGTGCAAAAAGTTTTGCGTAACGTTAGCCATAGTGCGGGTTTGAATAAGGTTTG
>JAZLBC010000005.1:0-75282 GCA_045613505.1 Christensenellaceae bacterium
AAATTTCCGAAAAGTGTGGTTTTTCGGGCATATCGTATTTTTGCCAAAAATTTAAAAGTCTTACGGGCAAAACGGCTAATCAATACCGAAAACAGTTTGATAGGTAATATCATTAGCGGGTTTTTTCATAACGATAAGCCCCTTTAAGCCACGGTAAACGTCTTTTCGAATAGTTTTAACTGAAACGGGTTTGCCGTTTATAAGTTTTATAAGCGCACCTTCGCTAGTGAGCCCTTTTTTGCTATAACAAATCACCTTCCGTTCGCCCACGTCTAGTTCGGGGTAAAGGTTTTCTTCATCGAAAATTGTTTCTTCGGGTGGGGCGGGTAATTCGCCTGTAATCGTGCTTTGGCGCGCATAGCGTTCGCTCATCTTTTGCCCAAAAATACTAATGGTTAGCATATAGTCGTTTGTCTGTGTTTTAATCACGATAGGAAAGCCTGTGTCGTTAACGAATTTTAAATCGGCGTAACCGAAACTAACCATTGCGTCGAACGAGGGGGCTATATAACTAACCGCAAGGCTGTGCGGGTGGCTTTCAGTTACCGTTAATCCCGCAAGCAGAACGGCGTTATAAAGGGTAGTAGAAACTTGGCAAACACCACCACCAACCCCTTCTACGAACTTGCCGTAAGATATAATCTTCGCGCTGAGGTATCCGTTTTTTTCAGTTCTTTCGCCAACCACTTGGTTAAACGAAAATTCTTCGTTTGCATCTAAAAAAGTATCGTTTATGCTATTAGAAGCGCGTTTGATGTTGCTAATTCGTTCGCTAGAAGAAGCATAATAGGTCGTGTAAAATTTAGCGCGCAAACAAAAATCGTATTCACTCGTAATGGGCGCAAAAACACTTTCGGCGTTATCTATTTTTAGACTGGGTTTGTCTTTCGCGCGCGTTAGGAAAAGCGCTTGACAGTTTAACAGCAACAGTGCTATAATTACGCAAAGTATTATTTTACTTTTAAATTTCATATATATTTATAATGTGAAAAAATAAAAAAATAAACCGAAAGAGATTAAAAATGAACCATACCATCGCCCTAATAATCAAAGAATATTCGCTAATAGTTCTTTTTTCCGTGCTTTACTCGGTGGGGCTAACTTTTTTCGTTTTTCCACATAACACAATGCTAGGCGGAACGGGTGGGGTTTCGGTAATAATATCAGCAATTTTCGGCAGTTCGCCAGCCTTTATTATGCTAATTATAAACCTATCTTTGTTAGTTTTAGCCTTTGTTTTATTAGGCAAAAGCATGGGCGTAAAAACGCTTGTTGGCACGGTTGTCGTTGCCGTTTTATGTGCCGTTTTAGAAAAATATTGCGTTGGTTTTTTGCCACTTATAAAAAATGCCGTTTTATCAAGCGCGATAGGCGCGTTTATCGTGGCAGTGGCAAGTGCGGGGCTGTTTAGGCTTTCGGCAAGTTCGGGCGGAACAGACGTTATTGCGCTTATTATCAATAAATATAAAGAAATTCAACTGGGAAAAGCACTTTTTATTTCGGATATACTAATAGTGGTTGTTGGCGGAATAGTGCTAGGGCTTAAAATAGCGCTAATTTCGGCGCTAGCCTTTTTAATAAAGGTAGTGGTTATAGAAGTTTTAACAATGTCCGTAGAAAAACCAAGTAAATAGACTAAAATCGTGCGCAAAACGATTGACAAAAGCAATTATAAATGTTAAAATTGTAAAAAATAGAGAGGCGCTTGTAGAAGAGTTAATGCTGAAAACCTTTATTTATTAGAGAGACGGGTAGGGTGCAAGCCGTTATAAAGGCCAGTATTATGTAACTTCGTAGCCAAAAAGAAGAAAACCAAATTCGGCTAGTAGAACTTTTTCGTGTATGCTACGTCAGTGCATAGGAGTTGATAGACTCTAAAGTGGTGCGAAAGCACAATTTGAGTGGTACCGCGGGTAAACTTACTCGTCTCAAAGCGTTGAGACGGGTTTATTTTTTTACGAGTAAATTTTATTTACTAATAGGAGAACGTTATGGATTCATTTAACGGGTTAGACAAAAGAATAAAAGAGATGTCGGCACGTATTAAAGAACTACGTGAGATAGAAGGTCTTTCTATCGCAGAAATGGCAAAAAGAACGGGTGTTTCAGAAATCGAGTACGAAAATTGCGAACTCGGTAAAAGCGACCTTAACTTTGCCTTTATTTATCGTTGCGCAAGCGCGCTTAAAGTTGGCGTTACCGATATTATAGAAGGGTTTAGCCCAAAACTACGTTCTTATACCGTAACTAGAAGTGGCAAAGGCCAAGAGATAGCGAACGCGCACGGTATGACTTATTATAACCTTGCCTACGCTTTTCAAAACAAAATTGCAGAACCACTTTACGTTAAAGCCAAATACGAAGACGGTGCAGAAGATAAGCCTATAGAATGCACTACCCACCAAGGCCAAGAACTAGACATCGTGCTAGAAGGCAAACTTATGGTTCAAATTGGCAAGCACAGAGAAATACTCTCTAAGGGCGATAGTATTTTTTACGATAGTTCAGCCCCACACGGCATGATAGCCGTTGGCGGGAAAGACTGCGTGTTTTACGCAATAGTTCTTAACCCAACGGGCGAACCTATACCAGATTTACTTGAAACCGAAACCAAAAAAGAAATTCGCGCCGTAAATTTTGATAAAGATGCAAAAAGCAGAATTTACAAAAAGTTTATCGACGTTAAAGAAGACGAAAACGGCGTTCCTAAAAAAATCAAATTTAAAAACACCGAAAAATTCAATTTCGCTTTTGATTTAGTAGACGCGCTCGCAGAACGCGAACCTAATAAACTTGCAATGCTACACGTTTCGCGCGATAAGGTAGAACGCAGATTTACCTTTTCGGATATGAAAAAGCAATCTGCAAGGTGCGCTAACTACTTTAAGTCTATCGGCATTAAGCGTGGCGATAGGGTAATGTTAGTTCTTAAACGCCATTATCAGTTCTGGTTTGCAATACTCGGCCTTAATAAACTTGGCGCGATTGCAATTCCTGCAACTAACCAACTACAAGAACACGATTTCGAATACCGCTTTAAGTCGGCTGGTGTTTCGGCAATACTCTGCACGGCAGACGGAGATACTGCTAACCAAGTAGATTTAGCGTCTAAGGGCGTAAGTTCTTTAAAAACCAAAATTCTAGTTGGCGGAAGTAGAGATGGTTGGAGAAACTTCGACGAAGAATATACGATGTTCTCTACCCACTACGAAAGAACGGAAGATGCTCCGGGTGGCGACGACACTATGATGATGTATTTTACTTCGGGAACTTCTGGCTATCCAAAAATAGCAACGCACAATTATAAATACGCGTTAGGGCATTTCCACACGGCAAAATACTGGCACTGCGTAGACCCAGACGGATTGCACTTTACCATTTCAGACACGGGTTGGGCAAAAGCGATGTGGGGTAAACTCTACGGCCAATGGCTATGCGAAGCGGCAACTTTCGTTTACGACTTCGATAGGTTCGACGCAGGCGATATTCTGCCGATGTTCGCTAAATACCATATCACGAGTTTCTGTGCCCCACCAACTATGCTAAGACTTATGATTAAGCAAGATATTTCTAAATACGATTTAAGTTCCGTTAAGCACATGTCTACTGCTGGCGAAGCCTTAAACCCAGAAGTATTTAGGCAGTTCGAAAAACTAACCGGCTTAAAGATACACGAAGCGTTCGGTCAAACCGAAAGCACAATGATAATAGGTAACCTAGGCGACGGCACGCTAAAACTTGGTTCAATGGGTAAACCTGCCCCTATATACGACGTAACCTTGCTAGATCAAGACGGAAAACCCGTACCAGATGGCGAAACTGGCGAAATTTGTATTAACGTTTCTGGCGGTGCACCTTGCGGGCTATTTACCGGTTATTATAACGACAAAGAAAAAACCGACGAAGTTTGGTACGACGGATATTATCACACTGGCGACACTGC
Organism: Christensenellaceae bacterium; assembly: GCA_045613505.1. Classification (GTDB taxonomy): domain Bacteria; phylum Bacillota; class Clostridia; order Christensenellales; family Borkfalkiaceae; genus UBA1259. The sequence continues at coordinate 3,944 of JAZLBC010000005.1, forward strand.
TTGGCGTGATGAAGACGGCTTTTACTGGTACGTTGGCAGATGCGACGACGTTATTAAGTCTAGTGGCTACCGCATAGGGCCGTTCGAAATTGAAAGCGTTATTATGGAATTACCTTACGTTTTAGAATGTGGTGTTTCCGCTGCGCCAGACGAAGTTAGGGGGCAAGTGGTAAAAGCAAGTATAGTGCTAGTTAAAGGCACCGAACCAACCGACGCCTTAAAGAAAGAAATTCAAGAATACGTTAAAGCAAAAACCGCACCATACAAATATCCAAGGATTATCGTTTTCCGTAACGAATTGCCTAAGACTACTAGTGGCAAAATCCAAAGAAACAAGTTATAAACATCGCAATACTGCGGTTACTGCCTGCGCAAAAAACTTCGATGACCAAAAAGGTCTATCTCATCTTTTTGCTTGTCGAGCCTTGTCTTGCTTGTTTCTAACCCGTTTCTTACATAAACAAGTTATAAACGGCGTGTGGCGTCGTTAACTGTTTAGCATTTTGACTTCGATAGCCAAAAAGGCTAATCTCAGCCAAAATACTTCACGAGCCTAGCCACGCTTGTTCCTAATATCTTTCTTAAAACCAAATAAAATAAAAAACGTAGAGATAAAATTTATCGCTACGTTTTTGTTTTAGGTATAAATGCGTTATTTTTCTAATATTTTGGTTGCCGATAAAACTCTCATAATGCTAACGGCTAAAACTACTCCTACGCCACCTTGTAAAAGGTTCCAAGGAGCGTTTACAATGGCAACTGCTGGCGTTGTGAAAAATAAGATTTCATAACAAAAATATCCTAGTGCCATTAAAAGCGCACCAATAATTCCACCAACGATTTCGGCTAGCGTAGTTTTTTTAGTTGCTTTTAATAAAATTTTATAAATAATCCAAGCAACTAGCGCCATAGCCGATTTAATAATTAACGTTCCGGGGGCGTAAGAGATATATGCAAACAGGTCTGCAAGTGAAGAGCCTATTCCCGCTGAAATCGTGCCGTAAATCGGCCCTAAAATAAACACCGAAAGCAACACGAACACGTCGCCCAAATTAACGTATCCTAACGGAAGTGGTATTCTAATAAACATTGTTGCCATCGTGGTTAAAGCCATAAGTAAAGCCGTTGTAACTAATTTTTTCGTGGTAATATTTTGCATTTTTATTTTCCCTTTTAACGCCAACCATCTTTATGGCGTTTTATATTGACTTTTTTACGTTTTTATAATACAATATTTTTGGTTATATTAAAATAGTCAAAAAGGGAGAATTTTATAATACCAGATGAACTATAAAATAGATAAAAACAGCAATATACCCGCATACGTACAACTTTATGAGCGTTTAAAAGAAGATATCGTGCAAGGCGTTTATGCTTATGGTACTAAATTGCCTTCTAAAAGGATTACTTGTTTAGAAACGGGTTTAAGCATTATAACAGTAGAACACGCCTACGATTTGCTTATAGAAGAAGGATACGTAGAACCCAAAGAGCGAAGTGGATATTTTGTAATATTTAAGCCAAACGTTGGGTTTGCATCTTATTCGCGCCCCGAACATTTAAATAAAACCTACGCTAAAAAGCCAAACGCATTAAGTAAAACGGCGTTTCCTTTTTCGGTTATTTCAAAGTCTATGCGAAAGGTAATTAGCAATTTAGAAGAAGATATTTTAGAGCGTTCGGTAAACGTTGGTTGCTATGAACTTCGAAACAATATAAGTTTATATCTTGCGCGCAGTCGTGGGATACACGCTTTGCCAGAACAAATAGTTATAGGAGCGGGGTCGGAATATTTATACGGGCAAATCACTTCTCTTTTAGGGCGTGATAAAACCATTGCAATAGAAAGCCCTTCTTATAAACAAATCGAAAAGGTTTATAAAAGTTTAGGCGTAAAGTATGAAAAACTAGAACTTGGGCACGACGGAATAAAAAGTTCTGATTTATGGAATAGTAAAGCAAACGTTTTGCACGTTTCGCCATATCGCAGTTTCCCAAGTGGTGTTTCGGCATCGGCATCTAAAAAACACGAGTATCTTTCTTGGGCAAACGAAAACAACGCCTATATTATAGAAGACGATTTTGAATCGGAGTTTTCGGTTTCAAAAAAACCAGAAGAAACGCTTTTTGCAACAACCAAGTTAAACAACGTAATATACCTTAACACGTTTTCACAAACAATATCTTCGGCACTACGCGTAGGGTATATGGTGTTGCCTAAACGTTTAGTTTCCGATTACTTAGAAAAACTAGGGTTTTATTCTTGCACCGTTCCAACGTATATTCAATACGTTGTTGCCGAACTAATTGCAAACGGCAACTTTGAAAGGCACATAAACAGGGTAAGAAGGCAAAAGCGTAGCGATAATTAAGTTTAATAAGCGATTAGGTTTTTATATAACACGCTTTAGTACGCTAAATTAAAAAGCAAAAAAGAAAGCAAATAAAAAATTTACTTGCAATTAGTTAAAGTTAGATATATAATATATCTAACGAAAAAAGAGGACAAAATGAAGTATTATCTAAAAAATTCTTGGATACCGTTTTTATATATGCTCTTTCAATCGGGGCTATGCATTGCAATATTTGATATCGGTATAAAAACGCTAGGGTTAGTTCTCCTTGCATTAAACACGGCAATCTTTATTTTTACTATATGTGTTTTTGCGTTCAAAAACGGAGAAAGCAGTTATAAAGAACTTTTACTTAACGATGTGCAAAGAAGAATTATCGTAGAAACTGGCGAAGATAGGCCGTTAAACCTTAAAGAAGAATACGCGCCTTATAAAGCCGTTGTGTTAGGGTTATTTCCACTAATCCCGTTATTCTTATTTATGCTTATACATTTTATCGTGTTTATCGCTGGTGGCGAATATTTGGGCATGGGCTCGCTTGCCGTGTTTATGTATAAATGTCCGTACGCATTTTTTGAATATCTTGGCTATAAACTTACCATGGAAAATAGTTTTTTAACCTTGCTTTCCGTTCCCGTAGTGTTCTTTCCAATATTTATCAGTTACAATTTAGGCGCAAGAAAAACAAGGATTATAAACGAAAAAATCGAAGAAGAAAGGAAATATCTTCACGGGGAAAAATAGTTGAGAATAGTTGGTGGTTTTTACAAAGGCAGGGCGTTATTAGAATTTAGGGGCAAAGATATTAGGCCTACTTCGGATATGGCGCGCGAAAGCCTTTTTAACATAATAAAAGATAAAGTGCTAGGCGCAACTTTTTTAGACCTTTACGCTGGCACTGGTGCAGTTGGCATAGAAGCCTTATCTCGCGGTGCGGAAAGGGTTGTTTTTAACGACTTGTCAAGAGAGAGTTTAGCACTCGCTAAAAAGAATTTAGAAAAAGTTGATAAAGAAAAAATTGCAAATAACAAAAGCGTGGCGTTTACTAATTGCGAAGCGATTTCTTATCTTAAATCTTCCACCGAAAAATTCGATATAATTTTTATTGACGCACCATACGGTTCTAGCGAAATAATAGGCGTTGTAACGCTAGCCGAAAACTTGCTTTCTGATAACGGCATAATAATTTTTGAAGACGAAAAGCCTTTAAGTTTAGATAGCGAATTTTTAGAAATTTATAGCGTTAGAAAATACGGGCGTGCAAACTTTACTTTTATAAAACAAAAAAAGGACTAAAAATGAGAACTTGTATTTTTGCGGGAACGTTCGACCCGATAACCGTAGGGCACGAAAACGTGATAAAAAAATGCCTTAATCGCTACGGCAAAGTGTTAGTGGTGGTGGGTTCTAACGCGCAAAAAAGAACTTATTTTACCGCAGAAGAAAGAACGGAACTCGTTAAAGAAGTTTTTAAGGATTGTTCTGGCGTTACTGTACTTAATTATTTAGAACTAAAAGACGAATATAGAGAATACCTAGAAAAAAGCGGGGCAAGAATATACGTTCGCGGTATAAGAAACCGAAAGGACAAAAAGTTCGAAAACGAGATGAAGAAAATGAACAAAAAACTTTATCCGTTTATTAAAACCAAGTATATAAAGTGTTCTAAAAAATATAGGGGTATAAGTTCTACGCTTGTTAAAGAATACCTTGGCGCAAAGAAAGATTACCTAGACTTTATTCCCGAAAGCATTAGAGAAAAAGTTATAAAACTAATCGCAAAAAAATCTAAACAAAACTAACCGAATACCCAATTGAAAAACTTAAAACCGCACAAACGATTTTAGACAGTATAAACCGTGCGGTTTTTATTTTTGCTTTTTTTAAGAATATTACCGCTTGCGCTATATTAGAAATCCCCGAAAATCCCACTAAAAAACAGCACGTCGCCATACCCAAGTTTTTGTTTTTGGCGCTTGATAAAATTTTAAGCCCTTTTGTGCTTTCAAAAATCCCTTGCGTTAACCCTTTTGCAATCTCTATATCGCCAAAAATAGCGTAAAACGCGCGTTCGATCGGGCATAGCAAACCGTAGCAGGCAAGCACGTCGCATAAAACGTAAAAAACTACTATAAGCGCACCTACCGTAAGTGCAGTAGAGCACGCGCTAAACGCGCTATCGTAAATTGCCCCCGCGCTAGACTCGTATTGTTGTGGTATTTGCGTGGGCTTGTTTTTAGAACGGCAAAACAAAAAAGCGCTAACTAGACTAGAAAACATGCAAACGAGATATATTTTTACACCTAAAATAGTGTTGCCAAGCATTATTCTGCCCAACGTAAAAACGGTAAAAGAGATGGGCGGGCAAGAAACAAGGCAACAAATTCTTTTAGCGTCGCGGTTTTCTATTAAGTTTGCGCAACAAAAGTCGGCAACGATTTTCGAGCCTGCGGGATAGCCTGAAACTAGCCCTATAATAAAAGCCAGTCCGCCGTAAGAATTTGCGTGAAAAGCCTTATAAAAAAGTGGCGAAGTTTTGCTTGCTAAAAATTTAGTAACGTTTAGCCTAGCAATATACGCCGTTACGAAAAACACTAAAAAAGCAGACGGCAACGTTACGCCCGCGTAAAAAGAAAGCCCGTTTTTTACGCTAGTAGTAAAGTTTCCGCTTATAACGGCGGGCAAAAACAGGCAGACCAGAATAAAGGGCAACAAATCGAAAAATATTATTTTTTTATCGTTCATATTATATTGTATTAGCACTTGAAAAAAATTATCGTTTATGTTAAAATAATATTATGGATTTATTTGATATTGCAAACAAAAATCAAAACACAAACGTTCCTTTGGCAGAGCGAATGCGTGCTAGAAACCTTAAAGAGTTTATAGGGCAAAAGCATATCGTGTCTGAAACGGGGCTACTTTCACGCGCTATTAAACTAGACAGGCTTGGCAGTTGTATTTTTTGGGGCCCACCGGGCTGTGGGAAAACCACTCTTGCCAACGTGGTGGCAAATTCAACTGCGGGCAATTTTGTTAAACTAAACGCCGTTTCTAGTGGCGTTAGCGACGTTAAGGCGGTGGTAGAAAAAGCACGGCAAGACCTAAAACTTTACGGCAAAAAAACCTACCTTTTACTAGACGAGTGCCACCGTTTTAGCAAAACGCAAAGCGATAGTCTTTTGCCGTCTATTGAAAGCGGGGATATCATATTCGTTGGCTCTACAACCGAAAATCCCTACGCTTCTATGACGCCTGCAATAGTTTCTAGATGCAGAGTATTCGAATTTAAAAGGCTAAACGAACAAGATATTTTGGGTGCGCTTAAAGTTGCGCTTTTAGATAAAGAACGCGGGCTTGGCAAATACAACGTAACCGTTGATGAAGACGCGCTCAAACACCTAGCGGTAGTTTCTGCGGGGGATTTACGCATTGCGTATAACTCGCTAGAACTGGCAGTTTTAACAACCCCACCAAGCGATAAGGGTAAAATAACGGTAACGCTTAAAGACGCTGAAGAATCAATACAGCAAAAAGCCTTGTCGTTCGACGAGCAAATGTACTACGATATGCTTTCGGCATTTTGTAAAAGTTTACGGGGCAGTGATGCAAACGCTGCGTTATACTATATGCAAAGGCTAATTCAAGGCGGATGCGACCCCCTTCTTATTTTAAGAAGAATTATCGCGCACTCTGCCGAGGACGTAGGCATGGCAGACCCCAACGCGCTAGTAGTTGCAACGAACGCGCTTGTGGCGTTTGAAAAAATCGGTATGCCAGAGGGTATGCTAGTCATTTCAGAGGCTATAATTTACGTGTGTGAAGCCGAAAAATCCAACTCGGTATATCTTGCCATGGCAAAGGCTGGTGAAGATGCAAAAAACGTTAAAGACGACAACGTGCCACCTTGGGTAAAAAACGCCGTTTATGGCAGTAAAGAAGATAAAGAACTTGCTAAAAACTATAAATATCCGCACGACTACGGCGGATACGTGGTTCAGCAATATTTGCCCGATAAACTTAAAAGTAGGGTGTATTACGTGCCAACTGACAACGGCTACGAAAAAACGGTTAAAGAAATAAGAAAGAAAAAGGGAAAGAAAAATTAAAGGACTAGATTATGGATTATTCAGTAAAATTATCAACAGAATTTAATATTAGAGCCGATCACGCTAAAAACATTATCACACTTATCGACGACGGGAACACTATTCCCTTTATCGCTAGATATCGTAAAGAAATGACGGGTTCTTGCGACGATCAAGTTTTAAGAGAGATTTTCGATAGGCTAAAATACCTTCGTTCACTAGATAAAAGAAAGCAAGAGATAGCCGACTCTATCACAGAACAAGGCAAGATGACGGATGAAATCATGGTCGCACTTGCTAAGGCCGAAACGATGACCGAAGCCGAAGATATTTATAGGCCATATAAACAAAAGAAAAAAACGCGCGCGTCGGTTGCTATCGAAAGGGGGCTAAAACCACTTGCAGAATTTATTTTATCTAGCGAAGAAAACGGCGTTTCTATCGACGAAAAGGCAAAAGAGTTCATAAACGAAGAAAAGGGCGTTACCGATATCGCACTAGCAAAAGCGGGCGCAAGCGATATTATTGCCGAAATTATTTCAGACGACGCAGAACTAAGAAAAATTCTTCGCAAAAAACTATTCGACGACGGTGAAATTTCGTGTAAACTTTTAGAAAACGAAAAGGCTAAAACTTACGAAATGTATAAAGACTATTCGGAAAAAATCAACAAAATTCCGTCTCACCGCATACTTGCCGTTAACCGTGGCGAAAAAGAAGAGTGTTTAAGAGTAAACCTAGTGATAGATGAAACTGCTTTCACCGATATTATTAAGGCGCACTACACTTCTAAAATTTTAGAGCGCAAAGAGTTTATCTCGCTCGCTGGCGAAGACGCGTTTTCTAGGCTAATCTTTCCGTCTATTGAGCGCGAAGTAAGAAACGATTTAACCACTACCGCAAGCGAACAAGCGATAAAAATGTTCGAAGTAAACCTTAAACCGTTACTACTCCAACCACCACTAAAAAACAAAACGATTTTGGGGCTAGACCCAGCGTATAGAACGGGCTGTAAAATTGCCGTTATCGACGCACTTGGCAACGTTTTAGACACGGCTGTGGTGTTCCCAACCCCACCGCAAAACAAGATAGAAGAAGCCGAAAAAATTTTAACGGCGCTAATCAAAAAGCACGGCGTAAACGTAATATCTATCGGCAACGGCACGGCTAGTAAAGAATCCGAAATATTCGTTGCAAACCTTATTAAAAAACTCGACTGTGAAGTATCTTATGCAGTGGTTAACGAAGCAGGCGCATCGGTGTATAGCGCAAGCAAACTAGGCGCAAGCGAGTTCCCAGACTTTGAACCGGCGCAACGCTCTGCCGTTTCTATCGCAAGAAGACTTTTAGACCCACTTGCAGAACTTATTAAAATAGACGTAAAATCAATCGGCGTTGGGCAATATCAACACGACATGCCTGAAAAAAGGCTAGAAGAAGTTTTAGGTGGCGTTGTAGAAGACTGCGTTAACAGCGTTGGCGTAGACCTAAACACCGCATCTGCATCGCTTTTATCTTTCGTTGCAGGATTAAACGCAGGTATTGCAAAAAATATAGTAGAATTTAGAAAAGTAAAACCCTTTACCACAAGAGCGCAACTTTTAGAAGTAAAAAAACTCGGCGAAAAAGCGTACGTTCAATGCGCAGGTTTCTTGCGTATTCAAGGCGGTAGCGTGCTAGACAACACGGGCGTGCACCCAGAAAGTTATAGCGCAGTAGAAAAACTACTTGGTTTTGTAGGTTACACCCTAAAAGACGTAGAAAACGGCGGTGTTAAAGACATAAAAGAACGCATAGAAAAAAATTCTTGGGAAAAGACTGCAAACGCCTGTGGTGTAGGCGTTCCTACCCTAAAAGATATCGTTAACGAACTATTAAAACCGGGCAGAGATATCCGTGATAGTTTGCCAAGCCCCGTTCTTCGTAGCGACTTATTAAGTTTATCCGACCTTAAAGAAGGTATGGAACTAGACGGCGTTGTTAGAAACGTTATCGACTTTGGCGTGTTCGTGGATATAGGCGTGCATCAAGACGGATTAGTTCATATTTCTCAAATATCAGACGGATATATCAAGCACCCGTCGGAAGCGCTTAAAGTAGGAGATAAGGTAAAAGTGAAAGTTTTAGGCGTTGATACCGTTAAAAACAAAATTTCTTTAACGCTAAAAACCACCGAAAACCCACGCGGTATCGCAGTTGGCAATCAAAAGACGGATAAAGAAAGAAAAGACGGCAGAAAAATGGCTGAAAAGAAAAAACAATCTAACGAAGACGTGTTAAAAATGCTCTATAAAAAATTCGGTAGATAAAATTATTGACAATCGCGCAAAAAAAGTTTAGAATATAGGATAGCGAAATATTCGTAGGAAGTAAATTATGAAAAAACTATACAAAAAATTTGTTATGCTACTAACGCTTATAATGCTAGTAACGGCTTGCGCTTTTAGCACTGGCTGTGCCGATATTAAAACGTTAGAACTTAAAGTAAGAATTTATGATTATGAAAACAGCGTTGCGCTAGAAGGCGAAGACTACGTTTTAACCGTAGACCTTTATCGCCACCTAGCCCCAAAAACCGTTGACGCTGTTATAGACCTTGTAGAAGGCGGATATTACGACAATGCTATCTTCTATCAAAGAAACGGAATTTCTTACGACCCTTCGCACTCTCTTAAAAAGATTTTAGTTGGCAACCTAAAATATGAAGACGGCAAAATCGTAGAACAAGTTGCGCCTGAAATCGAAGGCGAATTTGAAAGAGCGGGCGTAGTTGGCAACAACCTACTAAACAACAAAGGCTACGTTGGCTTAATGCGAAGCGCATACGTTTCAGACGACAGTTATAAAACCACGAGCAACGCGCACAACAGCGGTAGGGGCACTATGTATCTACCAGTTCAAGAAATTCTAGATCACGACGGGCATTTCTGCGTGTTCGGCAAATTCGACGTAGAAGAAGAAAACAACAAAAAGGTTATAGACGCGCTTATGTCAGTGTTCGATAGCGAAACCGGTAACGATTATTTCGACGAGTTTAAGGTTTACTACACCGGCGAATACGACAAAGAAAAAGCAAACGAAAACTACGGCTTAACCTTTAACTACGTTCAAGATTCCGAATTTAACAATATAAAAGACGATATCGCTAACCTATTTGAAGCAGAAGAAGGCAACTATATCGCAGACTATAACCCTTATAAAATTTACGTTCCTAAGGTAAAAGAAGGCAAGGTTGGCGCGCAAATAGTTTCTGCAACCATTAGATAAAAACGCAATATAAAAATACAAACTTTTTTTAACAACCGCCGTGGCAAACGCCACGGCGTTTTTTTGCTCTCTATTGCTTGCAATGTATGTGCAATTATGTTATGATATACTAGCGTTAATAATTTATATTATTAAAATAATCAACCAAGGGAAAAATTATGGAGATTTTAACTTGTAAAACTTGTGGCGCAATAGGGTTAGAACGCGTAGGCAACTACTACGTGTGCAAACACTGCGGAAACAAATGGATAGTAGACGTAGCCGAAGACGTTAACGCCGTTCAAAGAGCAAACGCGTGGGAAGCATTAAGAGTTGGCGACTTTGAAAAAGCAACCGTACTATTCGAAGAACTCCTATTAAAAGACGGTTTAAGCCACGAAGCGTATTGGGGCAGAGCGCTTGCCACCAACGGCATAATCTACGTTACCGACTATAACGAAGCGAAAAAAGTGCCCACTTGCAACAATATTACCGAAGACAGTTTCGTTTCTAATAAAGACGTGGTAAAAGCAATCGAATTAGCACCAGAAGACATAAAAGAGACCTATAAATCTCAGGCGGAAAAAATCGAAAAGATACGTATAGAGTGGCTAGAAAAGGCTAGTAAAGAGCCACCTTACGATGTTTTTATCAGTTATAAAGATAGTGATAGAGAGCACGGGCTAGAAAGAACCAAAGATAGTATAGACGTGCAAGACCTTTACACCGCGTTAGTATCTAAAGGCTATAACGTGTTTTTTAGCCGTGTAACTTTAAGGGATAAAGTTAGTGAACAATACGAGCCATACATATACAACGCGTTAAAGACTGCAAAAGTAATGATAGTGTTTGGCGAAAAAGCCGAATATTTTAACGCCACTTGGGTAAAGAACGAGTGGACTAGGTTTATAAAAAGAATAGAAAACGGCGAAAAGCACAAAAACAGTTTACTTGTTGTTTATAAAGACGTTAATCCTTACGAAATCTCATCAGCGCTAACCGGTGGTGGCAGACGTCAAGCATTAGATTATAGCGTTCCGTCTAACTTCGAAATTTTAATGAACCACATAAAAAGGGTGGTAGATGCAAGTAAGCAAGCCGTTAAACTCGAAAAAATCGAAATTAAGGGCGGGCAAATCGCTAAGAAGAGTTCTACTATCCAAACCGAAACGATAAAAATGCGTGAAATCGGCAGTGGCGAAACAGCCGAAACGGATATTGATACAAAAGAAAAACTCGGTTTAGTTTACACCTTTATTAACGGTCAAATGTGGCAAGACGCCCAAAACCTTTTAGACGAAATATTATTCGAAAATCCACAAAATGCCGAAGGGTTAACTTTATCGTTGTTTATAAAATGCAAAATAAAAACCACTAACGATTTAAGTTTTGATAGGTTATTAGAAGAAATTGATGATTTTGATAAAGCAGATTTAGATAGAATAGAGTATCTAATAAGCGTATCTAATAAAGATTTTGCTAAAAAATTACTGATTTCTATATATAACGCAAGCACAGTGCTTTTAGGCAATTATAACTATTACACGTTACTAAGTAAAATTTTGCCATACGATTTTGAAGATAGAAAATCTGCTATAAAAGATTTATTTTCTTTAGTGATAAAAAATAGCTATAAAAAAACGTTTGATTTATTGTTAACCACCTTAGATAGTAACGCCGTAGACGAATATATAGACTATAACCTAGCATATATAGAGCACACAAAAGAAAGAAATGAACAAAAAGATTGCATTGATAAGGTTTTAAGCGTTCAAGAAGGCAACGTTAAGGCTTTAAGAGCAAAACTTAATATAGAAATAGGTGAAAATAGCGAAAACGTTATAAGCACCCTAGAAAAGTTACTTAAATATTGTAAAGATATTAAAAAAGAAGTATTTTCTACTCTTAAAGCGATAATCAATAAAAGGGTATTTTTTTCTTTTACTAGCGAACTATCTAAAAACGTCTTAAAATATTACCCAGGCGAACTAATCGAATTAGAAAACGAATTAGTTTTATTGTCAAGTAAAATGCTTAAAAGTGCCTTTTATTTAGACGCCGAAAATATCTGCGCCTTAATTCTTGGCTTTAATAAGAGAAATCCGTTAGCATATTGGAATTTGTGCTTATGTAAGTTGAAAGCAACTAGTAACGAAACAGTCGAAAATAGCGACGTGCCTATTAAATCTCTGCCAGAATTTACTAAATATTTAACGTTAGTTGGCGAACAAGAAAGGCAAAAAGCATTAGAAATAAGTAAAGCACAACAATTTGCCATTTTAGACAGAGAAAAACGAAGAAAAGAAAAGGAAGAAAGGGAAAGGCGCGAAAAAGAAAAAGCGAAACTAGAAAAAGAAAAAGCGGAACTAGAAAAAGAAAGAATCGCTTTAGCCGAAAAGAAAATAAAAAAACGCAATATAATTATTTCCGTATTTTCTTTAATCGCCGTTGCTATTATTATTATTGCAATTACTTTATCTGTAATTAGCAATAATAAAGATAAGGCTTTAAGGAACAATTGCGATTTAGAATTATCCGCCGATAAAAGTTATTATATAGTAACTGGTATAGGCGTAGAAAATCCAACTTCTATCACAATACCAAAAGAATATAAAGGTAAACCTGTTACAGAAATAGGTGGTACTGCTTTTAAAGATAACAATTCATTAACAAGCATAGAAATACCAGATAGTGTAACAAGTATAGGTTCTTCTGCGTTCTATAGTTGTAACTCACTCACAAGCATAACGATACCAAACAGCGTAACGAGTATAGGTAATTCTGCGTTCTCTGATTGTGTCTCGCTCACAAGCATAACAATCCCAAACAGCGTAACGAGTATAGGTTCTTATGCGTTCTCTGGTTGCAGTTCATTGACAAGTATAACGTTGCCGTTTGTTGGTGCAAAAGCAGGGGTGACGAGTAGTAACACCTATCAATATCCATTTGGTTATATGTTTGGTACGAGTAGTTATAGTGGCAGTTATAGTGCAAAACAATATTATTATGGTTCAAGCACAAGTAGCACTACTTCTTCAACCTATTACATACCATCAAGTTTAAAATCAGTAACAATTACTGGTGGTAATATTTTGTATGGAGCGTTCTATAATTGCGACTCACTCACAAGTGTAACAATAGGAAGTGGCGTACAAAGTGTAGGTGAATATGCGTTCTATGATTGCGACTCACTCACAAGCGTAATTATCCCAAACAGCGTAACTAGTATAGGTAATAGAGCGTTCTATTCTTGCGACTCGCTCACAAGCATAACAATAGGAAGTGGCGTAACAAGTATAGGCTCAGAAGCGTTCCGTTATTGTGACTCACTCACAAGCGTAACGATCCCAAACAGCGTAACGAGTATAGGTGATGGTGTGTTCGCTGGTTGTTCTTCGCTCATAAGCATAACAATCCCAAACAGCGTAACGAGTATAGGTTCTTCTGCTTTCCTTGGTTGCGACTCGCTCACAAGCGTAACGATAGGAAGTGGCGTAACAAGTATAGGTTCTTTTGCGTTCTCTAGTTGCGACTCGCTCACAAGCGTAACGATCCCAAACAGCGTAACGAGTATAGGTTCTTCTGCGTTCTATAATTGCGACTCGCTCACAAGCATAACGATACCAAACAGCGTTACTAGTATAGGTGGATATGCGTTCTCTGGTTGCAGTAAATTAACAAGTGTAAGCTATACAGGCACTATAGACCAATGGGCACAAATAGAGTTTGTTGATTCTACTGCTAACCCAATATATTATGCTAAAAAGTTATATATAAATGGTGGATTAGTAACCCAAGCGAATATAACCACGGCAACTAAAATAAATAGTTCTGCGTTCTATAATTGCAACTCGCTCACAACCATAACAATACCAAACAGCGTAACAAGTATAGGTGGACATGCGTTCTTTGGTTGTTCTTCGCTCAAAAGTATAACAATCCCTAATAGCGTAACAAGTATAGGTGCTTCTGCGTTCTATAATTGCGACTCGCTAACAAGCGTAACGATAGGTAACAGCGTAACAAGTATAGGTGGATATGCGTTTCATAATTGCGACTCGCTCACAAGCATAACAATAGGAAGTGGCGTAACAAGTATAGGTGATTGGGCGTTCTATAATTGCGACTCGCTCACAAGCATAACTATCCCAAACAGCGTAACTAGTATAGGTAATTGGGCGTTCTGTTCTTGCGACTCGCTCACAAGCATAACAATCCCTAATAGCGTAACAAGTATAGGTGATAGAGCGTTCAGTTCTTGCGACTCACTCACAAGCGTAACAATAGGAAGTGGCGTAACAAGTATAGGTGATGATGCGTTCTATGGTTGCAGTTCATTAACAAGCGTAACAATCCCAAACAGCGTTACTAGTATAGGTAATTATGCGTTCTCTAATTGCTACTCGCTCACAATCTACTGCGAAGCAACTTCTAAGCCAAGTGGATGGAGTAGTGGTTGGAACTATTCTAACTGCCCAGTAGTATGGGGATACAATAATAACGACGTAGCAGAAGACGGATGCGTTGACAGTATAATTGACGGAATAAGGTTCTCGCTAAAAGACGGCGTTGCAACTGTTGTAGGACAATCTAAAGACATAACTACCGCAAATATTCCGTCTAGCGTAACTTATAAAAATCAAACTTATAGCGTAACAAGTATAGGTCCTTCTGCGTTCGAAGATTGCGACTCGCTCACAAGCGTAACAATAGGAAGTGGCGTAACAAGTATAAGTGAATATGCGTTCTATGGTTGCGACTCGCTCACAAGCATAACGATACCAAATAGCGTAACAAGTATAGGTTCTTATGCGTTCGAAGATTGCAACTCGCTCGCAAGCATAGCAATCCCTAATAGCGTAACAAGTATAGGTCATCGTGCGTTCGCAGCTTGCTACTCACTCACAATCTACTGCGAAGCAACTTCTAAGCCAAGTGGATGGCTTGGTAGTTGGAACGTTTCTAACCGCCCAGTTGTATGGGGATGCATGTGGAACTAACCCATAAAACACGTGAAAAACAAAAAAAGCCACTGATTTTCAGTGGCTTTAATTTTTATTCGGAAACGTTTTTTAGGTTGGTAATTTTGCCGTTTTCTATGGTAAACGTGTAATACTCAACAAAAAACGTGCTTTCGCTTTTTTTATATACAAGCCCCACTTCGTTTTGCGCGCGAAAGAGTGGCGGAGTTATTACTGCTATATATTCGCCAAGATATTCTTTAAGGCTATCCGTTTTACGTAAAATATCGCAAGATAGATAATGGCTAACGTCATCGCCAAGCATAAAATCTTCTAAAAATAGATAAGGCAAAATTTCGGGTAAAATTTTTATCTCACCATCGCTTTTTTTAGCCGTAAGTGTGGTGCTTTTAGTGATAATCTTTTCGCCATCGTAATCAAGAACTTCGGTTAAAACGTGCTTTTTTATATCCTTAAAATCAGTTGTAACCGAAAGTGTTTCATTAAGACAAAAAGAACTAACTTGATTATTGTAAACACACCTTATTTTGTCTTTAATATCATAAATCATTATATAAACGCCCTTATTTAGCGTTATAGAAACCAAAATAAGCCGTTTATCGTTAAGGCGTTTTATTTGTGCATCACGGGCGTTTTCAAAAATTGTAGTGGCAAAAAAATCGCGTTCGGTTTCTATCGAAAGCCTTAATCCGTTATCGCAAAACAGCGTAACTATCGCGTCGGAGTATTTTTCTTGTGCCAAAATCTTAAATTCGCTATTATGAGGTTTATCCTTAAAATGAAGTAGGTATCCGCCTTTAAGGTCGGTTACGATAACGCCTTGGGGTGGGGCGTTAAGCGTTTTTTCGGTTAAGATAAAGGTATAGTCGTCGGCAGAGTTTTCCACCGAAACTGCGTTTACTAGCGTGTTGCTAGAAGTGATATTGCATTTTTTGGGTTCTAAACTGCAAGTTCCTAAATATGCGCCTGATAAAAAAATCGCTCTACTAGAACTGCTACTAAAATAATAATACATTATTTAATTTATACGTATAAAACTTTTTCGTTATGTCAATAAAGTAATAAAAACAAATTAGGAGCGTTGTGAACATGAACGAATTATACGGCTATAAAGAAAAAGACGTGATAGGCTTAATCGGGTATATGAAAGATAAAAAATGCGCAAAAAATATTATTTTTAGGGGGTATGCAGAACTTTCGGGCAAGTCGGTCGGCACGATTAGAAACCTTTACTATCAAATAGTTAAACTATCTAATTCTAGCGCAGAGTTTTGCAACAAATATCTGGGCGGAAAACCACTTTCTTCTAACAAAATAGAGTTTTTTGATTGTGCCGAAGAGCGCGAAATTATAAAAAAGATTTTGCTACTTAAAGCCGAGGGGTATTCCGTTAGAAAGGCAATAAACCAAATTACAAGTGGAGATTCTAAACTAGCACTAAGGTATCAAAACAAGTATAGGGATATATCTAAAAACAATCCCGCGCTATTATCTAGCGTTGTTAAAGAACTTAAAGCGCAAAACCCTAGTATTAACCTTTGCGTTACTGAAAAGGTAGAGTCTAATAGTATTGGGCTTAGTAGGCTTAAAACCGAGATAAATTTTTTATACGAACGCCTTTTTTCTAATATCCTAAACGAAAGCCGTGCGTTAAAGCGCAGAAATCAAGAGTTAGAGTTAGAAAACGCAAGGCTAACCGAACTTTCAATAAAGGGTATTAAAGGCGCTTCGGCGCTAGACTATTTTAAGGACATAGACGGCAACGGCGCAGTGAACTAAAAAATTCTTGACTAAAAAGTTATAAAGTGATATAATCTCCATAATTTTAGGGAAAAGGAAAAAGTTAAAATTATGGATTTATTTAAAAAGTGTGGAAGTTTAGAAACTCTAAACCTTGCACGTGAAAAGGGTGTCTACCCTTATTTTCACGTGCTTGAAACAAAGCAAGCGCCAGAAGTGAAAATGGAAGGCAAAGACGTTATAATGATAGGCTCTAACAACTATCTAGGCTTAACGTCGCACCCCGAAGTAGTAGAAGCGGGTATTAAAGCGCTAGAAAAATACGGCTCGGGTTGTTCAGGTAGTAGGTTCTTAAACGGAACGTTAGACACGCACGTAGCGTTAGAAAAAGAATTGGCAAGTTTTTTAAAAAAAGAAGACGCTGTTACTTTTTCAACGGGCTTTCAAAGCAATTTGGGTATTATTTCGGCAATAGCGGGTAGAACTGACTATATCGTTTCAGACAAAGAAAACCACGCAAGTATTTACGATGGGTGCAGGTTATCTTTTGCAAAAATGCTTAGATACAACCACTCGGATATGCAAGATTTAGAAAACGTTTTAAAAACCATACCTGAAACTGCAGGAATCTTAATCGTTACCGACGGTGTGTTTAGTATGGGTGGCGATATATGTAAACTTCCCGAAATAGTTGCTCTCGCCAAAAAATACGGCGCAAGAGTTATGGTAGACGATGCGCACGGCTTAGGCGTTTTGGGTGAGCACGGCAGGGGAACTGCCGAATATTTTGGTTTAGAAGACGAAGTGGATATTTATATGGGCACTTTTTCTAAATCGCTTGCAAGTTTAGGCGGATATATGGCAAGTAAAAAAGAAGTGTGCGATTACGTAAGGCACGCTTCAAGGCCGTTTATATTTAGCGCTAGCATAACGCCTGCTTCGGTTGCGTGCGCAAGAAAGGCGTTGGAAATTTTAGCAAGAGAGCCAGAACGCGTTAAAAGGCTAAAAGAAATAAGCGGATATATGCGCAAAGGATTAAAAAGCGCTGGCGTAGAAATTATGGATAGTGGTTTCGATACACCTATTATTCCAATTTACACCTATCAAAATATGCGTACTTTTATAGCGTGTAAAAAATTGTTCGAGCGTGGCGTTTACGTAAATCCAACCGTTTCGCCCGCAGTGCCCGTAGGGCAAAGCCTTATAAGAACGAGTTATATGGCAACGCATACCGAGGAGCAAATGGATAAAGCGATTGTGCATATTAAGGCGGTTATGCAAGAAATTAAAGATATAAACGAGTAAAATATTCGATAAAATTAAAAAAGGCAAACGAAAAAAGTTTGCTTTTTTTGATTTAAATAAAATATCATTGACAAAATTATAAAATAATGTTAAACTTACTAGGTATACTAATAGTATTATAAAGAGGTTTATAATCGTGAAAAAATTTCTTAAAGTTTTAATTACAACCTTGCTTTTATTAGGGCTTGCGCTTTCTATGGTTGCTTGTGGCGAAACTGCTGACCCAACCAAAAGTGCAGAAAAAGGCTTAAAGTATAAAAAAGATGCTAAAACGGGTTTTTACACCGTTTACGGCTACGTTCAAGAAGACAACGTTTTTGAACTTGATTTGTCAAACGTTAAAGATGTAAACGGAAACGCTATCGTTATCGGCAAAATCGCTACCGGTGCTTTCAGTGGTAACGACGCGCTTAAAAAAGTAATCGTGCCAGACACCGTTACTGAAATTTCGGCAGGCGCATTTAAGAACATGAACAAGTTAGAAGAATTAGTTTTGCCGTTCATTGGTAAAACCGCTAATTCTGACGCTATAATGAACGAATATCACCCAGAGGGCGAAAACGCAGAAATTGAAAAGTCGGTTAATATAGAAAGAACGTTTGCTTATATTTTTGGTACGGATTCTTACGATAAAGGCGCTTCGGTTACGGCTAACTACGGCGCAGGAACTGAAACGTATTATATCCCTGCATATTTCAAGAAAGTTGTTGTTAAAAACACCGAACCATACTCTATTCCTATGTATGCGTTCAGCGGTGTAAACCTTATTAGAGAAGTAGAACTTTGCGACACGATTGACGCTATCGGGGATAACGCGTTCTCTAACTGCCACGATTTAACTAAGGTTAATATCCCTGCAAGCGTAAAAAATATTTACAACGAAGCGTTTAAGGGCAGTGCTAACTTTGGCGCAAACCTAACCGAGCAAGACAATGCTAATATTGCACTTGCAACGCTTGGGACGGACGTTTTTGTGGGAACTAAGTTAGATAAATAAAAATTTTAAAAAGTGTTCAAAAAAAGTTGACAAGAAACTATAAATCTTGTAAAATAATATCGTTCTAAAGAAGAAGTACCCCTTCTCGCCGACTGTAAGTTAGCAAATCGGCTCAATAAAATCAAAAAAGCGTTCGCGCTTAGTTTTTGGTATTTTTCGGGTTATTCTTTTTTGGAGTAACCCGTTTTAATTTATATAGAGAGGTAAACCACTATTAAAAAAGAACATCAAATAAATGCGGAAATCCGTGATAGAGAAGTTCGTTTAATCGACGAAAACGGCGGGCAACTTGGTATCGTTTCTTCGCGCGAAGCACTTGCTATTGCAGAAGAAAGAGAACTAGACTTGGTTAAAATTTCGCCTAACGCAAACCCACCGGTTTGCAAAATTATGAACTATGGCAAGTATTTGTTCGAACTTGCTAAAAAGGCAAAAGAAGCAAAGAAAAACCAAAAGGTTGTAGAAATTAAAGAAGTTTGGCTTTCTATGACGATTGACGTAGGCGACCTTAACACTAAGGCAAAACAATGCAGTAAATTCTTAGCAAGCGGAAACAAAGTTAAAGTTTCTATTCGTATGAAAGGCAGGCAAATGGCGCACGCAGAACTCGCGCTTAACGTCATGCAAAAATTCTTCGAACTTGTTAAAGAAGTTGGAACAATGGAAAAGCAACCGCTTACAGAGGGCAGAAACGTCTGGATGATGTTAGCGCCCCTAAAAGCGTAGTTAATAAAATTTATCGGAGGGATTTATTATGCCTAAAATGAAAACTAAAAGTGGTGCTAAAAAAAGATTCAGAGTAACGGCATCAGGCAAAATCAAAAGGGCTTGCTCTGGCAAAAACCACATCTTAACTAAAAAAGACAGAAAGAGAAAGAACAATCTTTGCGCAGGTGCGTACGTAGACGTAACCCAAGAAAAGACCATAAAAACGCTCATCTACAATAAATAATAAGGAGTGAAGAAATCATGCGTATTAAAAGAGGTGTAAACGCTCAAAAGAAGCGTAGAAAAATATTAAAACTCGCTAAAGGTTACTTTGGTGGAAGAAGCAAAAGATATAGAGTAGCAAGAGAAGCCGTTATGAAGGCTGGTAACTATGCTTACATCGGCAGAAGAATTAAAAAACGTGATTTTAGACAATTATGGATTGCTAGAATTAACGCTGCTTGCAGACTTAACGGTCTTTCTTACAGCAAGTTCATGTTCGGCTTAAAGAAAGCAGAAATCAACTTAAACAGAAAAGTTCTTTCTGAAATCGCTATCAGCGATGCTAAGGGCTTTACCGCACTTTGCGAAAAAGCAAAAGACGCTTTAAGTAAATAAGAAAATAAGCCTACCTTAGAGTAGGCTTTATTTTAACATGATAACTTCTAAACAAAACCAAACCGTAAAACTAATAAGATCGTTAAACGACAAAAAATTTAGAGATGAACTCGGGCTTTACGTGGTGTCGGGCGTTAAACTAGTGTGCGAAGCAATTTATTCTTCGCACGAAGTTGTTTCCGTTCTTGCCACCGAAAAACTTTTTGAAGAGTTCTCTAAACTTTTTAACGAAGTAGAAACTGTGTCTAACGAAATTATGGACTACGTTTCTAACGAAGTAACCCCACAAGGCGTTATAGCAATAGTTAAAAAGCCGTGCCTTGCGCCTACTGTGGAAAACGCCACTTGCGTTCTTTTAGACGGAGTTAGCGATCCAGGCAACGTCGGTGCGATAATTCGTTCGATGGCGGGCGCGGGGTATAACCACGCGTTTATCACGCCAGACTCGGCAGATCCGTTCTCGCCAAAGTCGGTTAGGGCAAGCATGAGCGGGATATTTAAGATTAACGTTAGCGTTGTAGAACGCGAAAAGGCGTTAGACTTTATAAAAGTTCCGTTAATCGTTGCAGATATGAACGGCAAAAACGTTTTCGAGTTTGATGCGCCGAAAGAGTTTTGTTTGGTTATAGGAAACGAAGGGCGTGGCATTAGCCCCGAAATACGCGAGTGCGCAAATTTCACCCTCGCAATTCCAATGCAAAACGATATGGAAAGTTTGAACGCTTCGGTTTCCGCAGGGATACTTATGTATCAACTTAAATTAAAATAATAGGAGAAAAACGATGTCAGGACATAGTCATGCGGCGAATATAGCCGTTAAAAAAGCAAAAATGGATGCTGTTAGGGGTAAAATTTTTACCAAAGTAGGAAGAGAAATTGCAGTTGCTGCAAAAAACAACCCAGACCCATCTACTAACAGCAAACTTGCAGACGCTATTGCAAAAGCAAGAGCGGTTAATATGCCTAACGACAATATTAAAAGATGTATCGCAAAAGCGGCTGGCGAACTAAGTGGCGCAAACTACGAAGAACTAACCTACGAAGGTTACGGCCCAGCAGGTAGCGCGATTATCATTAAAACGCTTACCGACAATAAAAACCGTACGGTAGACTACGTAAGAACGGCAATGCGCAAACACGGCGGTTCACTAGGCAATAGCGGTTGCGTATCTTTCACGTTTAGCACGCTTGGCGTTATCGTTATTGAAAGAGATCCAAATCTTTCAGAAGACGAAGTTATGGAAATGGCGTTAGACGCTGGCGCAGACGATTTTATCGCAGAAGACGACGCTTTCGTTGTTCATACCGAAGTTTCTGCTTTTTCCGACGTAAGAAAATATCTAGAAGAAAAAGGCTTAAAATTCTTCTCTGCGCAAATTGAAATGGTGCCACAACAAAAAATCACTCTTTCAGGTGAAGAACTTGCTAAGTTCCAAAAATTAGTAGATGCGTTAGAAGATCTTGACGACGTTCAAGACGTTTATCATAACGTAGATCTTCCAGAAGAAGACGAAGAGTAATTTTTATAAAAGTAGAGTATAAAATTATCTTATTTACCTATACTTATAGTATCGGTGGTAAGATAATTTTTTTTAACTAAAAAATTTATAAATAATTACTGCCGTTTATATAACGCAGAAACGGCAGTAATTTAGGTCTTTTTTGCGGATAAAAGGGCGAAAAATCGCCCTTTTATTATATTTTAACTACTCTAACAAAAAAATAAATTATATTAAAACTAAAAAAATTTTAAAAAATTCAAGCAAATTTTAATAGAAATGTGATATTATAATATATATAATGATTAAAAACAAAAGATTCGTGGCTTATAAAGCGGAGGAAATATGAAAAAAATTATCTCTTTATTATCCGTGCTAGTGATAGTAATTGCGTTCTGTTTTTCAGGCTGTACTTTTATAGAAACAAACCTTAACGGCAACGGCTCGCTTGGCGGTGGCGTTCAAAACGGCGGTACTCAAAACGGTGGCACCGAAAATCAAACGCCTGTCGTTACTCCACCCGTAGATCAAGCGGGTGGCGTTGAATTTACTACTTTGGCTGATGCAAATAGAGAACTTCTTTCTCTAACTGATGCAGTTAGGGCAGTAGAAAGAACTTCCGTTGCGATAAAAATCGGTTCGGGCAATGGCTCTGGCGTTGTAATAGGCGTTAAAAACCAAGCCGAAACTTTGGTTTATATTTTAACCTGCCATCACGTAATTTCCGGTGGCGGTGAAGTAACCGTTTACCTTCCGGACGAAAATTGCAACTACGATAATCCTAACTTTATTTTTAAGGGCGTTATAAATGCGTCTATTCACACTGACACAGCCGTAACGCTAGTAGGTGGCGATAGGGTATCAGACGTGGCTGTTCTTAAAATCGACTTAAACGCTCCTGCAACTTCGGGCAATAAACTATCTCCCGATAAAATCGTTAGGGCAAACGTTCCGTCTTCATCATATAGCGTAGAAAAAGGCGAAGAAATTTTTGCAATCGGCAACCCAACTGGCGCGCTTCCTGGTAGCGTTTCGTCTGGTATAGTAAGTTATTTAGAAAGAGCCGTAGTAGTTAGCGACGTTGGCAATATGAGCCTTATGCAAATCGGCGTTTCAACTAACCCTGGCAACTCTGGTGGCGGACTATATAACCTATACGGCGAACTAATCGGCATAACCAACGCCGGCAACACTAATTACGACGAAACGAACTTTGCAATTCCTTGCGAACTATCAAACGGCAACGGCTACGTTAATATCGCAAAACATCTTATAAATTCGGCAACTGCAACCAACTACGGCTACGTTCCTGATAGATGGGAAATTGGTATTTCTATACAAGAAGTTCGCATCGGTTTAGGTTACTACGCGCAGATTGCTATTGTGCAAGAAGATAGCAACGCGTATGGAAAACTACAATCGCACGACATTATAGACTCGCTTTCTTGGAATTATAACGGCTCGAAAACTTATAAAATCGAAGCCGACGGTGCTGACTTTACTACCGCGGTATCGTCTTTTGCGTTCTACTCGTCGCTTATGCGCACCGAACTAAAAAAAGGCGATAAGTTCACGATAAACGTAATACGCAACAACACGCCACTTAGCGTAGAAATAACGATAGATAAAGCGGATTATATTTTCTGCAATACAGGTAATTAACCCGCGAGAAAATTAAAAAGCAAAAACTAAAAGAACAAAATTATAACGAAAAAACATAACGAAAAACCCATCGAAAATATCGATGGGTTTAAAATTTAGAATTAAGAGTGCAAAATTATTTGCATTCGTCGGCTTTGCCAGCGCAACCTAAAACGTTGATAAGTTTATGTCTTACGATTTCTTTAATGTTAGCACGTGCAGGTTTTAAGTATTCTCTTGGGTCGAATTTTTCTGGTTTATCATTGAAGAATTTTCTAATAGTACCAGTCATAGCAAGGCGTAGGTCAGAGTCGATATTGATTTTGCAAACAGAAAGGCTTGCAGCTTTTCTTAATTGTTCTTCTGGAACACCGATAGCGTCTGGCATAGCACCGCCGTTATCGTTAACCATTTTAACGTATTCTTGTGGAACAGAAGAAGAACCGTGTAGAACGATTGGGAAATCGCCAAGTTCACGAGCAACTGCTTCTAGAATATCAAAGCGAAGTGCTGGTGGAACTAAAATACCTTGTTCGTTTCTGGTGCATTGTTCAGGTTTGAATTTATACGCACCGTGAGAGGTACCGATAGCGATAGCAAGGCTATCAACACCCGTTCTTCTAACGAATTCTACAACTTCTTCTGGTTTAGTGTAAGATTCAGCGCCGTGTTCAACTTTAACGTCGTCTTCAATACCAGCAAGAGTGCCAAGTTCGCCTTCTACGGTGATGTATCTGCCACGAGCAGCAACGTCGTGCGCGTAGTCAACAACCTTTTTGGTTAGAGCAACGTTTTCTTCGAAAGGAAGGTGAGAACCGTCGATCATAACTGAAGTGAAGCCACCGTCGATACAAGCTTTACAAGTTTCGAAGTCTGGGCCGTGGTCAAGGTGAAGAACGATAGGAATATCTGGGCATTCTTTAACCGCAGCTTCTACTAGTTTAACTAGGTAAGTGTGGTTAGCGTAAGCCCTTGCGCCCTTACTAACTTGAAGAATAACAGGTGCGTTTTCTTCTTTACATGCTTCGGTGATGCCTTGAACGATTTCCATGTTGTTTACGTTGAAAGCGCCGATAGCGTAGCCGTTTTTATAAGCCATTTCGAACATTTTTTTAGAGTTAACTAATGCCATAAAATTTGCCTCCAAATAATATATAAATTTTTTATTTTTCTAAAGTATTTAAAAATCTACGATTTCCAACAAATATAATAGCATTTTTAATAAAATATTGCAAATAAAATTCAAATCAAACTTAAAAATACTTTATAAAAATTCGATTTAGGTGTATAATGAAAGCATTAAGCGAGAAAAAAAGGGGGTAAATTATGACTGATGAGAGAATAAATAAACTTGCTTACGGGCTAATTAACTATTCTTGTAAACTTAGTAAAGGCGAAAAAGTTTTAATCGAAGCCAAAGGTATTGATTATATGCTAGTAAACGCGCTAGTAAAAGAAGCGTTTAAGGTAGGCGCATATCCTTTCGTAGAAATCTTTGACAATAGAGTTAGCAGAGAACTTTTACTTGGCGAAACCAAAGAATACGCTATCTTAAAAGCCAAATTCGATAGTTTCCGCATGCAAGAAATGGATGCGTACATAGGCATAAGGGGCGGAAACAACGCCTTCGAAAATTCAGACGTGCCAGAAGATAAATTGCAAATCGAAAGCGAATATTATTCTCACCCAGTTCATCACGAAATTAGGGTTAAGAAAACCAAGTGGGTTATTTTAAGATATCCTAACGAAGGTATGGCAAACAGCGCTTCTATGAGCACTGACGCCTTTGAAGAATTTTATTTTAACGTTTGCAACCTAGACTATTCTAAAATGGATAGGGCAATGGACGCGCTTAAAGCAAGGCTAGATAAAGCCGACAAAGTGCGTATTACCGGCGCTGGAACGGACATTACTTTTTCGATTAAAGGAATAGGCAGTAAAAAATGCTCTGGCGAACACAATATTCCAGACGGCGAAATATATACCGCGCCCGTAAAAGATAGCGTTAACGGGGTTATAACCTACAACGCTCCGTCTATACAGAACGGCACTAAATACGAAAACGTTTCGTTGACGTTCAAGAACGGCAAAATTATAAGCGCAACGGGCAACTATCCCGATAAAATTAACGCCGTGTTCGACACCGACGAAGGCGCAAGATACGTTGGCGAATTTGCGTTCGGCGTTAACCCGTTTATTAAAAATCCAACGGGGGATATTTTGTTCGACGAAAAGATTTCGGGCTCTATTCATTTTACACCGGGCAGTTGTTACGACGATTGTTATAACGGCAACGTTTCTGCGGTGCATTGGGACTTAGTGCTTATACAAACCCCAGAATACGGTGGCGGTGAAATCTATTTAGACGGCGAACTGATCAGAAAAGACGGCAGGTTCGTTACGGAAGATTTATTGTGCCTAAATCCCGAAAATTTAATTTAATAAAAAAACAAATATAACTTAAAAACGTTTGACTTAAATTACTTATAGGTTTATAATGTATTTGTAAAAAGTTGGTTTTTTTGTAGAAAAAGCCCGCAAATTTACTAGAAAGGCAAATAAAAAATAAATATAAAGATAAATATTTGGAGGACAATAAACATGTCAAAAGTAACAAAAGTTGCAATTAACGGTTTTGGTCGTATTGGTCGTCTTGCTTTCCGTCAAATGTTTGGCGCAGAAGGCTACGAAGTAGTTGCTATTAACGACTTAACCAGCCCAAAAATGCTTGCTCATCTTCTTAAATACGATACGATGCAAGGTAACTACGCTAACTCTCATAGCGTTTCTTATGGCGAAGCAGTTCTTAACGAAGACGGTTCTATTAAAGAAAACGGCTATATCGTTGTAGATGGCAAAAAAATCACCATTTACGCTATGGCTAAAGCAGCAGAACTTCCTTGGGGCGAACTTGATATCGACGTTGTTTTAGAATGCACTGGTTTCTATACTTCTAAGGCAAAAGCACAAGCACACATCGATGCTGGCGCTAAAAACGTTGTTATTTCTGCTCCTGCAGGTAACGACCTTCCTACCATCGTTTACAACACTAACCACACCACTTTAACCAAAGACGATCATATCATTTCAGCAGCATCTTGCACCACTAACTGCTTAGCACCTATGGCAAAAGCACTTAACGGCTACGCTGCTATCCAATCTGGTATTATGACCACCGTTCACGCTTACACTGGCGACCAAATGATTCTTGACGGTCCTCAAAAGAAAGGCGACCTTCGTCGTTCAAGAGCAGGTGCTATGAACATCGTTCCAAACAGCACTGGCGCTGCAAAAGCAATCGGCTTAGTTATTCCAGAATTAAACGGCAAACTAATCGGTTCTGCTCAACGTGTTCCAACTGCTACTGGTTCAACCACCATTTTAGTTGCAGTTGTTAAAGGCAAAGACGTAACCAAAGAAGGCATCAACGCTGCTATGAAGGCTGCTGCTAACGAATCTTTCGGCTACAACGAAGACGAAATTGTTTCTTCTGACGTTATCGGTATGAGATTTGGTTCACTTTTCGATGCTACCCAAACTATGGTTGCTAAAATCGATGATGATACTTACCAAGTACAAGTTGTTTCTTGGTACGACAACGAAAACTCATACACCAGCCAAATGGTTAGAACTATCAAATACTTCTCTGAAATTAAATAGTTCGAGTTTAACTAAAACAAAAAAGCCTATCGATATAGCGTCGTTAGGCTTTTTCTTTTTTTCTAAAAGTGATTTAGTTGTTATTAGCAAAAAAATTAGAGCAAGCGCCGGTCGTCGTTAGTAAGGCAAGCAATAAGAATAATTGCGTAGAATTTATCGTGTTGTTAGAAAGCAGTAAAAATAGTAGCGCAACTAAAACGATATTATTAGAATTCATAACCCCTCCTTCGCCGTAACGGCGTATCGTTATATTATATGCCCAAATAATCTTAAAGTGACAAATTTTGCTAAATTTATATAAACCCAACTAAAAAGCGAGTTAGCCTTTCTTTTATAATTTTATATATATGCGCATTTATTGCGCAATAAAGGAGAGAATTATGAAAGAACTTTTAATCGACAACAGGCTAAAAACGATGATAGATGAATACGTGCCGAAAGGCGAAATTTTAGACGACCTAGTGTGTTTTTTCTCTATTTTTTCGGATTATACAAGATTAAAAATGATATCTGCACTTGCCATTACCGAAATGTGCGTTTCGGATATAGCAAGCGTTTTAGGGCTTAACCAAACAACCGTTTCGCACCAACTAAGACTGCTTAAAAATCTAAACGCCGTAACGACTAAAAGGCAGGGCAAGGTGGTGTTTTATTCACTTCGAACGGACACCCTTAACGAAGTTTTACTTAAAGGCGTAGAATTTTTAGGGTATTAGAATAAAAAGCGCAAAAACGCCGTAAAAATCAAAATTATTATATGCAAAACGCGTTTTTTGTGATATACTACTATATATGGGCGTTTTAGAAGATAAATTAAAACTTTTACCCGAAAAACCAGGCGTTTATATAATGCTAGACGAAAATTCTAACGTTATATACGTGGGCAAGGCGAAAAACCTAAAAAACAGGGTAAGGCAATATTTTTTTAATAGCGTAAAAACTAACAAAGTTATGGCTATGGTAAAAAACGTAGCCAACTTTAACTATATTATAACGCCTACTGAAATAGACGCGTTATCGCTCGAAAACAACCTTATAAAAAAGCACAAACCAAGATATAATATTCTTCTTAAAGACGATAAAACTTATCCATATCTTAAAGTAGACCTAAAAGAACAATACCCAACTTTTAAGATAACCAGAAGAATTAAAAAAGACGGGGCAAAATATTTCGGCCCGTATATGGGCGGGATATCCGTTTCTAACCTATTAGACATAGTGAACGCAGTGTTCTTAACACGCCCGTGTGATAAAAAATTCGAAGACGGAAAGGTTTATAAGCACTGCCTTAACTACGACCTAAAAAAATGCAACGCCCCGTGTGAAAAACTAATTTCAAAAGAAGATTATAAAAGCGCCGTGCTAGACGCGATAGATTTTCTATCGGGCGATACTTCTAAAACCGAAAAACTATTAAAAGAAAAAATGCTAATGGCGAGCGCGAACGAAGAATTTGAACTAGCGCTTAAATATCGCGATATTTTAACTTCGATAGATAAAATTAAGCAAAAAAGAATAACGGCGCTAAATAAGTTTATTGATGCTGATATAATATCTTATAAAACTAACGGCTTATATTTCGTTATAAGCGTGCTAGTAGTTAGAAAAGGCATAATGCAAGGCAGTAAAAACTTTTCGTTTGATAG
The DNA here is from genome assembly GCA_045613505.1 of Christensenellaceae bacterium. Lineage (GTDB taxonomy): Bacteria > Bacillota > Clostridia > Christensenellales > Borkfalkiaceae > UBA1259. Next base: position 32,428 of record JAZLBC010000005.1, read on the forward strand.
CGTAAGTTTTGATTATCAAGACGCAGTTTCTAGTTTCATTTCTTCTTACTACACGGAAAGCAAAGATTTGCCAGACGAAATTATTTTAGAAGAAGAACTACTAGACGCCGAAGTTTTAACTTCTTATCTAAAAGAAAAACACGCAAAAAACGTTAGTATTTTGTGCGCAAAACAAGGTGTAAGACGGCAACTACTCGATATGGCAAGCGTTAACGCTAGCGAACACCTTAGCGTTGCGATTGATAAAATAAAACATAAAAACGATGCAACGAAATCGGCTTGCAATAGGTTAAAAGACCTTTTGGGTTTAAAAAAATATCCAAGGCGAATAGAGTGCTTTGATATTTCTAACGTTAGTGGAACGGACAAGGTTGGCAGTATGGTCGTGCTTGTCGACGGAGAGCCTTCTAGAACTGATTACAGGCGTTTTTCGATAAAAACCGTTGACGGTATCGACGACTATGCGTCGCACCAAGAAATGATGAGAAGGCGTCTTGCTAGAATTACTACCGACCCTGAAAAATTCCCTAAACCCGACTTAATGGTTATAGATGGTGGAAAGGGGCAGTTATCTAGTGTTAAACAGATTTTTAACGAGTTTAATATTACCGATATAGAACTGATATCACTTGCCGAAAGAAACGAAGAAATTTTCACGCTGGGCGATAGTAAGCCCGTGATATTAGATAGGCGCGACTACGCGTTAAAACTTTTGCAACGCCTTCGCGACGAGGCGCACAGATTTGCAATAACCTATCATAAAAGTTTAAGGTCTAAGCGCGCACTCGTTTCCGTGTTAGACGGGGTTAAGGGCATAGGCAGAGTAAAACGCCTTGCACTAATAGAAAAATTTAAGGATATAAGCGGTATAATTTCTGCAACCGAAAAAGACCTAGTTAGCGTTAAAGGTATAGGTGAAAAAGACGCTAAAAATATTATAGAACACTTAAAACACGAAAAACTTATATGAAATACAAACTAATAATTTCTGATTACGACGGAACGATAGCCGAAACGGGCGCAAAATGCACGATAAACGAACAAACTATCAACGCCATTAAAGAATACGAAAAAAAGGGTGGAAAGTTCGTTATATGCACGGGCAGACCTTATTGTTCGATAAAAAATATACAAGAAAAGTATGACCTTACAGGCGTTGTTGCCACCGTTCAGGGCGCGTATATATGCGACTTAGAAACGGGTGAAAAACTTTTCGAAGCCGGCATAAAAAAAGAAAAGGCGCTAGAAATACTAAAAAAATTCAAAGCAGAAAAAGATGCAACGCCAATAGTTTTTATAGGCAAACATTTCTATGCCGAACGCCAAGACGAGCGCGTTAAATTTTACGAAAACGCCGACTGCGCATCGGCAATTATAGTAGATTCGCTAGAAGAACTAATAAAAAACTCTAATATGGTTAGCAAGATTATTTTAGAGATAGACCCTTCTTATGAGCGCATAAAAAAAGTGCACCAAAAATATTCACCGCTAAGCGATAACGAAGTTTTATATACTTACGCCGTAGATTACGGCTACGAAGCAATTAACCCACACTTTACTAAAAAAGAGGCGGTAGAGTTTTTGATAAAGCACTACGGCTTAACCCCAAGCGAAGTAATGGCGGTAGGCGACGGGGTTAACGATATCCCGCTAATAAGCGGAGAGTGGCACGGCGTTTCAGTTGGCGACGGCAGGGAAGAACTAAAAAAAGTTGCTAACGAAATAACCGTTCCGCTAAAAGAAAATCCGATAAAATTTCTAATCGAGAAATACTCTAAATAAAAGGGGAAAACATGAAATACCAAATGATAATAACCGATTACGACGGAACGCTTACCGAATCGGGCAAGAATTATATAGACGAAGAAACTTTATCTGCCATAAAATCTTTTAAGGATAGGGGCGGAAAGTTTATAATATGTTCTGGAAGACCGATAAGTTCTATTTCTAAAATAATGGAAAAATACGGGTTATCGGGTGTTACCGTGGGACTTCAAGGCGCAGTGATACGCGATACAACAACGGGCGAAGAAATCTACGCGAAAGGGCTTAGCCCTAGCCTTGCCGTAGAGATTATTAAAAAACTTAAAACCGAAGGCGGAGAATTTGTCGTTTATATTGGCGACGATATGTATTTCGAACACGACTGCGACAGCACGCGAATTTATGAGGAGATGCTTAACGTTAAAGGGTTTTTCGTAGAAGATTTAGAAAGTTATATTATAAAAACCAACAAGCCAGTTGCCAAAATAGGCTTTTTAACGAGCGCGGAAAGGGTTAAAGAGATAGTAAAAAAATATAACGAAATATACGGCGGGAAAGACGCGATTTTTAACTCTGGCTATAAATATATGGTTGAAGCAGTTAGCCCCGACTACGCGAAGGGCGAAGCCGTTAGGTTTTTATCAAAATATTATGGTGTTCCGCTAGATAAGATTATAACGGTAGGCGATAGCACTAACGATTATTCGTTACTTAGTGGAGAGTGGCACGGCGTTTCAGTTGGCGACGGGCACGAAGACCTTAAAAAAATTGCCAAAGAAATTACCGTTGCTTTAAAAGATAAACCTATAAAAACTTTAATAGAAAAATACACGAAAGACTAATATACATACGAAAGGTGAAAAATGCAAGACAAAAACAATCAAACAAAACCACAAGAAACTTATATGTTGCCCGTGGTGGCGCTTAGAGATAAAACTCTTTTCCCTAACACCATACTAAACTTTGATGCGGGCAGAAAAGCGTCTATAAAAGCGATTGAAACAGCAAAAAACAGCGGTTCGCTAGTGCTAATGGTTTCGCAAGTAAACGCTTTTATCGACAACCCAAAAGAAAACGATATACTAAAAGTGGGCGTTTCCGCGCGCATAAAAAATATCACTCGCGTAAACGAAGGTTTGCTTAAAGTTACCGTTCAAGCGGTTTCTAGGGTAAAAATAGTTGGCGTTAAAGAAGAGAGCGATTTTATGATTGCCGAAGTGGTAGACGCGCCATTTCTTCCCGCTAGAAATCAAAACAAGTTAGAAGCGTATTTTAGAGTGGCTAAAACCGCCTTTTTAACGTACGCCGTTTTAGATAAGCGCATAAACAAAGAAATTCTTAACAATATTTCTAGTATAGACGACGTTAACGTGTTTATAAACCACGCGATGAACGTTGTTAATTTTAAGGAAAAAGACGTTCAAAACCTACTAAAAATTGATAAATCGCTAGATAGAGTAATGGCGTTTAACAAACTGTTTGATAAAGAAACTGAAATCAGTTTAATCGAAAAGAAAATCGCAAACAAAGTGCGCGATAGCATAGATAAAAACCAAAAAGAGTTTTATTTAAGAGAACAACTTAAAGCCATACACGAAGAACTTGAAGACGAAGAAGACGCAAACGACCTAGCGCGCCGTATTAAAGAAAAGAACTTACCGCCTGATATTGAGGCAAAGGCGCTTAAAGAAGTTTCTAGACTAGATAAACTAAACCCTTCTTCGCCAGATTATTCTATAATTCTAAACTATTTAGATACTCTTTTAGATTTGCCTTTTAACGTTTACACGGAAGACACTAAAAATCTAACTCTTGCAAAAGAGATTTTAGATAAAGACCATTTCGGGCTAGAAAAAGTTAAAGAAAGAATAGTAGAATATCTTGCCGTTTTACAACTAACGGGCGAAATAAAAGGCCCGATACTTTGTTTCGTAGGGCCTCCGGGCGTGGGTAAAACTTCGGTTGCAACGTCTATTGCAAGGGCATTAAACCGCAAATTTATTCGTATGAGTCTTGGTGGCGTTAAAGACGAAGCTGAAATTCGCGGGCACCGTAAAACTTACGTTGGCGCAATGGCTGGTAGGATAATTACGGGCATTAAAAACGCGGGGTCTATGAACCCAGTGTTCTTACTAGATGAAATTGATAAACTCTCTGCCGATATACACGGCGACCCTGCTAGTGCGCTTTTAGAAGTGTTAGACCCAGAACAAAACACCACTTTTAGAGATAGGTTTTTAGAAGTTCCGTTCGACCTATCGAAAGTTATGTTTATAACAACGGCAAACAGCCTTGATACTATACCCGTTCCACTTCTTGATAGAATGGAGGTTATCGAAATCAACGGCTATACCGATACCGAAAAAATGGAAATTGCAAAAAGGTATCTAATACCAAAGCAATTAAAACTTAACGGATTAAACGAAAAGAAAGCGTCTTTTACAGACCAAGCGATATACGAAATTATAGATAGTTACACTATGGAAGCGGGCGTTAGAAATTTAGAGCGCGAACTTGCAAGCGTTATAAGAAAAGTTGCCGCAAAGATTGCCGAGCACCCAAGAACAAAGCATCAAAAAATCGACCAAAAAGACGTGTTTAACTATCTTGGCGTTAAAAAGCGTTTGCGCGATAGGTTGCCTTCGACTGACGAAGTTGGAACGGCAACCGGTCTTGCGTGGACGAGTATCGGTGGAACAACCTTATCTATCGAAGTTAGCCTTATGCAAGGCAAAGGCGAAATACTTTTAACCGGAAAACTTGGCGACGTTATGAAAGAGTCTGCTAGAACGGCAATCAGTTACATTAGGGCGCACGCAACAGAGTTTAGCATAGATAGCGAAACTTTCGAAAAAACGGATATTCATATTCACGTTCCAGAAGGCGCAACCCCAAAAGACGGGCCTAGCGCGGGTATAACTATGGCAACGGCGCTACTTTCTGCGTTCACTTCTTGCCCCGTTAGAAAAAATATCGCTATGACTGGTGAAATCACGCTTCGTGGCAGAGTTTTGGCAATCGGCGGACTAAAAGAAAAAGCACTTGCTGCGTATAGGCAAGGCGTTACCGACGTTATTATTCCGTTAGAAAACCAAAAAGACCTTATAGAAATACCAAAAGAAGTGCGCTCTAAACTCAACTTTATCACCGTTAAAGAAGTTAACGAAGTATTTAATAAAGCCATTATTTTTAAGGATAAAAAATGAAAAATTTTAACCCCACCTTTATAACTAGCGTAGCAAGTTTTGATAAACTTTATAAAACTGACAAGCCCATTATAGCAATAGTGGGCAAGTCTAACGTTGGCAAAAGTTCGGTTATCAATATGCTTGCAGGCAACAATAAACTTGCAAGAACTTCGGTAACGCCAGGTAGAACAAGGCTAATAAACTATTTTGACTTCGGCGATTTCGTTTTGGCAGATTTGCCTGGGTACGGCTACGCTAAGGTTTCTAAAGAAGAAAAAGAAAAGTGGGCAACCTTGCTAGAAGGTTTTATCGTAAACGAAAAATTATCGCTAGTAATATCTTTAGTAGATATTAGGCACGACCCCACCGAAGACGACCTTATGATGATAAATTTTTTATATCATTATAGGCTCCCGTTCGTAATCGTTGCAACCAAGGCGGATAAACTAAGCAAGTCGCAAATAAAACCCCAAATTTCAAAAATAGCAACGAAACTAAGAGTAGGAGTAGGCGATATAACCGCGTCTTCAAGCGAAAAGGGGCTAGGCAAGGCAGAAATTTTCGCGCTAATTTCTAAGGCAATATCGGTAGAAAATAAATAGCGTGAACAATGTTAGAACAAATAAAAACCACTTTGGAAAGTTTACCAAAGTGGTTTTAGTTTTATTTTATTAGTCGTTTTTCTTGCCGTAAAAAGTTTCGCGCGTGTCGGTAAGTGCCTTTTCAGCAGAACCAAGTGGCTTATTAGCGTTTCGGTAATCGTGCTTATCGCAAAAAGTTTTTAGATTTTCTTGTAATCTTTCTATCGCCTTGTTTTCTACCGAACTAATAGCATCAAGGTATTCTTTTGTTAAGAACCCAGCGTTATTAGAGTGTTTTAGTAGCATAGAGTAGTGCTTAAAACAAAACCCACCACCGCGCATAAGCACACCCCTAAACTCTTTTTCGCCAAGGAATAACTGAGCAATCGTTTTATAGTATTTAACCATACTATCTTCCGTTAAATCGCACACGATACAAGTTTTTCCACTAGCGATAATATTTTCGCTTTGCTTTTTTGCGCCCTTAAAAGTTTTTGGGGTTTTGAATAAATCTGTTATAGCGTTTAACCTAGTGCTCGCTTGAAGCGCAAGGCTAAGTTTATTCGGCCTAGAAAAAAGCATATCAAAGTGCTTTTGGCAAAATCCAAGTTTGTTTACTTTTAAGCGAGTAGAGTCTTCCATAACGGCGTCGTTTAAGAATTCGTGTAAAAGTTGTTCTTCTATAATGCTTTTAATACGGCAAAGTGGGCAACCGTCGTTTTTAGCAAATTCGTCTTTGATAAGACCTGTGTCAATATGGTATTTCATAATTATATTTTAACAAAAAATATCGAATTTTACAAGATAATTTTTTAATTGCTTGAAAAAATTTTCGCGCTATGTTATACTAATAAAAAACTATTAAGGTGGCGTTATGATTTTTAAGAAAATAGACCTTTACGAATATTTTAATAAAGAAAAGAAAGCAGGCTATAAAGGCATTTTATCAGTTTATTTGCACGACGAAAGTAAAGAGTGGGAAGGCGACGGCAGATTTCGCCCTGCACTATTAGTGTTACCAGGGGGCGGATACGCGTACTGCTCGGATAGGGAAGCCGAACCCGTTGCGCTAACTTTTTTGGCGAAAAGTTTTAACGCGTTCGTTCTAGATTATACTTGCGCGCCAACCGCAAGTTATCCAACCCAACTTTTAGAAGCAAGCATGGCTATGGCTTATATTCGCGAAAACGCCAAAGAATTCCATATTCTAGAAGATAAAATTGCAGTTATGGGCTTTTCGGCAGGCGGGCATCTTGCTTGCTCGGTTTCTACTTTATACGAAGAAAAGGTTGTTAAAGATTACCTAAAAGATAAGGCAAAGTTAGTCCGTCCAGACCTTATGGTTCTTGGCTATCCCGTAATTTTAACGAACGAATTAACCCATTTAGGCACGAAAAATAATATCTCTAATTTCGATGAAAAGGTAGCGGAATTTTTATCGCTAGAAAAACACGTTACTAAAAATTGTCCACCTGCGTTTATCTGGACTACTACGAACGACGATGCCGTTCCAAGCGAAAACACCCTAGAAATTGCGTGCGCTTATAAAAGGGCAGGCGTTAGTTTCGAACTACATATGTTTGAAAAGGGTAATCACGGGCTATCGGTATCAAATATTGAAACTAGTGGCGATATTTACCCACAATGTAACAACAAAGCAGTTAATAAATGGCTAGAACTTATCGACGCGTTCTTTTCTGCCAACGGTTTTACACTTCCTATAAGATATTAAAATAAAACTCTAAAATAATACCCGTAAAACGATTGATATTTTTATAATTTTATGCTAATATAGTTAAGCGTAAATCCTAGTTTTATGGTTTAATGTTGGTGTGGCTCAAATGCTAGGGCTCACGCAAAGATTTTGCAAAAGGCAAAAGATTTGTGGAAAAAGGAGCAATCTTTGAAAAATAGTAGCCGTTAGAAACTAACGGCTACATAAAAAAAGAATTGCGACGCAGAGCAGCTGATTCGTAATCAGCAGAAAACGTAAAAAATAATTAAATAACGTTTACAAAAAATTTATGCTGGTGTGGCTCAGTCGGTAGAGCAGCTGATTCGTAATCAGCAGGTCGTCAGTTCAAGTCTGATCACCAGCTCCATAAAAAATACTCGTACTTTTGTGCGAGTATTTTTTATATGCTCTCGCATAGGAACAGACTTGAATTGGGAGCTAGCAAATCTTAGTTTGCGTATTGCCGATAGGCAAAAAACAGTCTAGTAGACTGTTTTGCGGGAGTCTCGAGAGAGCAAGTCTGATCACCAGCTCCATAAAAAATACTCGTACTTTTGTGCGAGTATTTTTTATATGCTTTTATAATCTTAATAAACTTATTATAGACAACGTAAAAATATTGTGTTATAATTAAATTTAGATTAAATGGGCAAAGAAAATGCTTTGCCGAAAGGGAAGATTATGGATTACAACGATATAATAAAACTTGTATACGATGCGAAAAAAATCGCTATTTCTAAAAAACTTAAATCTAAAGTTTCACTTAAAGGAAAGGCAGACTACGTTACGGCAGTTGACCTAGGAATAAGCGCGTATATCAAAGATGGGCTTAAAAAAATTGCGCCTAACGTTGCTTTCGTTACCGAAGAAGAAGATAAGCATATAGAAAGTGGCGAACGCTTTATTTTAGACCCGATAGACGGCACTACTAATCTCGTTCACGGTTATAAGCAAAGTTCTATTTCGCTTGCTTATTACGTTAACAATAAGGTAGAGTTTGGCGTGGTGTTTAGCCCTTTTACCTACGAACTATTTTTTGCAATAAAAGGCAAGGGTGCGCATTTTTACTCTACTAGATACGGCATCACTAACCTTCTTAAAATCGGTATAGAAAACTACGCTAAAAATTTGCTTAAAGTTTCTGCGCTTTCGCGCGAAGATGCAATAGTAGAATTTGGTGCAGGCTCTACTAAAAAACATTTAGCCGACGAAAATTTTGCAATCGCTAAAGAAGTGTTTACTTCTTGCCTTGATATAAGGCGCATTTGTTCTACTGCGCTATCGATATGCTATATCGCGTCTGGTAGGATAGAAGGGTATTTCGAAAAGGTTATAAAGGTGTGGGACTACGCTGCAAGTTCTCTTATTTTAGAAGAAGCCGGTGGCTACCTTTCAGAGTGGGATGGAAGCGCATTGTGCTACACGAAACCATCTAGTATAATTGCGGGCAACGAAGATACTTATAACTACCTATTAAACCTATTAAAAAACAAATAAAAGCAGGATACGTATGAGAAAAACGAGTTTTATTTTCGGGCTACACGAAATTGTTTTTGCATTCTTTTTGGTGGTGAATTCCGTCGTAAACAGGTGGGTTTACGCCTTTTTAGAGCGCACTTTTTCTACCACTTGGCTAATTTCGGTTATAGACCTTGTTATATCATTATTTTTATACCTAATAATTTATTTAATAGTTTACGCAATAGTTAAGTATATAACGCTAAACCTTAAAAAAGACGTGCTTAAAATTAGCGGAACTTGGTATCACGTGCACGTTAAGCAAGACGAAAACGGAATAATTCCATCGCCAACTTTAAGGGCAGGGGTTACCAACATAAAGCAAGATTTTTGTGAAGTGAGTTTTTCGGCAACTAATTATTCTTACGGCATTGATGAAAACGGAGAAGTGGTAAAACACGATAACGCTAGAAGGAACACGGGTTGGAAATCTTGGTCAGTAGATTGGGACGGAAAAGAAAAACTAATCACCTGCTTTAAGGCGGACACGCCCGTAAAAACGGATGGGGAATACACGCATAGGCACGGTATACACAAACTAGAAATTCAACTTAAAGAAAAAACTATCTACGGTAATTTTGCCGACGAGTATCCGTCTAAAAATCGTGGCGAAATCTACTTTTTTAAGACCGAACGACAACTATATGATTTTATAAAAACTTTTTATCAAGAAAATCCTATAAAAGAAACCTAAAATGAAAATTTATTTAGACGACGTGCGCGTTGCGCCAGAAGGCTATGTTCACGCTAGAAGCGTTAATCAGGCAATAAAACTAATAGAACAATACGAGAAGTTAGAAGAAATAGAACTTATCGACCTAGACCACGACTTGGGTGACTACGTCAAAGACGGTGGCGATGGAATTAAACTTTTAGATTATCTAGTAGAAAACCAAAAATTTTATCCCGTTAAACTACACACGATGAACCCTGTTGGCAGAGAAAATATGCAACGCGTTATTGACCGCTATTGGAAATAAAAGGAGTGATAAATGAAAATTAATTTTTTAGGCACTGCGGCTTACGAAAGAATACCAAGTTTATTCTGCAACTGCCCGACTTGCGTTTTAGCAAGAAAAAAAGGAAAAAAAGAAATAAGAACACAAGCGCAAGTTTTAATAGACCAAACTCTTTTAATAGATTTTGGTATGGACAACTACGCGCACTCTGTAAATTCTAAAATAAACTTTTCTAAAATTAAAAATCTTTTGATAACGCATCCACACGAAGACCATTTTATATTAGAAGAACTTAGAATGCGCGACGAAATGGGCAGTAAAAACTTAAACGTGAACTTAAATATCTACGGCGCAATAGACACGCAAGAAACGTTTAATTCTAAAAAAACTTTTAAGTGCGATTTTAACCTAGCCGAAATGTTTAAAACTTATAACGTTGGCGATTATAAGGTGACGGTTCTTCCTGCACTCCACGGCACGATAGACCCAAGAACGTATTTAATTTCAAACGGCAATATAACCTTGTATTATTGCTTAGATACGGGGCACCCCAACGAACAAACCTATAACTATATTAAAGAAAATAACGTTAAAATAGACGCTGTTATTTGTGACTGCACCTACGGGGTTTTAGATATTACTTTCGATGGGCACCATATGTCGCTTTTAGACAATGTTTCGCATAGAGAAAAACTTATGGAACTTGGTGCAATTAAAAAAGACACACCTTGGGTGGTGACGCATTTTTCGCATAACGGCTTAAACAAAAACGGCAAAGCAGTTTCTTTTAAAGAGTTTAATAAACTTTGCAAAAAGCACGGTTTTATACTTTCTTACGACGGCTTAAAACTAGAAATATAACCGATTATTGTGCTTAAAAAAGTGGCTAAAAAACGGCTACTTTTTTATTTTTTAAAAAAATTTTTCAAGGCTCGTAAAAATTCTAGTAAAGGTAAAAAAATATATATTGTAGAAAAAACGCGAAAAAAAGTCGAAAAAAGTCTAAAAAAACGCAAAAAAATTTCAAATAGGTACTTTTATTTTTTTATTTTTGTGTTATAATATATACGTTAATATGTAATAATAGTCGTTTTTTTGCTATTAGTTGTGGTTTGGGGTTTATAATGGTTAAAAAGGAGTTTGTAAAATTTAAGGATAAAATTTGGCTTTCTAGTCCTACGATGCACGGCGATGAACTAAAATATATGAAGCGTGCATATCGTACTAACTGGATGTCTACCATAGGCGAAAACGTAAACGTTTTAGAAAGTCTTATTTTAGAAAAAGTAGGCGTGAAGTACGCCGTTGGTTTGTCTAACGGAACTTCGGCCCTTCATATGGCGGTAAAACTCGCGGGGGTAAAACCTGGCGATAAAGTTTTCTGCTCTGATATGACTTTTTCAGCAACCCTTAACCCAGTTGTTTACGAAGGTGGCGTTCCTATATTTATCGATACGGAATACGAAACTTGGAACATGTGCCCCAAAGCGCTAGAAAAAGCATTTAACTTATATCCAGAAGTTAAAGTGGTGGTGCTTGCGCACCTTTACGGCGTTCCTGCAAAAATACAAGAAATTAAAGAAATATGTAAAAAGAACGGCGCAATACTAATCGAAGACGCTGCCGAATCTTTGGGCGCTACGTATAACGGAATCGAAACGGGCGCGTTTGGCGATTATTCTGCAATCAGTTTTAACGGAAACAAAATAATAACCGGTTCTGCGGGCGGTATGTTACTTACTAACGACGAAGATGCGTATAAAAAAGTTAGAAAGTGGGCTAATCAATCGCGCGAACCTGCACCATGGTATCAACACGAAGAAATCGGCTATAACTACCGCATAAGCAACGTTATAGCGGGCGTCGTTAGGGGGCAACTACCTTATTTAAACGAACATATTGCTAAAAAGAAAGCAATATACGAAAGATATAAAAACGGGCTAAAAGGTTTGCCGATAAAAATGAACCCTATTGGCGATGAAAAAGCAAAATCAAACTACTGGCTATCTTGTGCAATAATCGATAAAGACGCGATGTGCGCGCAAAACAGAAGCGAAATGGTTGCAACCTTTACGCCAGAAAGCGGAAAAACTTGCCCAACCGAGATTTTAGAAACGCTAGCAAAGTATAACGCAGAAGGCAGACCTATATGGAAACCTATGCACATGCAACCAATGTATAAAAACAACGCCTTCGTTTCTATTGATGATAAAGACGTAGGCAAGGATATATTTGCTCGCGGGCTATGTTTCCCAAGCGATATTAAAATGAGCGCGAAAACGCAAGATAAAATTATCGAAATGATAAGAGCGTGCTTTGAGTAAATAAAAAGTAAATAGAAAAACTAAAGCGAACTATAAAAAAATAGTTCGTTTTTTTTGTCTTAAATCAATCTTTTTTAAATGCTTTAATATTAAAATGTATATAATAACTTAAAAGGATAAGATAAATGAACGGAAAAAACAAAAGAGCAGAAAAAAGGAAATTTCTTCCCGAAGTAACCTTAAAACTGATACCCCCGCGCTACGTTTTTGCGTTTACGCTAACGATATTAAAATTTCTATTGATAATCGGCGTGGTGTTATGGTTAATTTACAAAATTAGATATTTTTATTTCTTGGTTCTGCTAACCCAGTTTGTATGCGTTATAAAAATAATTTCAAGCGACACTAATCCAGACTATAAAGTGCCGTGGCTACTATTCGTGCTGATATTGCCGGTAGTGGGCTTTATGCTCTATTTCGTTTTTTCTAAAACCACGCTAAAAAGAAAATACGTAAAAAAATTCAAAACGCTTAAAGGTCTTGAATACGAACACTCTGACCAAGCGGACGTGTTAGCCTTAAAACAAGAAAATTTAACTGCCTATAATATGGCTAACCTAATAAAAAAGATTTCGGGCGCAAATCTTTTTACCGATACCACTGCCGAATATTTTTCTAGTGGCGAAGAATACAAAAATAGTTTGATTTTAGATATAAAAAGCGCAGAAAAATTTATATACTTAGAATTTTTTATAATAAAAAAAGGCAAGTTTTGGAAGGAAGTTTACGATGCCTTAAAAGAAAAAGCGATAAGCGGGGTAGAAGTTAAAATAGTTTACGACGATATCGGCTGTATGCACGCCCTTCCTACGAGATATCACAAAGCGTTAAAGCGCGCAGGGATAAAAGCCGTTCCTTTTTCACGCTTAAAAGGCGAGGCGAATAGCGATTTTAATAACCGAAGCCATCGTAAAATAGTCGTTATCGACGGCAAGATTTCTTACACGGGCGGAATAAATATCGGCGACGAATATATAAACCTAACCAGTCGTTTAGGGCACTGGAAAGACGTGGGCGTAAAACTAGTTGGTGGCGCGACCAAAGAATTAACCAAACTATTTTTAATTGATTACGCCATAAACTCTAAACTATTAGATAATAGCGATACTAAGCACTATCCTAGTATCGTTAATGCTAGCAATTCCAAAGCGAACGGCTACGTTATTCCTTTTGGCGACGGACCAAAACCCCTATACGAATATAGCGTTGGCAAGAGTGTTATTCAAGCAATGCTTTATTCTGCAAAAAAATACGCGTATATAACCACGCCGTATTTAATTATAGATAACGACACGTGCCAAACCATAGAAGACGCGTCTTTGCGCGGTGTAAAGGTAAAAATAATCGTGCCAGGCGTGCCCGATAAAAAACTCGTTAATTATTTAACGAAAAGTTACTACGATAGGCTGATGAAGGCCGGCGTAGAGATTTACGAATACGAAAAAGGATTTATCCATGCAAAGAGTTATTTAATCGACGGCGAATACGCCTTGCTTGGCACTATTAACCTAGATTATCGCTCGCTTGAACACCACTTTGAGAACGGTGTATGGTTTTACAATTCTCCTATAATCCGTGATATAGAAGAAGATTTTAACGAGAGTTTATCTAAAAGCGTAAAGGTGGGTGAAAAGGGAAAAAAACAAAACGCGCTAAAAAGAATAATATGCGCGTTGCTTAAAGTTTTCTCGCCACTTTTTTAGGAAAAAAACTAAAAAAACTTTCAATTATCGCTTGACAACGCATTTTTATAAGAGTATACTTTTTTGTAGAGGCAAAAAATGAGAACAAATTTATATTTTTATTACTTTAATATCTTGTTTTAATATCGCGTTTGTAATTACTTACGGGTTCAATTTTGCGTGTAAAAACAGGGCTTTGTAGTGATTACTACAAAGCCTTTTCTAATTTAACGAGTAATTTTGGGAGAATATATTATGATTATCGTAGTTAAAAACAACTGTGAAAAAAGTCAATTTAACAACCTTGTAGACTGGATAAAAGAACTAGGTTTAGAAGTGCACGAAAGTCGCGGGCTAGAATCAACCGTTTTAGGTCTTGTTGGCGATACTTCTAAGGTGGATTTAGAACTTATTTCTACCCTTGATATTGTAGAAAAAGTGCAAAAAGTATCAGAGCCGTATAAAAACGCCAACAGAAAATTCCACCCAGAAGATACTATTATAGAAGTGTGCGGGCACAAAATCGGCGGGGACAACTTCCAGTTTATAGCAGGGCCTTGTTCGATAGAAAGCGAAAAGCAAATTATAGAAGTTGCCGAGGCCGTTAAAAGCGCGGGTGCAAACTTTTTGCGCGGTGGCGCGTTTAAGCCTAGAACTTCGCCTTACGCTTTCCAAGGGTTGAGAAACGAAGGGCTTAACTTATTACTTAAAGCAAAACACGAAACGGGACTTCCAGTAGTTACCGAACTTATGAGCATTTCGCACATAGACTTGTTTAAGGACGTTGATATAATACAAATCGGCGCAAGAAACATGCAAAACTTCGAACTGCTTAAAGAAGTGGGCAAACTTGATAAACCTATACTATTAAAACGCGGACTTGCAAACACCTTGCAAGAACTTTTAATGAGTGCTGAATACATAATGTCGGAAGGCAACGCTAAGGTAATACTTTGCGAAAGGGGTATTCGCACGTTTGAAGAAACTACTAGAAACACGCTAGACCTATCCGCAGTGCCGGTTCTTCGTGGAATGACGCACCTACCTATCGTTATAGACCCAAGTCATGCAACGGGGCATTCTAAATTAGTAGAGCCAATGTCTTTGGCGTCGGCTGGGGTTGGCGCAGACGGGCTTATGATAGAAGTGCATAACGACCCGATGCGCGCTTTGTGCGACGGGGCGCAATCGCTTAAACCTGAACAATTTAAAACGCTAGTAGATAAAGTTAAACTAATACTTCCAATAGTAAATAAAAAGATAGACGGATAGATTATGAATATAGGAATAATAGGATTAGGGCTTATAGGTGGTTCGTTAGGTAGGGCAATAGTTAATAAAACCGAACACACGGTTTACGGCGTAGACGTTGATAGAAACGCAATGAAACTTGGCGAACTAGTTAAAGCGTACCATAAGCCGTTAACGAGCGAAAACATAGGCGATATAGACCTTTTAATAGTGGCGCTATACCAAGGCGCAACGATAGAAGTTTTGCCAAAATACGTAAGCGCGCTAAAAAAAGGCGCGATAGTTATGGATATTGCGGGCAACAAGCGAACGGTGTGCAATTTTTTAGAAAGGCTATCTAAAAGCAATCCGCAAATAGAATTTATATCTTCGCACCCAATGGCTGGTAGGGAATTTTCGGGCATAAAGCACTCTACCGTAAGCCTATTTGAAAGGGCGTCTATGATCCTCGTGCCGATTAAGGCTGATATTAGGTCAGTTAGCGCGGTTAAAGAACTTTCGTTATCTATCGGGTTTAACAAGGTGGTTATCACTACCGCAGAAGAACACGATAAAATTATAGCGTTTACTTCTCAACTGGCGCACGTTATATCTAGTTCGTATATAAAAAGCCCCACGGCAGAAGGTTTTTTGGGCTTTTCGGCGGGCAGTTTTAGGGATATGACTAGGGTTGCAAGACTTTCGCCTAACATGTGGGCAGAACTTATGCTTGATAATAAAGATAATCTTGTTCGCGAAATAGACTATCTTATAAAGAATTTAACCGATTATAAAACTGCGTTAGAAAACGGCGACGAAGACGCGCTTTATAGCCTTTTAGAAGACGGAAATAAACGCAAACTAGATTTTGAAAAGAAAAAGAATAAAGATAAATAGTATGAAAGATTTAAAAGTTATAAAAATCAAAACGCAAAAACCATATAAAGTGTTCGTTAAAGACGGAATTATACACGATATAACGCCTTTTATTAAAGATTATATCGCTGGTAAAAACGTTCTAGTCGTTTCAGACGATATCGTTGCGCCTTTATACCTAAATTACGTAGAAACGGCGCTAAAAAAAATGGGCAAAACCGTTTATTCGTTTGTGATTAAAAACGGCGAACAAAGCAAAAATTTCCAAACTTATAAAGCCGTTATAGACTATTTATGCGAAAAAGAGTTCACTAGAAAAGACTTTATTATTGCGCTTGGCGGTGGAGTTGTTGGCGACCTTTCTGGGTTTATAGCGTCTAGTTATTTGCGTGGAATAGCGTTTGCGCAAATTCCTACCACGTTACTTTCCGCGGTCGATTCTTCGGTTGGCGGAAAAACGGGGATAGACACTAAAAAGGGCAAGAATTTAGTGGGTGCTTTTTATTCGCCAAAAGTAGTTATTATCGATAGCGAAATTATAAAAAACCTACCTAAACCCGTGTTTATTCAAGGTTATGGCGAAGTTGTTAAATACACCCTTTTAGATAAAAAAATTTATAAAGAAACTAAAAAACCAAACTGCGACTATAAAACCGTGATTGCGTTATGCATTTCTTATAAAAATAAAATCGTTTCTAAAGACGAGTTCGAAAAAGGCAAAAGAAAACTTTTAAACCTAGGTCATACCTACGCGCACGCCGTAGAAAAGTTAAGCGGTTATACCGTTCCACACGGAATAGCAGTTATTATGGGAGTTAAGAAAATAACTGAATACGCTGACAGAGTAGGCTTGTGCGATAAAAACACCTTGGGCAAGGTAAACGACCTTATTAAAAACGTAGAACTTCCTGACGGAGATTACGCGTTAGAAGAAGTAATCGGCGTTATCAAAAGCGATAAAAAACGCCAAGGCGAGTTTATTGATTTAGTAATTCCAACAAAAATCGGCAAGGCAAAAATAATTAAAACCAAAATAGATGATTTAAGGAGCGTTTATGCAAACGGTAACGATAAATAAATCGCGCGTATCGGGCGAAATAAACGCAATTTCATCTAAATCGTATGCGCATAGATTGCTAATATGTTCTTTTCTAGCGAATAAAGAACTATCTTTAAGCGGGCTAGATCTTTCAAACGATATAACGGCAACCTATAACGCGCTTATAGCCCTAAAAAACGGCGAAAAAATACTTGATGCAGGCGAATCGGGCTCTACTTTAAGGTTTTTAATTCCGTTGGTTGCAGTTCTTGGTGGAAGTTACCAAATAAAGATGCACGGCAAACTTGCATCTCGCCCTAACGACGACCTTTACAGAGTATTAAAACTCGGCGGGGTAGAAGCGCACACGTCTGGCGACACGGCTTACGTGAACGGCAAACTTAAATCGGGCGAATATTTTATAAAGGCGGATAAAAGTTCGCAATATCTTTCGGGGCTACTTATGGCGCTTGCTAGTTTAGATAAAGAAAGCAAACTAGTTCTAGAAACGCAGATATCTTCTAGCCCATACGTAGATATAACGATAGAAGTATTAAAAAGTTTTGGATATCCCGTAGAAATTAACGGCAACGCCTTTATAGTGGGTGGTAGGAAAAAAGAAAATATCGCACCCGTGCTTGCCGAAGGCGACTGGTCTAACTCGGCGTTTTTCTTGGTTGCGGGAATTATTAACGGAGATATTAGAGTTAAAAATCTAAACCCAAAATCAGTTCAAGCAGACAGGCGTATTTTTGATATTATAAGACTTGCTGGCGGGGATATAGCCGAAGAGAACGGCTGTATAAGGGTAAAAAAATCTAACGTTAAAGGCTTTACTTATAGCGTGGATAATTGCCCCGATTTAGCGCCTGTTTGTGCAGTGTTAGGTGCTTACGCTAGTGGAGAAACGATTTTAACAGATATAGAAAGATTAAGAATAAAAGAAAGCGATAGGGTGCTTTCAATTATTAGTATGCTTACTGCTTGCGGTGTTGTTGCAAAAGAAGAGAACGGCAAAATCATAATAAAAGGCGGTAAGGTAAATGGTGGCGTGATAAACGGCTTTAACGACCATCGTATAGTAATGGCGGGCGCAGTGCTAGGTCTTGCATCCGAGCAAGGCGTTACTATTAACGGCGCAAACGCCGTAGAAAAATCTTATCCAAAATTTTTTGACGACCTAGAAAAGTTAGGGGGAATAATAAGTGCAAAAATATAACGATAACAACCACTCGGTTTATAACGGCAAAAACATTTCCATAGAAATTTACGGTGCATCGCACGCCGAAAAAATCGGTGTAAAAATAAAAGGTCTTAAAAAGGGCACAACGTTTGACAAGCAAAAGTTAAACGCTTTTATGGAAAGAAGAAAAGCGAAAAATGCAATTTATTCAACTACTCGTGGTGAGCAAGACGAAATAGTTTACGTTAAGGGCGAAAAGAACGGCGCTATCTCGGGCAAAACTTTTATTGCGGAAATATACAACAAAACTATGCGTAGCAAAGACTATGGCGAAAGTTTAGTTCTTCCACGCCCCTCTCACGCAGACTACGTTGGTTACGTTAAATACGGCGATAATTTCGATTTTCGTGGTGGCGGTAAATTTTCTGGCAGACTAACCGCGCCTATGTGTATAGCAGGTGGTGTGCTTGGTCAACTGCTTAAAGAAAAGGGCATAACGTCGCACGCTTATATAAAGAGCATAGGCAGTGTGGTCGGCAAAGGCTATCAGGATATCGATATAGAAAATTTTGATTTTTCTAAATTAGACGTTAGTTTTCCGCTTTTAGACGACGGCGTTAAAGAAGATATGCTAAGTGAGATTGCAAAATGCAAAGCAGATAACGATTCGGTTGGCGGTGTTATAGAGTGCGTTATTTTAGGCGTTAAAGCAGGCGTTGGCGAATTTATGTTCGATAGTATAGAAAGCGTTATTTCGCACTTAGCGTTTGGCGTTCCCGCAGTAAAGGGCATAGAGTTCGGGCTAGGCTTTGGCTTTTCTAAAACTAACGGCTCAGCGGTAAACGACGCGTTTTACTACGACGAAAACGGCAACGTAAAAACGAGAACGAACAACAACGGCGGAATTAACGGTGGCATTTCTAACGGAAACCCTATAACGTTTAGGGTGGTTCTAAAGCCAACCCCGTCGATAGCAAAAGAACAAGATACTATAAACCTTAAAACAAAACAAAACGGCAAAATTAAAATAATCGGCAGGCACGATTCTTGCATTGCCGTAAGGGCAGTGCCAGTTATAGAAAGTATTGCCAACATCGCACTTTACGATTTAACGAAGTAGGTGAATTATGGAACTAAAAGATTTAAGAGAAAAAATTGATAAAATAGACGACCAAATAGTTGAACTTTTTAAGCAAAGGCTAGAAATAGTTAAAGCCGTTGGCGAAGTAAAAAAGCAAACGGGTAAAATGGTAAACGACCCAGAACGCGAAAAGAATATTTTAATTAGGCTTACCGAAAACGCCACCGACACCCAAAAAATGTATATTAAAAGGGTGTTTGAAAACGTTTTTGAAATTAGCAAAGCATACCAAAACCTTGCCATTAAAGATTTAAGTTTAACGGCTAAAAATATAGAAAAAGCGGTTTGCGAAGAAAGAAACTTTCCTGTAAAAGCAAGAGTTGCTTGCCAAGGCGTTAGGGGTGCATATTCTGGAATTGCTAGCGATAAACTATTCGAAATTGCAGACGTAACTTATTTTAAGAACTTCGAAGGCGTTTTTTCGGCAGTAGAAAAAGGGCTTTGTAAATACGGCGTTCTTCCTATTGAAAATAGTACGGCAGGTTCTGTTAACGAAGTTTACGACCTTATGCGCGAACATAACTTTTATATAGTTAAAAGCATTAGAATACCGGTAACGCACTATTTAGTTGCAAACGAATGCGCAAGTATTAAAGATATAAAAGAAATCATCTCGCACGAACAAGCCCTTTCTCAATGCAAAAAATATTTGCAAAAATTTCCACTAGCAACTATTTCAGCGTGCGCAAATACAGCGGTGGGCGCGAAAACCATTTTAGATAGCGGTAGAACGGATATCGCTTGTATTTGTTCTAGAGAGTGCGCAGAACTATACGGGCTTAAAATACTAGATTCTAATATTCAAGATTCAAATGGCAACTACACTAGGTTTATAGTTATTGCAAAGGAGATGGAAATTTACAAAGGGGCAAACAGAGTTAGCGTTATGACCACGCTCCCACACACTCCTGGTAGTCTTTATAAAACTCTTGCAAAATTCTATAACGCGGGCATCAACGTTACTAAACTAGAATCACGCCCGATAATCGGCTCTAATTTCGAGTTCACTTTCTACTTCGATTTTGAGTGCGACGTTTCGCGCCCAGAAGTTTTGGCTGTTATTAGCGAACTAGACCACTCTGCCGAAAAATTCACTTTCTTAGGCGCTTACGCTGAATCGGTATAAGATATGAAATGTTGTTTGATAGGTAAAACGCTAAAACATAGTTATTCTAAGCCCATACACAATAGTTTCGGCTACGAATACGACTTAGTAGAACTAGAAGAAAACAGCGTTTTAGACTTTATAAAAAACTCTGCATATACCAGAATAAACGTTACTATTCCGTATAAAAGTATGGTAATTCCGCACCTTGATTTCACGTCTGATAAAGCGCGTGAAATAGGGGCTGTTAACACTATCGTAAAAAAGGGCGATAAACTATTCGGCTATAATACCGACTACTACGGAATGCGCTATATGATAAACCGCAGTAAAATCAAAATCAAAAATCAAACGGTAATGGTTTTGGGCACGGGCGGAACTTCTAAAACAGCACAAGTCGTGCTTAAATCACTTGGCGCAAAAGAGATAATAGTGGTTTCTAGAACGGGCAACGTTAACTATCAAAATTGCTACGAATATTCACCTACCGTTATCGTGAACACTACGCCCGTCGGCACTTATCCAAACCAGTTCAATTCGCCGATAATCCTAGAAAAATTCAAAAATCTTAAAGGCGTTTTAGACGTTATTTATAACCCCTTAAAAACTAAACTTTTATTCGATGCCGAAAACTTAAAACTAAAAACTACTAACGGACTTTCTATGTTAGTTGCGCAAGCCAAATACGCAAAGGAATTATTCTTTGAAAAAAAGATAAAAGAAAGTTTTTGCGATAACGAAATAGAGCGCGAAATAAAAAAACTAGAAAACGGCGTTAAAAGTGTAATTTTAATCGGTATGCCGGGTTCGGGCAAAACCACTATTGCTAAAAAACTTGCCGAATATTTAGGGCTAGAACATTTAGATACGGACACCGTAGTACGTGAAAAAACGGGCAAAACGCCAAAAGAGATTATAGAAAGTTTTGGCGAAAAAAAGTTTAGAGAAATCGAAACCGAAGTGTTAAAAGAACTATCGCTTATGCGCAATATCGTGTTAAGCACGGGTGGCGGTGTAGTAACTACTGCGCAAAACGAATTTTTGTTAAAATGCATGGGTAACGTTATACTTATTAAGCGCAAACTTAAACTTTTAGATACTACTAATCGCCCGTTATCTGCAAACGATAAGGCGGTTAAAGTGCTTTACAAATCGCGCAAAAAATGGTATAAAAAGTTTAGCAACTACGCTATAAATAACGATAAAAACATAAGCAAAACTATTAAAAGGATATTAAAAAATGAAGATTTTAGTGCTTAACGGCCCAAACCTTAATATGCTTGGCACAAGAGAGCCAAACGTTTACGGAACGAAAACCTATAAAGACCTTGTTAAACTAATAAAAAACCACGCTAAAAATAAAGGCGTTAAGGTTAAGATTTATCAATCTAACTACGAAGGCGACTTGGTAACCAAAATTCAAAAAGCCAAAGGCAAGTATAACGGGATAGTGATAAATCCTGCCGGATACACGCACACTTCCGTCGCTATTTTAGACGCGCTTAAAGCCGTAGAAATTAAAACGGTAGAAGTGCATATTTCAAGCGTGAACGAAAGAGAAGATTTTAGAAAAATATCTTTCGTTAGTGAATACGCCTTTAAAACAATTTCGGGCGAAGGTTTAAACGGATACTTAAAAGCAATAGACTTACTTATTTAATCGTGCTATAATATAAAAGAACAAACAAAAAAAGGAGCAATTATGGATTACAAAAAACTACAAAACGGCAGTGATATTCGTGGCGTTGCACTAGAAGGCATAGAGGGTCAACACGTAAACCTTACCGAAAAGGCGTGTAAGGATATAGGAAGGGGCTTTGCGCTATGGCTAAAAAACAAACTAAACAAAAACGATTTAAGGGTTGCAATAGGCAGAGATTCTAGGCTTTCCGGCAAAGATTTATCAAAATATATTGCAGATTCACTCGTTGCACAGGGCGTTAACGTTACCGATTTTGGTATGGCGAGCACGCCTGCAATGTTTATGTCTACCGTAACTCCTCCATACGAATTTGATGGTTCTATAATGGTAACTGCAAGCCACTTACCTTTTAACAGGAACGGCTTTAAGTTCTTTACCGCGCTTGGTGGGCTAGAATCTAAAAACATAAAAGAAATTATCGCGTTTGCCGAAAGCGACGAGCAAACGGGTTTACCTTGCGGAAAACTTGAAACGGCAGAGTTTATGGATACCTACGCCGATATTTTAGTTAATAAAATTCGCACGGCAACTGGCGAAGAATTGCCACTTAAAGGCTTTAAAATAGTGGTTGATGCTGGAAATGGCGCAGGCGGATTTTTCGTTTCTAAGGTGTTAAACCCACTCGGTGCAATTACTGATGGCAGTAAGTTTTTAGAGCCAGACGGAAGTTTTCCTAACCACATACCAAACCCAGAAAACAAAGAGGCAATGGAAAGCATTATAAGCGCAGTTAAAGAAACGGGTGCAGACCTTGGTATAATTTTCGATACCGACGTTGATAGGGCGGGCGCAGTTTTATCAGACGGGTCAGAACTAAACCGCAACCGCATTATTGCAATGCTATCCGCCATACTTCTTCGTGAACACCCAGGCACTACTATCGTTACCGACTCTATAACGTCTACTGGGCTAAAAGAGTTTATCGAGAGTAAAGGTGGCGTTCACCATAGGTTCAAAAGGGGTTATAGGAACGTTATTAACGAATCTATAAGGCTTAATAACGAAGGTAAGGATAGCCAACTAGCAATCGAAACTTCGGGGCACGGCGCGCTTAAAGAAAACTATTTCTTAGACGACGGCGCATATTTAGTAACCGTTTTGCTTATTGAACTTGCGCGTGGCAAAAAAATGGGCTACACGCTAGAAAGTTTAATTAAAGACCTTAAAGAGCCAAAAGAAAGCATAGAATTTAGAATGAATATAAATCTAGAAGACTTTAAGCCTTACGGACAAGAAGTTATAGATAAACTTTTTGCTTACGCAGAAACTAAAAAAGGTTGGGCGCTTGAAAAAGAAAATTACGAGGGCGTAAGAATTAACCTTACCGAAGAAGATAAAAACGGTTGGCTACTACTAAGGCTTTCTTTGCACGACCCACTTCTTCCGCTTAATATCGAAAGTAACGCTGTGGGTGGAACTAAACTAATTGCCAAAGAGTTGTACGAATTCATTAAGAATTTTGAGTGTTTAGATTTCACTTCGTTAGAAAATTACGTAAAATAGAAATTTTAAGCGATATAAAAAAGATAAAATTTAAAAAAAATATTGTAAAAATGCTCTAATATTATTGTCAAATTACGTGCATTCGGTTATAATAAAATGGTAAAAAATTTAGAGGTGATAATATGGATTATCAAGGCACTATTTCGCGCGGTATTCGCGCACCAATCATTAAAAAAGGCGACGATTTAGTTAAAATCGTTGCAGACTGCGTTGTAAACGCTTCTACTGAACACGGCTTTCCGCTTTTTGATAAAGACGTTGTTGCAGTAACCGAAGCAGTGCTAGCGCGTTCACAAGGAAACTACGCAACGGTAGACCAAATCGCAAAAGACGTTAGTGAAAAGTTTGGCGATGAAACCGTAGGTTTAATCTTCCCGATTTTTTCTAGAAATCGTTTCTCTATGATACTTAAAGGTATCGCTAAGGGCGTTAAAAAACTTATCGTGCAATTAACCTACCCAACCGACGAAGTTGGCAACAGTTTTATTATCCCTGAACAACTTATCGAAAAGGGAATTAACCCTTATACCGACGTTTTTACGGCAAAAGAATTTAAGGATATGTTCGGCGATATTCGCCACACGTTTACTGGTGTTGATTACATCGAGTTTTACCAAAAAACCGGCAACTGCGAAGTTATTTTAGCAAACAATCCTTGCGAAATTCTAAACCACACGAAATACGTTATTAACGCTGATATTCACTCTCGTTTTAGAACTAAAAAAGCACTTATCAAAGGCGGTGCTAAAAAGGTTGTTAGTCTAGACGAAATCTTGAATAAATCAGTAGACGGCAGTGGTTTTAACCCAGACTACGGCGTTTTAGGTTCTAACTTATCAACCGAAAACAGCGTTAAACTATTCCCAAGAGATTGCCAAAAATTCGTTGACGAGTTGCAAGCAGAACTATTAAAGAGAACTGGCAAACTTATCGAATGTATGGTTTACGGCGACGGTGCGTTTAAGGATCCAGTTGGTCATATTTGGGAACTTGCAGATCCCGTTTGTTCGCCTGCGTATACCAAATTGTTAGAGGGCAAGCCTAACGAAATTAAACTTAAATACGTTGCTGATAACGAACTCGCCGATTTAACTGGTGAAGACGCTGTTAACGCCATTAAGGAAATTATTAAAAACAAAGAAAAAGATATGATAAATAGTATGAAGAGCCAAGGCACAACACCAAGGCAAATTACCGACCTATTAGGCAGTTTAGCAGACTTAACTAGCGGTAGTGGCGATAAGGGAACGCCTATCATACTAATTCAAAACTACTTTAAAAATTTCTCTATGTAACGATTAGGCGTAGCAATTTTTCTACGCCTATTTTTATACGCTTTAAAAATTAAAAAGGGGCTTATTGCTATGAGAATAATGACGAGCAATATTTGGGGAAATTACTTTGGTAATCCCCCCGAAGAACGTGCAGATGGGTTAATAAAAACTTATGAAAAATATTTGCCAGATATTATAGGATTTCAGGAAGTTAAAGACGACTGGTATGAAACTAAACTATTTAAAAAACTTTCTAAAAAATATCGTTTTGCTGGCACGGAGTTTTTATATAAATCTAACGATATGCACTCTCCCATTGCATATAAAAATCAATTTAAACTTATAGCGAGTGGTTTTGAATACTTAAAAACTGATTGGGAAGATCCTTCTAAAGCAATAACTTGGGTGGTATTAAACCAGCCGAATAGTGATAAGTATTTTGCAGTTTGCAACACGCACTTTTGGTGGCCTAAGGGCGAACGACACGATCTAATTCGCGAAGATAATGCAAACCAAATGGTTAGCCTTGCTAAGTCGTTACACGCTAAATTTTCTTGCCCCGTGTTTATAATAGGGGATATGAATACCACCATAAAATCTACGGTGTTTGACGTTTATGAAAGAAACGGTATAATTAATTTATACAACGTTGCTAAAAGCAAAAAAGACGTTAGTTCCGACCATGGCGACCCTATAAGAGATGAAAAGGGTGTTTTAAGGGGTAAAACCACCGCAAACGGCCACGCTTTTTCGTTAGACCATATATTATCGTTAAATAGCCCATATAAAGTAGAAAGGCACGTTGTTGTTGTAGACCAAGAAGCACTTGATTCTACCGATCACTCGCCTGTGTTTGTTGATATAGATATGTAACGATTACGCTTGCGGGGGCTAAAAACACCTTGATTGCCACCACAAAGTTGGGCAAATTTAAGAACATTTCGATGCAAAAAACAAAAAGCACAACAATAAAAGTTGCGCTTTTTAAGTTTATGTGCTAATGTGCGTTTTTTTACGCATAAAACTGATAAAACATAGTTTATCGACCTGAGGAATTTTAACAATATGTAAGAATATACTTGCAATTTGTAGAATTTTGTAGTATATTATAGTTGGTGTAAATAAAAATACGTAAATAATTACGAATACCGTTTTTTGTTTATTAAGTTTTGGTAAAATTTAAAAACGAAACAAAAAAATAGAGGAAATTATGAACCAAGAAAATGTAGTACCCTTCTCACCACCGGAAATCACACAAGAAGAAATCGACGAAGTAGTTCTAGCGCTAAAATCGGGCTGGATCACAACGGGGCCAAGGGTAAAAAAATTCGAAAATATGATTTGCGACTTTGTTCGCGTTAATAAGTGTATTTGCTTAAGTTCTCAAACTGCGGGGGCAGAACTTGCGCTACATCTTTTAGGTGTTGGCGAAGGAGACGAGGTTATAACCACTGCCTATACTTATACTGCAACGGCATCGGTTATAGCGCACGTGGGTGCAAAAATAGTGTTGGTGGATACAACACCAAATAGCGTTCAAATGGACTACGAAGCGTTAGAAAACGCCATTACTGAAAAAACCAAGGTAATAATTGCTGTGGATATCGCTGGTATTCCTTGCGATTACGACAGGATTTTTGATATCGTTGAAAGAAAAAAGAGCATGTTTGTGCCTAAAAGCGACATTCAAAAGTTGATGGGCAGAATAACGGTTCTTGCGGATACTGCGCACGCGTTTGGTGCAACTTATAAAGGCAATATGGTAGGAAGCGTTGCTGATTTTTCTTCGTTTAGTTTCCACGCCGTAAAAAATCTTACCACGGCAGAAGGCGGTGCGCTAGTTTGGAAATCTATTAACGGGATAGATGATGAAGAGATTTATAAACGCTTACAAGCTCTAAGTCTTCACGGACAAACGAAAGACGCGCTTTCTAAAACGCAATGTGGCGCTTGGGAATACGACGTTGTTGGAACTTATTATAAGTGCAACATGACGGATATTCACGCGTCGCTTGGCATAAAGCAATTAGAACGTTACAATAAAACCTTAACTAGAAGAAGAGAAATTATCGAAAAATACGATAACGCGTTTAAGGATTTGGGTATTCAAACGTTAACGCATTATTCAAGTGAGCACACTTCTTCGGGGCATTTATATATAACAAGAATAATCGGCGCGACTGACGAGGTTAGGCGCAATATCATAACGAAAATGGCCGAAAAGGGCGTGGCTTGTAACGTGCATTATAAGCCGTTGCCAATGCTTACCGCTTATAAAAATCTTGGGTTCGATATTAAAGATTATAAAAACGCCTTTGATTTTTATTCAAACGAAATCACCTTACCGTTACACACTTGCCTAACAGACGAACAAGTTGATTACGTTATTAAGTGCTTTAAGGAAACGGTTAGAGAATACGTAAAATGAGACTCGTTAAATGGGAAAGATTACCAAAGAATATGCAAACGGAAGTCGTTAGAGAATACTACGACGTTTTAAGGAAGAAAAGATTTTCGCTCTTTCTTAAAAGGCTTTTTGATATTTTCGTTTCGTTTGTAATGCTTTTGATTCTTTCCCCGTTTTTTTTATTACTAGCCATCGCTATCAAAATTGATAGCAGAGGGCCCGTGTTTTATAGGCAAGAACGGGTTACTCAATACGGCAAGCATTTTAGAATAACTAAGTTTAGAACGATGGTTCAAAACGCCGATAAAATAGGCGCGGAACTTACTGGGCATAAGGATGCGCGCATCACTAGGGTCGGCAAGATTATTAGAAAATTAAGGCTAGATGAGTTTAGCCAACTTTTCGACGTTTTTGTTGGGAATATGACGCTTGTTGGAACTAGGCCGGAAGTTCCTAAATACGTAAACGCTTACACGCCCGAGATGATGGCAACTCTACTTTTGCCTGCGGGTATAACGGCAAATTCAAGCATCTATTTTGCAGATGAAGAAAAATATTTCGAGGGCGAAACGGATATAGATAAGGCATATATCGAAAAGGTTTTGCCAAGGAAAATGAAATACAATTTAAGAGCCCTAAAAAATTTTGGACTATTCAAAGATTTAGGGGTAATGTTAAAAACCGTCTTAATAGTATTCGGCAAAAAATTCAAGGACAAAGATTAAAAAATGAACGTTTGGTATTTTCATCACTACGCTACACCACAAAGCATATCAGGTCTACATAGACCATACGAATTTGGTAAATATTTCGTAAAAGAAGGGCATAAATTAACGGTTTTTGCTTCGTCTTATCTGCATTATGCGGATGAAAATATTATTACCGATAATAAAAAATATTGCAAAAAGACTTATGACGGAATAGACGCTATTTATATAAAAACAAACGGCTATAAGGGTTCTGGAACAAAAAGAGTAATTAATATGTTTGCTTTTTACAAAGGACTTAAAAAAACGATTAAAAGTCTTGTTAAATCCGGAGTCGAAAAGCCAGACGTTATAATTGCATCAAGTCCGCATCCTTTAACGATGATGGCTGGGAATTCTATTGCGAAAAAATTAGGCGTTCCTTGCATTTGTGAAGTAAGAGATTTTTGGCCTGAAGTTTTCTTTCTTGGGGGAAGGCTCAAAAAGAATGGTTTGCTCGGTAAATTTTTGCTAAAACAAGAGAAAAAGATATACACAAAATGCACTTCTTTGGTCTTCCTAAAAGAAGGAGACCACAACTATATAAAAGAAAACAAGTGGGATAAAGAGAGTGGCGGGCCAATACCAATGTCTAAATGCTACTACGTAAATAACGGAGTGGATATAGAGAGTTTTGACGTAAAAACCAAGCAAGAAAGTTTTAATGATGAGCACCTAGACTCTAATAAAAAAACCATTATATACTGCGGTACTATTAGACCTATTAATAATGTGGAAATTTTGGTAGACGTGGCTAAATATTTAGATGAAGACACACAAATATTGATATACGGCTCTGGTAGTTGCGAAGATAAAATTCGCCAAAGAATTAAAGAAGAAGGTGTTAAAAACGTATTCTTAAAAGGATATATTCAAAACCAAAAAGTTCCGTACGTTTTAAGTAAATCAACGCTTAATATACTAAATTATTCTGGCAAGAATTATAACTGGTCAAGAGGAAATAGTTCGAACAAACTATTTGAGTATTTGGCTAGTGGTAAACCCGTTTTATCTACCGTAAAGATGGGCTATGATATATTAGAAAGATACGACTGTGGTGTTTCAGATGAGGAAGGGACTGCGGAAAGCATTGCTAAAAAGATTTTAGAAATAGTTAATCTTCCTAAAGAAGAATACGAAACCAAATGTAAAAACGCAAGAAAGGCTGCTATAAATTTTGATATAAAAAATCTCTCAAAAGATTATCTAAGCGTAATTTCTAAAACAATAGAGAATTTTAAAACCAATAACTAATAAGATTAAGCTATGTTTTAAAAGTCGCATTGTATCATTGTGTTATATGTTTTACGGATTGCACGTTGGTTGCTAAATAAGATTGGAATTGGGCTAAAAAATATTAAAGCAAAAGAATCTAAACGAAGATTTAAAGGGAACTCATGCAAACTCTTAACTATAAAAAAAACAAGGCTATATACGTACTTTTATACCTTGCGTATATCAGTTTAACTATTTTTACGTCTTATCCTGCTAAACTTTCTATTTCATGGAATAGCGCGTTTGACCTTGCTTTTTTTGTTTTTTTTGTTTCTTTTCTTGCATGCCTTTTGATTTATAACTGGCGTGATATAAAAGGAATAAGGGTTCACATCGTATCCTTATTGATTATTCTAAGATTTATTCTTTTTTTTATAAACGTTAGAGTATTAGATTTGTCTTTTCCTTACGTTTTGCAAGAATTTTTAATGTCGTTTTTTTCTGTGCTGATATTTACCTATGCGTTTAATTTCGTATCAAACGAAAAAGAGGAAATTAAAAACGTTCTTACTTTTTTTACGGTAGTTGTTAGTGCGCAGTTGCTACTGCATTACGTTAGCAAGGATTTTAATATCAATAAAAACAAGATTGTTGCGGGGATAGGCTATTCAAACTACTGCGCAACCTTCTTGCTTTTAGGTGTTTCATATTTATTGTTTGTAAAAACCAATTTGTTTCAAAAATTCGTAGTAGGTCTAGGCGTTATCGCGCTGATTATGACTGAATCGTTTGGTGGTGCAACAGTCTTATTAATCGTTGCAATTATTGCTATCGTTACAAAAATGAACTGGAAAAGCAAAAAATCGTGGTTGATATTTCTTTTTGCTTTTAATTTGTGCATATTAGGACTAATATTCTTTTTTAACACTTCGCTAGGGCAACCTGCATGGAAAAGGATTTTGGGCAAATTTACCTATCTAACAAACGGAGACTATAAAAATTTAGGATCGTCAAGGGTTTTTGTTTTTAAGACCAGTTTGGAAAATATAAAAGAACACCCTTGGTTTGGGCCTATAGTGAACATAATAAATAGTTCTTCGGGTAGGATTTTTGCGATAAAAACGCACAATATTTTTTTAGAGTCGTTGCTAAATTATGGAATAGTAGGAACTATAATAAACGTGTTAATAGTAGTTTTACTAGTATTCGGTGCAAGAAAAACGAAAAATAAAGGCGACGGATATAGGGGAGCGATAGTTTCTGTAATAGCGGTGCTAATTCACGGATTAGTAGAGCCAAATTTCTTTACGCTTCACTTTGAAATGTTCTTGTGGCTAATAATTGGAAGCATGCTAAACACTTCAGACACGAAGAACGTTATAGTCTTGCCGGTTTGCAAAAAGAAAAGGGAGTTAAAAACCGAAAAATAATGAAAGAAAAAATTACTGGCAAAAAACTTGCCAAAAACGTTGTGGTTTCAATAACCGCTCAAATAATTTCTTTGCTAGTTGGTTTTGTGATAAACTTATTGGTTCCCAAATTTTTTACGCAATTAGACTATTCATTTTTTCAAACGTTCGTTTTATATTCAAGTTACGTAGGGGTGCTACATTTCGGACTTTTAGACGGGTTTGTTTTAAGGTATTCTAAATACGATTACGATGAGCTTGATAAACCTTTGGTTAGAACGCAATTTCAACTGCTTTTATTCTTTAACGCATTTTTAATGATTGTCGGCGTAATTATTGCCGGGCTATTTTTTGAAGGCGTAACGTTAACTGTTATTGCGTTAGTTTCAATCAGTATAGTAACAAAAAACGTGTTAACGTATTCTTCGTATACTTTTCAAATAACAAATAGAATAAATAAATACGCAACCGTGGTAATATCTCAGCGCATAATTTACTGTTTTATAGTCGTTGCGCTTATACTGTTTAAGGCAGAGCGTTTTTACTTTATCTGCCTTGCTGAAATTTTTTCGGAAGTAGTTGCGTTTTTTATATCTTGGCGTTTTAATAAAGGTCTATATTTTGGTAAATTTGCACCTATAAAAAAAGCAATTAAAGAACTGAAAATTAACGTTTTAGCAGGCATAATGCTAATGCTTGCTAATTGGTCTGCAATTCTAATTTCGAGCGGTGCAAAAACCATCGTGCAAATTGCGTTTAGCGAAATAACCTTTGGGAAAGTTGCTTTTGCTTTTACGGTATCCGGTGTGTTTTTAACGTTTATAACGGCAATCAGTGTAGTGTTATTTCCGTCTCTTAAACGACTAGATAGCAATGAACTTCCTTCATTTTATTTGAAGATTCGTAACGTTTTATCACCATTTTTGCTCGTGTGCTTATTGCTTTATTTCCCAGGGATAGCATTGCTTAAATTGTGGCTGCCTAAATACGTAGAAAGCCTAATGTATCTCGGTGTATTATTACCAACTATAATTTATTCTTCGAAGGTTAGTTTGCTTACTAACACCTACTTGAAAGCGTACAGAAAAGAAAAAGCAATGTTGATGGTTAACTTAATCTTTGCGCTTTTGGGGGTTGGGCTTTTTCTTATTTTTGCATATGTATACCAAAACTTAATTTTAATTTTAATATCTATGGTTGTGGTTATAGTGTTTAACTCTATTGTGTCTGAGTTGATCGTGTTAAAACTTATTGGCAAAAGAATAGTGTTAGACTTCGTTTTAGAGGTAACGCTAACAGCAATATTTATAACAACCGTGTTAACCCTAGATTTTTGGTGGGCGCTTATAGCGTATAGTGTATCGCTATTAATATATTTTATTATCAACGTAAAAAAAACTAAAAAAATTTTTGAAACCTTAAAAAAGAGGAACGTATGAAGGGAATTATATTAGCAGGTGGTTCGGGAACGAGACTTTATCCTATCACCACAGTAACTTCTAAACAATTATTACCAATTTACGATAAACCGATGGTTTATTATCCATTGTCTACGCTTATGCTAGCAGGGATAAAAGATATTTTGATAATAACAACAAAAGAAGACCAAAATCAATTTAGGTCGCTTTTAGGCGACGGCTCACATTACGGAATTAACCTATCGTATGCCGTTCAAGAAAAACCAAACGGACTCTGCGAGGCTTTTATAATAGGCGAAGAATTTATCAAAGACGATGCGTGCGCGATGGTGCTTGGCGATAATATCTTTCATGGTAACGGCTTATCTAAACTACTTAAAAAAGCAGTAGAAAATGCAGAGAAGAACGACAGGGCAACCGTTTTTGGATACTACGTTAACGACCCTGAAAGATTCGGTGTAGTGGAGTTTGACCAAAACGGCAGGGCTATTAGCATACAAGAAAAACCTAAAAACCCAAAAAGTAATTATGCGGTTACAGGTGTTTATTTTTATCCTAAGGGAGTATCTAAAAAAGCCAAAACCGTTAAACCTTCTAAACGTGGCGAATTAGAAATTACCACGTTAAACGAAATTTATTTGTCTGACGGAATATTAGACGTGGAATTGCTCGGCAGGGGGTTTTCATGGCTTGATACAGGCACCGTAGATAGTTTGCTTGAAGCATCTAAGTTTGTTTGCATGATGCAATCTCGCCAAGGGGTTTTAATTTCTGCACCTGAAGAAATAGCCTACATAAGCGGATGGATCAGCAAAGAGAAACTTTTAGATTCATCAAAAAAATATGGAAAATCGGCATACGGAAAACATCTTCAAAACGTAGCAGAAGAAAGGATAAAGTATTAAAATGGGCAACTTAAAATTTACAAAAACTGAAATTG
This sequence comes from Christensenellaceae bacterium, assembly GCA_045613505.1. Taxonomy (GTDB): domain Bacteria; phylum Bacillota; class Clostridia; order Christensenellales; family Borkfalkiaceae; genus UBA1259. The sequence goes on from JAZLBC010000005.1 coordinate 65,367, forward strand.
ACGGAGTGTATATTATAGAACCTAAAGTTTTTGGGGATAACCGCGGTTATTTTATGGAAACCTACAATCAAAACGATTTTGTTTTAGAAGGGCTTAATTATACTTTCGTTCAGGATAATCAGTCAAGTTCAAAACACGGAGTTCTAAGGGGACTACATTTTCAAAAGAAGTTCCCACAGGCGAAGCTCGTTAGGGTGCTTAAAGGGGAAGTTTTCGACGTTGCTGTAGACCTTAGAAAAGGCAGTAAAACTTACGGCAAATGGGTAGGTGTGCTTTTATCTGAAGAGAACAAAAAGCAACTTTTAATACCGCGTGGGTTTGCACATGGATTTATAGTTACTAGCGACTATGCGGAATTCGCTTATAAATGCGACGAGTTTTATCACCCAGAAGACGAAGGCGGGGTTATGTATAACGATAAAGATATCGGTATTATATGGCCAAGCGTTAAAGAAATTATTTTAAGTGAAAAAGATAAAAAACATAAAACGTTAAAAGAAGAAAAAATAGAGTTTTAGGAGTTGTAATGAAAATTTTAGTTACAGGTGGAGCAGGCTTTATAGGTTCAAATTTTGTATATTACCTATTAAATAAGAGCGAAGATGAAGTGGTTTGCGTTGATTGTTTAACGTACGCTGGAAACATGTCTACGCTTAAAGAAGCGTTAGAAAACCCAAGATTTACTTTTTATAAAACGGATATTTGCGATAGACCCGCTATATATGAGATTTTTGATAAAGAAAAGCCTGAAATAGTGGTGAATTTTGCAGCAGAAAGCCACGTGGATCGTTCTATTGACAATCCCGAAATATTTTTAAGAACTAATATATTAGGCACGCAAGTTTTAATGGATGCTTGCTTAAAATTTAGCGTAAAGCGTTTTCACCAAGTTTCTACTGACGAAGTTTACGGGGATTTGCCATTAGACCGCCCAGATCTTTTCTTTACAGAACAAACGCCTATCCATACTAGTTCGCCATATTCTAGTTCAAAGGCTAGTGCCGATTTACTTGCGCTTGCATATTACAGAACGTATAATTTACCAGTAACGATTAGTAGGTGTTCTAACAACTACGGACCGTATCATTTTCCAGAAAAGTTAATTCCACTAATGGTAATAAATGCTCTTAACGATAAAAACTTACCAGTTTATGGCACGGGTGAAAACGTTAGAGACTGGCTTTACGTAGAAGATCACTGCAAGGCTATAAATCTTATCATAAGAAATGGCAGAATTGGAGAAGTGTATAACGTTGGCGGACACAACGAAATGGCTAATATAGATATCGTTAAACTTATTCTTAAAAAATTAGGTAAACCAGAAAGTCTTATTACTTTTGTGAAAGATAGAAAAGGACACGATTTAAGGTACGCTATAGATCCAACTAAAATTCATACCGAATTAGGTTGGTTGCCAGAAACTAAGTTTACCGACGGCTTAGAAAAAACGATAAATTGGTATTTAGAAAACCGCGACTGGTGGCAAGAAATCGTTAGCGGAGAATATCAAAACTATTACAAGAAAAATTACGAAGGAAGATAAGAGATCAATGAGAGTTCTTGTTACGGGGGTTGGCGGTGGACTTGGCTACGACGTTGTTTTAGAACTAACGCGTAGGGGTATAATCGCAATCGGTACGGATATTTTAGATAAAGAAAATTTAAGATTATATAACGAAACGAGCCCTGCAAATAAAACTGAATATATAAAAATTGATATCACTAACGAACAAGCGGTTTTAACGGCTATAACCACTGTTCGTCCCGATGCAATAGTGCATTGTTCCGCTTGGACCAACGTGGACGGCGCAGAAGACCAAGAAAATCGCGAAATAGTTTATAAAATCAATTACGATGGCACTAGGTATATAGCAAAAGCCTGCCAAAATGTTGGCGCAAAAATGGTGTATATTAGTACCGATTACGTTTTTAGTGGCGACGGAGAGGACCCTAGAAAACCTGACGATAAAGATTATAGTCCGTTGAACGTTTACGGCGATAGTAAACTAAAAGGCGAACTTGCAGTTTCTAGCATACTAGACAAATATTTTATAGTTAGAACAGCTTGGGTTTTTGGAGAAAACAACAACAATTTCGTTAAAACTATGTTGCAAGTCGGCAAAAAATTCGACACGTTAACAGTAGTAAACGACCAAATAGGAACGCCAACTTTTACCTATGATTTGGCAAGGCTTTTAGCAGATATGATCTTAACCGATAAATATGGCTATTATCATGCTACTAATGATGGCGGGTATATCAGTTGGTACGATTTTGCAGTGGAAATTTTTAACCAAGCGGGATATTGTACGAAAGTGTTGCCAGTAAGCACGGCAGAGTATAAAAAATCAAAAGCAAAGCGTCCGTATAATTCTAGGTTAGATAAATCTAAACTTAAAGAAAATGGTTTCACGCCTTTGCCTGATTACAAAAACGCGCTAAAAAGATATCTAGAAATTATTCTAAAAAATCAATAAAAAAGATAAAACACGCTGGGAGATAACGGCGTGTTTTTTTGTAAAAATTTTTCAAAATAAATACGTTTTTACTTGCATTAAAAAATAAAGATGCTATAATAAATTGTATTACGCGTTAAAGGAGATAATAACCCGTGGATACGTTGGCTAAATCTTTTAAAAAAAGATTTATTGGTGATAAAAAATTTTATAAAACGGTGTTTGCTGTTGCTCTTCCTATAATGATACAAAATGCAATCGCCAACCTAGTAGCGCTAGTAGATAACGTTATGGTTGGTAGTCTTTCCACCGAAGCAATGAGTGGGGTTTCTATCGTAAACCAATTCACTTTTATTTTTAACCTACTAGTTTTTGGTATCGTGTCTGCCGGTGGAATTTTTACCGCGCAGTATTTTGGAAAAAGAGACTTCGAAGGCGTAAGAAACACTTTTAGGCTAAAAGTTATTATGAACTTAATCGCTGGCATTTTAGGCGTAGTTTGTTTTATACTATTGAAAAATCAACTTATTAACCTATTCTTGCACGAAGGCGAAGGTGGAGATTTAGCGTTAACCCTAGAATACGGCATAGATTATTTGATGGTGTTGGTAATTGGTTTTATTCCGTTTGCTATGTATCAATCATACGCGTCTACCATGCGTGAAACGGGGGACACCGTAACGCCAATGATAGCAAGTATTACGGCAGTTATTACAAACTGTGTGCTTAACGCCGTGTTTATTTTCGGGCTTATCGGTATGCCGGCAATGGGGGTTAAGGGTGCTGCTCTTGCAACCGTTATTTCGCGCTTTGTAGAACTATTTATATTGATATTTAAAACTAGCCTTAATAAAGAAAAATATTCATTTGTAAAAGGTGCTTTCCGAAACATAAAAATTCCAAAAACGCTTGTTAAACAAATGATAATAAAAGGGTTTCCACTAGCACTAAACGAACTTCTTTGGGCTATTGCAACCATACTTAGAAACCAATGTTATTCTACTCGTGGGCTAGAAGTAGTGGCTGCACAAAATATTTCTACAACTTTGTTTAACGTTTTTAGTGTAACTTACCTTGCGCTAGGTCAAGCGTCTGCAATACTCGTCGGCGCAAAACTTGGTGCGAACAAGATTGAAGAAGCGCTTTTAGACGCTGATAAACTAAACCTGTTTTCCGTAGTAGCAACAACGGCTATCGCAGTGGTATTTTCAGCACTTGCTTTCGTGTTTCCACTCGCGTATAATACGTCCGTTCCGATTCGCTTGCTTGCACGTGATATGATGTTAACTTTGGGCGCAACAATGCCGTTTGTGGCGTACGCGCACGCTATATATTTTGTAATGCGTTCGGGTGGAAAAGTGCTTATCACTTTCCTTTTCGATAGCGTGTTTATGTGGGTGGTTGTAATACCAATTTGCTTTATTCTTTCGCGTTTTACTGCAATACCGATTATGCCTTTATTTATAATTTGTCAAGCAACCGAAGTTATTAAATGTTTGTTCGGCGCAATGCTCTATAAAAGAAAAACTTGGGCAAGGACGCTCGTAAACGATTAGATCAATCAACTTGACATAACGGCGTTTTTATGTTAAAATAAAACAACTTATTACTGTTCACAAAGGAAACGTTATGAGAGACAAAAAGAAATTTAAGTTTAAAACTCCAAAAAGAAAACAACCAGTTTACAGTTTTTTTCGCCCTATATTATCAAGATTAGCCACGAAAAAAATTGAAGTTATAAACTTAAATGAAGAAATTTCAGATAAGTGTATATTCGTTGGCAACCACGAAGGCAAGAAAGGTCCGCTTATTTACGAAAAATACTTGCCAAAATTTTTATGCCCTTGGGGTGCATATCAAATGCTTGGTGGGTACGTTGATAGATATAAATATTTAAGAAACGTTTTATATATTCAAAAACTAGGCAAGGGTAAATTTTCAGCAACGCTAAAATCTGCATTTGAGGCGATTTTTTCTATACTAATTTATCGTGGGATAAAGGTTATACCAAGTTTTCCAGACGCTAGGCTAATAAAAACCTTAAATTATAGCACCGGTGTTCTAGATAACAATATGGCAGTTATGGTTTATCCAGAAGATAGCAACAACGGTTACCTAGTAGAGCCACCAAAGTTCTTTAACGGCTTTGTTATGCTCGGCGAATATTACTATAAAAAACGTGGGGAAGACGTGCCTGTTTACCCAACCTATCTAAGCCTAAAAACCAAAAAGTTGGTTATAGGTAAGCCACTATTTATCAACGAACTTAAAAATCAAGGTCTTAGTAAAGACGAGGTTGCAGAACGTTTTAGGCAAGAAGTTGTTAACCTTTATCGCAACTATATTAAAAACAAGTAAACTAAATATTTTATTGTAAATAACGCCCAAAAGTAAAGTGTTGCTTTTGGGCGATATTTTTTAATGATGATGCAAGTTATGGTGGTGGAAACGATTGCAGTTTTTACACGGTTCTTCGTTTGGTTTTTCTATAATTTCCTCGTTTTCTCTTGAAATTTCTAGCGTTACGTAACTTGCGCCTAACTTAAATAAAACGTGTTTAATAATTTTTTTGGTTGCGAAATCTTCTCTGTTTGTAACGACGTTAAGTGAAATAAAAATCTGCTCGTTATCTAGATTAAGAATACGCACGTCGCGCACGTCTAACACGTTATCAATGCTTAAAACGGCTGATTTTATTTTGTTTACGCTTACGTCTTTCGGCGTTTTTAGTAAAAATATTTCTAAAATATCTTTTAAGCTTTTTAACGCGTTAAAGATTATAAAAAGCGCAACTATTATAGACATAATAGGGTCTAACAGATAGAAGTTCGTAAAACGCATAACGATAGCACCTATAAGCACTATTACCCAGCCAAGCACGTCTTCTAACATGTGTAGGTTTATGGCTTTTTGGTTTATCGAGTGCCCACCGTGAGTAAATATTGCAGAGATTAAATTTACGCTAAAACCTATAACTGCTATAAGTATAACTGTATCGTATTTGATTTCTATGGGATTAAATAAACGCGCTACTGAATTGTAAACTACGACTATTCCACCCAAAAGAAGTATAAGCATGGTTATAATTCCACCTAATACTGAAAATCTACGATAGCCGTAAGTGTATTTATCGTTTGCTTTTTTCTTACTTTTCTTTTCGAGCATAAAAGAAAGCCCTACGCTACTTGCATCCCCAAAATCGTGCAATGCGTCGGATAATATCGCAATGCTCCCAGTAAATATCCCACCCAAGAATTCGAATATAGAAAAAATTAAATTTAGCAAAAACACGATAAAAATTTTTCTTTCTGTTTTCATAAAAACTCCTTTACCTCAGTTTATTTATATGGTATAATAAGTATGGTAGTGAACACATTGTTCGATAATATTATATCATTAGAATAATAAAAAAGGTGATACAATCACCCTTGGAGTATTCAATACTGAACAAAAATATAAAAAAGTATGGTGTTTTATGGATAGAAGACAAAGAAGAACACGAGACGCAATATTTAAGGCGTTTATAAACCTGCTTTCTAAAAAATGTTTTAACAACGTAACCGTTGGTGAGATTATAGACCTAGCCAACGTTGGCAGAGCCACTTTTTACGCGCATTTCGAAACCAAAGATTTTTTGCTTAAAGAGTTGTGCGAAGAATTATTTAAGCACGTTTTTAATTCGGCGAAAAATCAAAGCGAGAGCAATATTTTTTCTTGCGATATAAACGACGGTGCATTTTTGCATTTGTTTAAGCATATAAAAAAGAACGATAACAATATTTGCAAACTTTTAACAAGCAAAAACAACGATCTATTTTTAGAGTATTTTAAGAGTGGCGTTTTAAGCGTGGTTGAAAATAACGCGCAAGAACTGATAGATAAAAAGCCACAATCAATACCAAAAGATTTTTGGATAAATTATATAGCTACAACTTTTATAGAAACGTTAAGATGGTGGTTAAAAAACAAAACTAAGCAATCCCCAGAGGAGATAACTGAATATTTCATAAAACTAATATAATAAACAGAAAGTCCCGAAAGAAATGGGACTTTTTGCGTTTAATAATCGCGTTTACTGCATATAGTAAGAATAAGATATGTAAAAATACTTGTTTTTTTGTCGATTTTGTTGTATGCTTATAAATAGATAATTGTATTCGTATATATTATATATACGTGGGGGTTGTTGTGACAATAGAAGTATTGATAGCCACGATGAATCAAAAAGACCATGCTCTGTTAGATAAAATGAACGTTCAAACGGATGCTATTGTGGGGAATCAATGTGATGAAAATAAAATCGAATGTTTTGAGCGAAACGGTCATAAAGTTAAATGGCTGTCTTTTAACGAACGAGGCGTTGGATTAAATAGAAACAATACCTTAATGAGAGCGCAAGCAGACGTTTGTTTGTTAGCAGACGACGATATGGTTTATCATGACGGATATGCAGATATAGTAGAAAAAGCGTTTAAGGACAACCCGAACGCAAACGTTATTATATTCAATATAGACGAAGAAGTGAGAAAAAGGCACGTAAACACTAAAACTGTTAAAGTAAATAAACGTAATTTTGGTAGATATGGCGCAGTTAGGATTGCGTTTAAGAGAGAAGCAGTGTTTTTAAACGGAATAAGTTTTAACCTAATGTTTGGTGGTGGCGCAAGATACGGTGCGGGCGAAGATTTGCTTTTTATTAAATCTTGTCTAAATTGCGGGTTAAAAATAGTGGCTGTTCCGTATTCAATTGCAAGATTGACTGAAGAAAGAGACTCTACTTGGTTTAAGGGATATAATGAAAAATACTTTAATGACAAGGGAGTGTGTAACTATTTTTTGAGCAAGAGATTAGTCAAACTAATTTGTTTGTATCACGCAATTAGGCACAGAAAAACTTATAAAGAAGTTGGTGTTATAAAATCGTATAAACTTATGATGAAAGGAGTGAAACAGGTAAAAGACTTGGTATAGTGATGGAAAATGATATTTATATATACTTTGTATAACGCTGTTTGCGCGTTTTTAGGCCATAAGATATACAAAAAGATAATCAATCCTATCCTGTTATACGTTGTTGTGTGGCAGGTTGCTTTAACGTTCCATCAATCTGGTTTAATTTTATATTATCCGTTACAAAGGTTTACCTGGATTACGATATTCGTATTTCAAACCTTATTTATGATTGGGTGTTTGATAGGTAAAATTTTAGCGAACAAATACTCTAATAGCCATCAAGAGTTATTAGTAGAGATTGAGGCGGAAAGTGCTAAGAAACTAATTAAAATCTTTATAATCGCCACTACTATACTAGCGAGTGTTGGTATTATCGGCAACACTTTGATATATATGAGGCATTATGGTTTTAATTTATTTAGTAAAATGACTCAAATATATTACGATAGGGTTAACAATTTAGTTAGTTTGCCAAATATACCTTATCTTAATTGCTTTCTTTTCGTATCGTTTGCTTTGGCTGGCGTGTATCTAAAAAAATATGGCTTTACCTATTTAATAATTCCTTTGCTTCCGTTGTTATTATTATTGGGCTTGATATCCGCTGCGCGTGCAGATATGGTATTTTCTTTGTTGTTTTTGGTTATACCTTACGTTGTTACCGAAAATAAAAGAGATAAAAAAGTTGGCGCTCTACAAATATTAAAGAAAGTTATTCCTATCGCTATAATGGCGGTGTTAATACTTGTTGCGATTTTGTTGTTTACGGGCAAACGATCGGGGAGTATAGAACACGCCTCACCGGCTTTTTATTCTATTTTTGGCGAAAACGTAGTCGTTTATAAAACGATTAGTTATATAGCGTCTCCAATAGGAACCTTAAACGAATACTTAAAAACATGTGAATTCAATTTTGGTCAAAACACTTTTTTACCTTTATACAATATTTTAAGCAAGTTGGGGATTATAGGAAGGATTGAACAATACCAAGAGTTTTATAATACTCCAATTGCATGCAACGTTGGCACTTGGTATAGAGAATTGATAGAAGACTTTACCTATATCGGTGGCGAGGTTTCAGTTTTAATCTTTGCTTTTCTAGCGTCTTACACGTTCTCCATGAGTAAAAATGCCGGCGAACTAAAATGCAAGTTCTTATTCTCCTTTTTAGGCGGTGTAATTTTATTGTCTTTTTTTGATTGGAAAATAAGAAGTGCTACTATTATAATTCCTATGGTTTGTTCGTTTATTATAGGCTGGTATATAGAGCGAAGGATAAAAAAGAAAAACGCATTAAAATACCAAGAGGAAAGTGTAGAAAAATCATGAAACTAGGCGTTGTAATTTTAAACTACAAAACGTACAAAGACGTTTTTAATTGCATTGATAGCATTAGGCAAACGATAGGAGAAATTCCATATAAAATATACGTTGTAGACAATAAATCTCCTAACGAGTCGTTGCAAAAATTAAACGAAAAGTATTCTTTGGACAAAGACGTTGTTGTAATTGCAAATGACAAAAACGGCGGTTTTTCTGCAGGAAATAACGTTGGCTTTAAATATGCAATAAGCGATGGTTGTGATTTTATATTGTGTACTAATAGCGACGTAAAGTTCTACGAAAACGCCATATCAATTATGGTTGATTGTATTTCTTCTGAAGAAGACTTGGCTGTCGTAGGACCGAAAGTATATATGCAAGACGGCGAAGTGCAAAGTTGTAATAGGGGAATTTTAACCCCAATGACGTTTTTATTGAGACGAAAGGGTTTTAGCATTTTCGACTGGTTTGGATTAGGAAAAAAATACACTTATCAAGATTATAAATACGATAAGCGTTTATACCCACAAGGTATGGTTTCTGGGTGTTGTTTTTTAATAAAATCTAGCGTCTTGCCTGAGATTAATTATTTAGATGAAAAGATGTTTTTATACCATGAAGAAGACGTGCTTGGTGCTAAACTAAGAAAAATCAATAAAAAAGTTTGCCTAGAACCTAAGGCTGAGATATTGCATTACGGCGGTAAATCCACTGGTGGTGTTAGTCCGTTTATTAGGTATTGTACTTTTTATAGTGGAATGTATTATTTGTGTGCATATGGTCAGTCATCTAGGTTTAGCACGAGATTCGCAATGTTTATGATTAAGCGTATTATGGGCGTGTATTCGCTATTTAATAAAGAGTATAGAGAATACAATAAAAAGTTGAAAAAAGATTTCAAAGAATTTAGAAAGATATTAAAAAACAGATAACGCAACGCTGTAAATAAAAGACGTAACGAAAAAGACTTGGACGTGTTCCAAGTCTTTTGTGTTTTAAAATAGTTATATTTAACAGGGGAAATAATACCTGTTTTTGGTTTTGCTCCTTCGGAGGCTCTCGCCTGTGCGACCTACCCAATAAACAGTGGGTGTCCACTGTTTACCCTACGGGAAATTGCAAGCAATTTTCTCCATATTCTCGTCCCCTTGTCGCATAATAAACAAAAAATCTCTACCCTAATG
>JAZLBC010000006.1:0-166473 GCA_045613505.1 Christensenellaceae bacterium
GTTAATTAATAAATTTATTAAAAGAAATAAACTACTAGCTTATGTTATATTCAATAACAATAATATTAATGATGATAAAAAAGACAATGTATTACAAGAAATTTTTTCATTAAACAATGTTAAGTTGATTCAAGAACAAAATCACGAAAACGTTATAATAAATTATATTAAGAATCATAATAATCCGATAGAGAAATTTTCTAGTTCAGAAAATATAATTACTACTTTTATAGAAACTTTAAAGACATTAAATATTTATATTAAATCTATAAAAACAAGTCAATTAAAAGAGGTTATGTTGCAAAATACTTGTTTTAAGACTGTAATAAAAGAATGTTTGTATGAATTAAATTTAGCTAATATTAAATTTCTTTTGACGGATTATCTCGACTTGAATTATGAAGATTATGGAACGAAATTATTAACAATTTTACTTACTTCTGATAAGGATTATATTACAAATTATATTAGAGCTAACTTGGAATCGGTTGTCAAGATAGTCGTTGGTTTTGGAGGTGGTTTTGTGGATTCTGAGGAAACAATAAAAGAAATTATTTTGAGTGATGGCGTAGAAACAAGTATTAAACAATCTTTTATTGATTGCCAAAAAGATAAAATAAATTACTATCAGGATATAAATAATGAAATTTCAATTTATTTGTTGAAAAAAAATAAAATCATTGCTACTTGGGAAAATGTTTTGTTGGCAAAAGATAAGATTGATTTTGAAAATATAGTAAATTTTATTGTTTTAAATAAGGAGAAATTGAGTAAAGATTCGCTTGAAGAAAAAACATTTATTTTATCATTATGTAACGACGTTGATTATGGCGATTTAACTATTATTGAAGAATTATCAAAATCTTTTAGAGCAGATATAAAAGTAAATGAGATTTTGAAAGATGAAATTAGTGCAATATTGGTTAAGAATGATGTAATTAACTGCGAAGTTCAAAATTTAGTTTTGTCTAAAAATAGAGTTGAAACTGCTTTGAGTATTATCATTAAAAACCCAGAATTAATTGAGTCTGTAGATTGGGCAGTTTTTGATAGAGAAGTGATATCAAAATTGATATTAGACGATGATATGAATGATGACAATAAAAATCGATTAATTAATAAAATCCAAGATTACTTTTCATTTTCATCGGTAGAAGAAGCAACAGCCATTGCGAAAGCTCTAACTAAAATTAAACTTGATACATGTTCTAATCGATTATTGGATATGCTTACTAAAAGTGATATAAATTATGAACTAAAAATAAGTCTAATGGAAATATATGGCTTAAGTTTGCCAGAATCTAATTTTATTAAATACATGAAAAACATAGAGCCTTCTTTATCGGAATTGGATGATGTAAATGAGACATCTATTCTTCATCATAAATATGACAAGAAATTGTTACAGTTATTAGTGGATAAAAATATCTTTAAAATGAGGGAGTTTAAGGCTGTTATAAGATTAAAGAGAGTTAATAATTAAGTAATATGTTTTTAACTGGGAATAAATGATTTTTCATAAATATTAAAGTAATTAATGAAAAAAATTATTTGATACGAGTATCAATAGTGAGGTTAAGAGACGATAAATAATCTCATTATTAAGGCGTAGGTATAGCCAGCAATTCTCAACGGGAAGCGTTGAAAAAACTTTTGGAATTATTTTGCTCAAAAAAGGCACTTTTTGTTACTAAAGGTGTGCAAAAATCGATGTTTTTCGGGCTATATCATACACGCTAAAACATAAGGTAAATTCTAATAAAGTTAGACTCGAAAAATTAACCTGGGCTCCTAAGTTGGGTGTCGGACGTTCGAATCATCTCACAAACGCCAAAACCAGCCTTTTTCAGTTCGAAAAAGGCTGGTTTTATTATGACACTTATTATAATAAAAATAGCTTTTGTAGTTGTGTAGAGATTGAAAAGTTTAATCTTTTATGGTATAATAAATACTAAAATAATTAAATATTGCTTTTTGGTAAAAGCGTTAAGAATGAGACTAAACTATAGATGTATAATTGTCATAGAAAGTTTAGGAGGCTTTTTATGACAAAAAGGTTTTTAGTTTTTATTGGTGTAATTGTTGCGGTTGTTATAGGTCTTAGTGTTGTTCTTATATCTTCTTGTATAAACAATAAAGATAATTGGCTTGATAAAGAAACGGGCATTTTATTGGCTAAACCTAGCACAATAATTGGAGAAATTAAGGTAAATACTTGACATTTTTCTGGGGGGGTAAAATATATACAACTTCAATAAATAAGAAATACAATTGCGTAATTTTTTAATAAGTGATATAATAAAAGAACAACTCTAATAAGGAGGGGGTATTGTGAGTAATTTTTCTACGCAAGATAAAAGATTTGGTGAATTTATAAAGTTGTTAAGAAACTATATTGGTAATGACGCTCCAGTGGAGAAGTATTTATGTGATTTTATCTCGCTTGTCACTATAGAAAATAATGAGTTACTAGAAAAAGTGAAAGAAAACGATGGTGTAAAATTGTGGTTTAACCTAAGCAGAAAATATCCTAAGTGGCTACTAAGGGGATTATTTCAAAATCTAGACACAAGTGATTTACCAGGTAAACTTGAAGATTTAAGTGAAACAGCTCAAGTGAGATTGTGCGAAGAGGTTAATCGCGTTTTTAATAAAAATCTTTCTTTTGATAAAAATAATTTTACAGCTACCATAGCCGAATTATATGAGGAATTATTAGGGGAGGCTTTGGGAACAATAGGATATAGCAATTGCACATCATCTATGATTAGGCAAACAAAAACTCGTGTTGAAGAAGAAAAACAAGAAAAGATAGAGTATTCCAAAAAAGCAATTGTTTCAAATGAAAGAAGATTCAACACTTTTAAGGAAAGTAAATTGTTTTTTGACATTGATATAAATTACCTAAAAAACATGATAGAGGCAGGACATGTTCTATCTAAGATTTTTTTCAATAGTATAACGGGAAGGTCTAATGAAAAAAATTTTATAAAGCTCAAGAAAATATTGAATAATGATGAATTAAAAAGCTGCTATAAAAATTTTGATAATATAATGAATGAGTTGATTGTTGCTTATTTGCAAAATGATCATTTACGTTTATCAATAATTTTAGTTGGATTTTTTGAAAGTGTTCAACTTTATACTATTAAGAATTTTGGCAAGCAAGATATAAATATATATAATGAAAAACTAATTAACGATTATTTTATTTATGTGTCTAAGGATGTTGTAAAAAATCAAATGGAGTTTTACAATTTCTTGGATTCGTTAGTGTCAATGAATGAAAAAAAGAGAATTGAAAAAATGGCAGAATATTTGCATGTTTATTCTGGAAAATATTCTTTGGATAAAATTGCAATGGAAGCAAGAAAATTACTCACAAAATTTCTTCAAAGATCTGAAACAATAGAACAACTTAAGGAAAAAATCAAGCTGTTTAAGGATTATGCATCAGATGAATTTTCTAGTGTTGTTGGAGAAGTTATGATTAAAGAGGTAAATTCAACAAAAGAAGAAAAATTCAATGACTTTCGAAAAACCAACATTTGGCCAATAAGTATATGGATAAATAATGATGACTTTGAGGAAAAGTGTATGGACTTGATAGAGAAGGTTGCAAGGACATCTAAAAACCGAGAGGAATGCGTTTCAAAGATGTGGGAAATATACGAAGCTTATATTGATTGGAAAAACGAGAAACTGCTTCAAGTTATTGTTAGGGTTTTATACGAATTTCAAATAGCTACAGATGAAGAATTTGATAAATTAAAGGAACTTTTATAAGAAATAAATTTTATTGATAAAAAGTAAATAAGTAAAAGGTATCGTAATAATATTGCGATGCCTTTTTTGTTACTAAATGTTCCCAATTGTTCTATAAGGTTTTCTTTTGTTTATAAATGTTATTTTCAACAAAAGGGCTCTATGTTATAATTTGCCCAGAAAATAACGGAGGAACTTTTATGAAACACGTAAGCATAAGTAAACAAAGAACATTATGGGTGGCTGTTGGTATGGCAATATTGCTTTTTATAAGTATATTGTTATTATTACCGAATAAAATCATTGCGAAAGCTGAAACTGTTTCAGCGAACAACGGAAACAGTTATTCGTGGGCACAGCTGAATAGTTGTGTTGATGGTAGTGGTTATTCTAATCCGAAAACATTGTCGGTTGGTGATCCTTTAGTGGGGGTAAATGTTGCGGAAATTAAATTGTCTAATTTCTCGTCAACAACAGTCAAAGACGGTGAACGTTGTTTTTTAAAAACTGTGCCAGACGTACCGGTTCTTTCCATTGATCTTAAAACAGACCTTAAGAATATAGGTAATACCGGCTCTTGGTTAAATTTTGACGGCGATTCCCGTGTGCCTTCTCTAAGTTACGTAGGCGAAATAGGCGAAGGCCTTTTGATTATTAAATATAAAGATTATAAGGGCAAGACAACAATTTATCCAGTAGCCAACGTATTTAAGAAATTACAAAATGGAGGATCTTTCACGCCTGCTTTTTTTGGACAAGAGGGTTCTTATCAAATAAGTTTGTTATTTGAGACATCAAGAGTGGTTTCAGAAACAAGGGTGTGGGATTTCTGGCCGTTCAAATATCATTATCAGAAAAACTATGGTTTTAATAACTATCGCATTGACGCGCAGTTTGAAATAAGGAATGCGAATGCTCAAGTATTTGCATTCGATTCGAAAGGGAATGAATTGTTAAGTGGCGCTGTTTGCCAGCAATTTACGTTAGATTTCGCTAATAGTCGTTATTTACAAATCATTATTAAACGCGAAATTGCCGTTTCCAATGAATTGATGGAAAGCTCAGATGTGCGTTTTAACAGTGTTGGTGTAGATAAACGCACTTATGATACACCGGGTGTTTGGACTATTACTGCTCGTAACGAGATTACTGGGGAAAGTACAATTAGGCGAATTCTAGTTATAGATTCAAACGATACTGAAGAAGCGAATGCTTTAAAAGTGGCAACGTCTAAAAAATATTCAGAGTTTTCTTCATTGAATGTGAAAAATAATAATGAAGAAGTTAATACAAGCAATGAAAAGATTGTATCTGAAAATAAAGATGGTATAGTGGTGACTATTATTGTTTCTGCAACGGTTGTGGTGATTGCTGTTATAATTAACGCTGTCATAATAAAGAAAAAGAACTATTAAAAATCTAAAAGGAGAGTTTATATGAAAAAATTTCTTAGA
Source organism: Christensenellaceae bacterium (assembly GCA_045613505.1). Classification (GTDB taxonomy): domain Bacteria; phylum Bacillota; class Clostridia; order Christensenellales; family Borkfalkiaceae; genus UBA1259. The sequence continues at coordinate 5,220 of JAZLBC010000006.1, forward strand.
TTTAAGGTTGTGGCACTTATTCTTTCAATAATTATGTCTATAAGCTATCTTGCAGGATGTGCAAATTTAACGAAAACGGGCGATAAATTAGACGGGAATTATAATAATGGAAGCACAGTAGTTGCAACTCAAACTTATACTGCAAATGAACTTCCGAGTGTGGTACAAGCTCTTGATTTTGGAGAAGGTATAACGATAGAGGAAGTTGACGCGATATACGTTAGTGCTGAATATTACGAAGAAAAATTTTATAACAGCTTTGGTAATTTTTTCCTTGGCTATACAGCAGAAGAACTATTAGAACTAGAAGGGGATGCATGGTTTTTTTCTATAGATGATGATGGAAATACTTCTATTGACATAGTGAATCGTGCAGATATGTTAGCGGAGTACGAAGCCTCATTATTACCGCCTAAGCAAAATAATACTCTACGAAACTTCTTAATAGGTGGTGGCGTAATATTAGTTACCGCAACGCTTTCGGTGTTCGGAACCCCAGCTGTAGCGTGTATTGCGCTTGGGGCTTTTAAAGGTGCGGTTATTGGTGCGACGGTTGGAAGCGCTGTTTATGCAGCAGGGACAGCTATTTCGTACCGAGTATCCGAAGGAACATGGGAAGGTTCTGGTAATGAAATTTTAGAATCCGCTTCTGAAGGGTTCATGATCGGTTCAATTGTTGGTGCAGCAACAGGGGCACTAAGTGCAAGTAATTGCTTTGTTGCGGGAACGCCTATTTTATTGGCAAGTGGGAAAACTGTAGCTATTGAAAACATTCAAACAGGTATGAACGTGGTTTGTGCAGACGAGCAGAATCCTTATTTGACAACGATGTCTATGGTTGTAGATACGTTTTCAAGAGAAGTATCGGCAACTTACATTGTTGATTGTGGCGATATTGAAATTGAAACCACTGACGAACATCCGTTTTACGTAGAAAAACAAGGCTGGGTAAAAGCAGGAGAACTTGTTGGTGGTGATAAGCTGATTAGTGCAAGCGGTGAAACCCTAATGGTCGAAAGTGTAACTTGCGTACAACACAAAACGCCTGTTAAAGTGTATAATTTTGAAGTCGAAAATCAACACACTTATTATGTTGGCGAACAAGCTGAAGAAGATTATATTTTAGTGCATAATTCGTGCGCGCATATGCAAAAGGAATGGACAAATGAAAGAACTTCGCACTGGAAAAAAAGCGGGCAATTCTATAAAGAGAATTATTCGTCTTATAAGAACCAAATATCGCAAAGTGGTAAGTACATAGTGAATGAATCTAATATTCAAAGAATGCTTGCGGGCAAAGCACCACTAGACGCAACTGGTAAAGCTGTACAATTACATCATTGGAATGGAGGTATACTCAACGATATGTATAGTTATGTCGAGCTAACGAAAGCCGAGCATTACGCTAATTTTAAGACGCTTCATTATTGGCTTTATAATTAGTTAAAAGGAGAGAACAATGAAAAATTTACAAATAGCAATTGATTTTGTTGAAGGAAGAATAACGGTAGATGAATTTATGGGGCAGGCAAAGGTGTCTAACGTTTTAGATTCGCTTCAAAGCATAGTTCCAAAAGGGATGACGCGGTGTGTCCAAAAAATAGATAATGGCGAAGTTGTTGCAGAAGTAGTGCCGTACGATATTAAGGAAGTATTAATCGAATTGTATGCTTTTGGCACATTGGATGCGAAAATTAACATTTTTGCTGAGGTTAGAGACATTCTTATTGACATTTATCCCGAACTCAAAGTAAATAACGCGTTTATTGAAAAATATCGATTCATATTAGTCAACACGCCATCGTATATCGGTGGCGTAGAGGCGGAATTAGTTTTAGAAAAGATTTATGACCAAATGGAAATTAAAAAGATAAAGATATTTAAGGAAGTTGTACGTCAAAAGTTCACAATGCAAGACAAGCCACCTAAATGGATTCAAGATCCAGAATGGCCTGTGGACAAAGAGGGAAACCCGTTACAGTTTGTCTCTGAAAAATGGATTAATAAAGAGGGGAAAGAGTACTATTTTAAGTGCTTGAGTACGAAAAAAATTGTGTCCATAAAACAAAGCTTTTAACTTAAATGTTTTACAGCCGTTTCTCCATAGTTTTTTGTAAAAAGCTCATGTTAAAATGTAATTGTAAACAAAAAAGGGGGGGGTGAAAAGTATGGCTAAAAGAAATGACACTGTTATTAATCATACCTATGGAACGCCAATTAAAGGCAAGTAGTTTTTATTGTTGGAAACACCTAATAGGTAAATTTAAACATTAAAAACAGAATCAAAAAAGGCATAAGCCTAAAAATAAAAAGGAGAAAAATTATGAAAGAATATTGGAAAACCTCTAGTTCTGACAAGAACTATAGTATTAAGAGGGATGACGCAAATAGCAAAGTTGATTATACAAGTGTTCATCCATTTGTTTTGTCGTGTATAATCTAACCAAAAGTTAAACCAAAAAAATATGTTTAAGAGGTGAACATATGAACGTTTATCCATTGCTTAGTGGCAAGAAAGTACAACCATTTTATATTTTGCACGTGCTAAAAAAACATTCTAAAAAGGGCAAGCGTTTTACCCAAGACGATATCGTGGAAGAACTTAATAAGATGGGCTATAAATCTGAAAGAAAATCTGTTGCGAACGACCTAAAAATGCTTATAAATCTAGGATACAAAATTCACGGCGTAGAGCCAGAGTTCGATGAAAAAACCGGTGAAGAACTACCGATTACGAGAGGTAAGATTTGGATAGAGGGAGATTTACCCGACGAGCAACTTTCTTGGCTATTAACCGTTGCAACCTATAATGTTAATATAGATAAAACCAAAAAAGAAGAACTATTAAACAATATTATTGCTTTGGGAAGTTCTACTTTTAGAGAGACGCACAACGCTAAATCTATATTAAACGGCGGGAGGATATATCAATTCGACAATACGTATTTACTAGATACTGTCAGTAAAATAGAAGAGGCTAAATCGCAGGGGAAAAAAGTAAGGTTTAAATACGTTAAATTAAAGCGAAATACTGATAAGTTAGTAGTTGAAAATGAAAAAGAATACACAGTTAGTCCGTACTGGGTGGTTCAAAAAAATGGCAACACTTATCTTATTTGTTATAATCACGCAGAAAATAGGATATGGAATTGCAGGGTAGACAAGATAAAAAACGTAGAAATAATAAAATCTTACTCGCTTCCTAAAACCGAAACGACGTTAAAAGGCGTTAGCGTAGGTGAATACGTAGCGCAACACCCAAATATGTTTACAGGAGAGCCTATTGCAATAGAACTAAAAGTTGATAAATCTAGAATAGGTTTAGTTTACGATGCGTTTTCTAGTTACACGCTTATTTCTGAAGAGCAAAATACGGTAACGCTAAAAGTTCTTTGTGGCGAACTTGATATGTTCTATTGGGCGGTTCAATACGGAGGATTTGTAGAAGTGGTAAGCCCACAAAAACTACGCAATGACATACGTGAACACGTAGAAAAGATGTCGGCTAGATATAATATTAGATAGAAAAAAGAAAACCGACCACTATGCACCGTAAATGGTACAAAAACTATGCTAAACTCGCCTTGTATAAAGGTGAGTTTTTATAAATTCAAAAAACTTAACTAAATAAAAATCTACGTGATGCTACGGGAAGATTTAGGTAAAAATTCTTTAAGCAATTTAACTATCAGGTATTGAAAACTAGAGAATATGTGTTATAATTAGGTTAAAAAGCGCTACGGAGGAAAAAGATATGAAAATAAATTACGAAGTGGTAAACAAAGTTTTAGACTGCCTTTTAGACTACGAAAAACCCGTATACGAAACTGATTCCATAGAGAAGATTTTTGATGAAATACAAAAAACTTTTAAGGATTTTAATATAAATTTAGAAAAGAAAAAATACGAGATAGAAAACTATTTCGTAAGATATTATTTTTACACGGCAGATAAAAAATTATTAAAAAAAGTGCACGTGTTTGCGTCAGACGTTAAAATGAGATTGGCGTGCACTAGCGTAAGGGCTTACGCCATTCCGGAAAAAAACTACGTTTGTTTTGAGGTTACTAATCCGCAAAGAAGTAGCGCCGGACTTAAAGAAATGCTTTCTGAAAGTGTAGCGCGAGAAAGCGAAAACGGGTGCTACGCCGTTATAGGAACAAGCAAAGGCAAGCCGTTAAACGTAAACGTTTGCAAAATGCCAAACGTTTTGATTGCGGGCTCAGCAGGTTCTGGCAAATCAATTTTAACGAACGAAATAATTTTATCCTTATCGGCAAGATATTCGCCAAAGGAACTAAAATTCTTGCTAATTGACCCTAAAGGCGTGGAATTATCGGCGTTTGAAGGGTTGCCACATTTAATTGATAACGAAATAATAGTAGATGCAAAAAAATTCGTAAGTGCAATTGAATATTTATCTAATTTAATGAGCGAGAGATATTCGACCTTATCATTGAATTCCGTTGATACAATAGGTAAATACAACGATAAATGCAAAGATTCTAATTTAGAAGTTATGCCAAGAATTATCGTGATTATAGATGAATTTGCCGATTTAATGATGGCGAATAAAAAAACATTCGAAAAGCAAATTTGCAATTTGGCTATTAAAGGCAGGGCTGTTGGAATACACGTTATTCTTTCTACGCAACGTGCAAGTAACGACGTGATCACGAAAGACGTGAGAGCGTGTTTTCCTAGCAGGATAGCGCTTAGATTATGCAACGCGTTAGATTCTAGACTATTATTAGACGTAGAAGACGCAACAAACCTTTTGGGTTGTGGGGACTTGATTTACAAGAACCAAGCCAACGGAAAAACGGTCCGTGCACTAGCAGGGTTCGTTTCGACAAAAGAAATAAAAAGCGCCGTTTTGTTGCTTAAAGAACGTTACGAATAACACTTAAAAATTTTTAAAAAATAGTGTCAAGTGATTTTAGCCCTTTTTCGAAAATAAATATTTGAAATTGGGCTAAAAATTTTTAAAAAAGTTATTGACAGGTAATAACCTCGGTTGTATAATGTAGAAACCATTTAAGGAAAACAAAAAAATGAAAGAAATTTTAAGAAAAAATATTAACTGGAAAAAAACAGGAAAGAAGATTCAAAAGTTAAGGGAGCATAATCTCAAAATGTCTCGTTACGCGTGCTACGTGTGCCATTTTAACGAGGGTAATTGCGCGGGCGAGTGCGAGATTTGTGGCTTTGAAAAAGATTTAAACAACAGAATAATCAGAGAAGAATTAGCAAAAGTTTTTGGTACTAGCAGTTCGGTTATTGGCAACTGGGAAACGGGTAGAACACCCGTTCCGATAGAAGATTTATTATATTGTCAAATAACGTGCGAATCGCTAGAAGGCGTTATCGTGTATGAATAACGTGTAAACGATAGAGTTTAACAAGAACTTGTAATTTTTACAAGTTCTTGTTTTTTTTTGCGTTTTAACTGTAAACTTTATAGTTTTTTTGTAAAACGCACTATTTAACGTACTTTAATTGATATTAAAGGTGATTTATAATATTAGTGGAAAAGAATTATTATATAAAAATTTACAAAGGAGATATATTATGGACGAAAGATTTAAGAATTTGATACTAGAATACGTGCAGTCGGTAGGCGAAATAACCTTGTTGAATTTAACTAAAAATCTAAAAGTTAGCGAAAAAAGGGCTGTTCAAGTTTTATCGGAACTAGAAAAAGACGGTGTTATCGAACGTGATTTTTCGTTCGTATACTATGATAAAACACGCCTTAAAAAATACAAGATAGAAGAATCGCCCGAAGATGTTTTGGAAAGAAAACACGCCTTAGCGAAAATGGAAAAAAGGCTTAAAAAGATTACGCGTAAACGCGCTAGCGATGATTTTTTTGACATCTTCGACGATTTAGACGACGATGATTGCGTTTTTATTTTTGAAGAAGACGAAAATTTAGAAACAGCGGTAAGTGATTCGGAACTAGAACACTTGAAAGAGATTATAGAGTGTTTTAAGTGCGATAACGATTTCGTGTTAGACGGCGCGGGGTATAACTGCAACGTGGGTATAACTTATCCCGATGACGTAGAAATGAAGTTTAGATTATTTTACAACGACGGGATATTTCTTTCGGATAACGGCTTAACGTTTAACTATTTAGACGGTGAGTTAGATGGTAACGATGAAACCTTTAACCTAGTTAAAGAAATTCTAAATGATTATTCGGTGCAAACAATACAAACAAAAAAAGGCGTTGAACTACTTATTAAAATTCGAGATAAAAAAAGTGCGTTTATGTGTATGACCTTTTTAATTGTTGCAATAGAAAGGATAATTCATATAATATAACGCACAAAAAAATTAAGAAGGGGTTTTATATGGAAAAAAAGATATATATTGACCAAAATGCAGACGGGAAAATTGCAGAAGTTTCTAACGCGCTAAAACTAGTGGGGCTTGGCGATTTTGCCGAATATTATTACGTTGCTGAAATTTATTTATTGTAGTATATAGGTGAAATTATGGAAGAAAACAGCAAAAAATTAGAGTTTTATAAATTAAAAAACAGCAATCGCACGCCCGTGGAAAAAATTTATATCGACGCGTTAAAAGTTTGCGTTATGCAAAAAAAAGCGGGCGTGTCTATGATTCAGCGCGAGTGTGGCGTTGGATACGTTAAAGGTGCTATGATAATAGATTGGCTAGAAAAAAACGGTTACGTTTCGAAGAAAAACGGCTCTAAAACTAGAAACGTTTACGCAACCGAAGAAATTGCCGACAACGCGTACGTTAAATGCGAAATCGACGAAGACCATATCGAAGCACTTAAATACGCGGTGTGTAAAAAGAGCATATCTTTATACGTTTTGCAAAGAAAATTTGGGTTTAGTTTGCAAGAGTCGAAACAAATGTTAGACTGGGTTTTAACAAACGGCTATGCTATAAAAGACTCAAACAACGGTAAAATATTTATGAATCTTACTCTGCAAGACTTTACGTACAAATTTGTTTTATAACGATGGGGATAAAAATGGATACAAGCAAGAAATATCAAGGGAAATTTTTCTCTATTCTAGGCGATTCTATAAGCACTTTCGAAGGGTTAAGCACTCCAAAATACGCAGAATATTACGACGTGGAGAAAAAGATTTTATCAGAAGTAACTACCTATCAAGATACTTGGTGGGGGCAGGTCATACAGGCCTTAGGCGGAAAACTGCTCGTTAACGATTCTATATCAGGTAGCACCGTAACCTATCACGTTAATTATACCTATGATTCTTACGGTTGTAGCGAAGGCCGTGCTAACGCACTAGCACTTTCGGGCATTTCGCCAGACGTTATTATGATTTACATTGGTACAAACGATTGGGGGCGTGGCGTTGCCGTAACGGGAATTAGCAAAGACGAAAAGAACCTTAGAGTTTTTTCTAACGCATACCAAAAAATGATTGATAATCTAAAAGAGCGATATAAAGACGCTGAAATATGGTGCTTTACGTTGTCAAAAAGTATTTGGTCTAAAAACGAGCATTTTGTTTTTAGAGAAAATTATAGCGGATATCGCATCGAAGATTACTGCAAGGCTATCGAAAAAATAGCAGAAAAAAACGGCTGTGTTTTAATAGACTTGCTAAGTGGCGAGCCATACGACACGATTGACGGTTATCACCCGAATAAAGCGGGTATGAAAACGATTGCAAAAAACGTGCTAAAAAATATAATATAGTGGTTTACGGCATTAAAACGGGACGTAGTGTGCTTTATATTATAATAGGAACGTAACACGTTAACAACATATTAGGGTTATTTACAAAAAGGAGAAATTTATGAAGACGAACCCGTTAAATTCTTACTTTAATTCTAAAAATACGAACGTTATTCCAAGCGATATTGATATATTCGAAGAATTTTTATCAGACGACGGCGTTTCTTTTTCAGACCTTGCCGAGATGGTTAGGATGCAACGCGACCCCGAGTATTTGGGCAGAAATAATCCGCAGACGTTTTGGCAGAGAAAACAAAAGCGTGATGCTGAGAGAAAGGAAAAGGAAGAACGCATAAAAAACGCAACGCGTATGGACTTGCCGATAGATTTTGAAAATCCTTACGAAAAACAAGAAGATATTAAAAACGTGTTTATTGAAAGTATTGCAGACGCGTTAGTTTACTGCTACAACGAAAAAGGGAAAGTGGATATAGAATACATATCCGCGATAACTGGTGCAGACTATAAAACGGTTATCGACGAGTTAAACGGTTCAATTTTGCAAAACCCAGAAACGTGGAACGAGTGTTTTTATAAGGGTTGGGAGCGCAGTGAAGACTACTTGACGGGCAATCTAATCAGAAAGTATATGATAGCCAAGCGCGCGTGCAGAACTTATAACAACTGGTTTGAAGACAACTTAAAAGCAATCGAGGCGATACTTCCTAAAAACGTGTTTAGCGAAAATTTTTTCGTGCACATTGCAACGCCTTGTATTCCGGTTAGCGTGCACGACGAATTTTTGCAATATTTATTTGGCAAGCCTGTTCGCCCGTATAACGTAGACACCAAAATCAAGCACGACGAAAAAACAGGTACGTGGGATGTGCCTGTTAAATCGTTATATAAAAACAATCCCGAAGCGTATAGTAAATACGGCACGAGAAGAATGAGCGCTTTGGAGATTTATGAAAGAACGCTTAATTCTAGGCCTATAAAGGTTACCGACGAATATATCGACCCTATTACGCATAAAAAGTCTAGAATCGTTAATCAAGCCGAAACGCTATTGGCAGTAGAAAAGCAAAAACTATTAGAAGAAACTTTTAGAAACTGGATTTTCAGCGATAGTCAGCGCAAACAACAACTACAACTGATTTTTGCAGAAAAATACGGGTATTATAGAAAGCGCAAGTTCGACGGTTCTTTTTTAACCTTTCCTGGGCTTAATAAAGAAGTAGAACTATACAAGTATCAAAAAGACGCTGTTGCGCGCATAATTTTTAGCCCTAACGTTTTACTCTCGCACGACGTAGGCTCGGGCAAAACCTACATAATGGTTTGCGCGGGTATGGAACTTAAAAGGATGGGGCTTTCCAAAAAGAATTTATACGTAGTACCTAACAATATCTTAGGGCAATGGCTTACCATATTTAAAACGCTTTATAAAAACGCCAACGTTTTATGCGTTGAACCAAAAGACTTTACACCTGCTAAAAAAGAATCAACCCTACTAAAAATTAGAGATAACGACTACGACGGAATTATTATGCCGTATAGCGTATTCGACAAAATACCCGTTTCGAAAAAATGGGTGTGCGATAGATTTTTAGAGGAAGAAGAAACCCTAGAAAAATACGCTAAAAATTGGAGCAAAAACACTTCCGGTATTAAGCATGCGCAAAACAAACTAAAAGATAACACGCGCGCTTTGTTAGATAAGGTAAATAAATACAATGTGCCTATTTGTTTTGACGAACTAGGTATAACTAGGCTATTCGTAGATGAAGCGCACAACTATAAAAACGTGCCTGTTGATACTAACACTAGCGGTATTAGGGGTATTAGCAACGTTGGTTCGCTAAAATGCGAGATGATGTTAGAAAAAGTGAGGTTTGTACAAAAACAAAATAACGGCGCGGGCGTGGTTATGGCAACGGGCACACCACTTACTAACTCGGTTACAGATGCTTTCGTTATGCAAACTTACCTGCAAAGCGGGGAACTTGCGCTTTTAGACGTTAACACCTTCGATGCGTGGATAGGCATGTTTGCAGAAGCAGTAACGGATTTTGAGATCGACGTAGATACTAGCAATTATCGCTTGGCAACCAGACTTTCACAATTTCATAACATGAGTGAACTTAGCTGTTTACTTTCTTCGGTAGCCGATTTTCATAACACTACCGCGCAAGACGACGTGCCTATCTTTAACGGGTACACAGATCACTTGATACCGCAAACGCTAGAACTAAAAAATTATTTGAAACTAATTTCTAAGCGTGCCGACGATATACACAGAAGACGTGTTCCACCTACCGAAGACAATATGCTTTTACTGACGATAGACGGTAGAAAAGCGGCGTTAGATATTAGATTAGTAGACGATACCTTGCCACTATGCCGTCAGTCTAAGGTGTACGTGTGCGCAGAAGAAGTATATAAAATTTACGTAGAAACTTCCGAAAAGCAAGCCACACAACTAATATTTTGCGACTCTTCCGTGCCGAGCGATAACTTTAATATGTACGACGAACTATTTATGCTTTTAAGGACAAAGGGTGTGCCTGAGTCCCAAATCGCGTATATACATAACGCCAAAACGGACAAGCAACGTGAAAAACTTTTTGATAACGTAAGAGCGGGCAAGATAAGAATACTAATCGGTTCTACACTAAAACTCGGTATGGGCGTTAACGTGCAAGATAAACTGATTGCTATTCACCATCTAGACGTGCCTTGGAGACCAGCCGATATGGTGCAAAGGCAAGGAAGAATTATTAGGCAAGGCAACACTAATCCCGAAGTGTTTATTCATCGTTATATAACGCAAGGTAGTTTTGATGCGTATTCTTGGCAACTGTTAGAAGTTAAACAACGCTTTATAAACGAAATATTAGCAGGCTCGCTAGACACGCAAATCGTGGGCGATATAGATGATACCGTGCTAGACTACGCCGAAGTTAAAGCGCTTGCCGTTGGCAATCCGTTGCTTAAAAAACGCGTGGATACTGCAAACGAACTATCGCGCCTTATTACGTTACAAAGAAAGGCTAGGGAAGAGCACGAACTATTGCGCAAGGATTTATTTGAAATTCCTAGCCAAGTAGAATACTATACTGCGCGCATAAAAGAAATCGAGCAAGACGTGGCTTTCGTTACGCCTTTACCCAAGTCGAGCGAAACTAGCGAAGAGCGTAAGGCGTTTAGAAAAAAATTATTCGACGCAGTTTCTAACAACGTTTTAGAAACGAACGAAAATAGTTTTGCGCATTACAGGGGCTTTGAAATTATATTACCTGCGCATATGCTCAAAGACCGTTCTTACGTTTATCTAAAAAGGGCGGGCAGATACAGGGTAGAATTTAGCGACAACGAAAAGGGCAACCTTATCCGTTTAGACAACGCGATAGACGGGTTGAACGTAAGGCTTAGTAGGTTTAACGATTTGCTAAACGAACTACTACTTAAAGAAAAAAATATTAAACTAGAACTTTCTAAAACGATAGATTATTCCGAACAAATAGAAAGTTACAGAAAACTCTTAAAAGATATCGATAAAGAATTGGGGGTGATTAAAGATGAGTAAAGAAATAACGCTATCTAACGTGCCTAAAATGACGGTAGAAAAACTAATCGACTATTTAACAGCGTCTTATAGCACGCTAATATTAAAAGGGTTACCTATAAAGCAACTTCCACCACCGATGTTATGGGGGCCACCCGGCGTTGGTAAATCACAACTCGTTAGACAGGTTGCGAAAAAAATACAGGAAAAAACCGGTAAAAAGGTAGTTATAACCGACGTGCGTCTTTTGCTTTATAACCCGATAGACTTGCGCGGGATTCCTATTGCAAACGCTGAAAAGAACGCTGCAATTTGGCTTAAACCTTTTGTATTTAACATGGACGATTCAGCGAGCGTTATAAATATTTTATTGCTAGACGAAATAACCGCTGCGCCTCAATCCGTTCAGGCGGCGGGGTATCAATTGACGCTAGACAGAACGATAGGCGAACACAAGTTGCCCGAAAACTGCATAGTTATGGCGGCGGGCAATAGAACCACGGATAAGTCGGTTGCATATAAAATGCCAAAAGCACTTGCAAACCGTTTAATGCATTTTGAAGTGCACGTAGATTTCGAATCGTGGCGCAAGTGGGCGATAAAACAAGGTATAAACGATAAAATTATAGGCTTTTTATCGTTTAGGCAAGATTATTTAATGGCGTTCGACGGCGGAAACGAAGACTTGGCGTTTGCGACCCCTCGTTCTTGGGAAATGGCTAGCAATATACTTAACGGCGTTAGCGACGACGTGAACAAAATGCAACCGATGTTAGCGGGCGTTATAGGATACGGCACCGCATCTGAATTTGCCACGTGGACTAAGGTTTTTAGGATTTTGCCAAAAATTGAAGACATTTTTAACGGGACTTGTGATTTCGTGCCGAAGGGTACGGACGCGTTATATGCGCTAGTTTCTTCTATGGCCGTTTACGCCAGAGAACACAAAAACGATATGCTAAAAATCAAGTATTCAATTTTATACGCTATGAACTTGCCACTAGACTTTTCTTCAATACTAATGAAAGATTACCTATATCTAGACAAAGGTTTTAAGGAAAAACTTATGAACATGCCAGAATTTATTAAGTGGTTTAGGACCTGCGGGGGTGGCTTAAATGGAATTGTCTAGTAACAAAGTAAACGTATACGTTAAAAGGCTAACTGATGCAAGAACGCGTCTTCTTTGCACCAACGGATTTTACGGGCTACTTATAACGCACGTTAAGTTTGCGCTAGACGAAACCATAGGAACAGCATGCACCGACGGCGAAAAGATTTTGTTTGCGCCACAGTTTTTAGACGATATTACAGACAAAGAACTAGACTTTGTTTTAATGCACGAAATTTTACATATAGTTTTGCAACACTGCACGCGTGGTAAGGGAAAAGACGAACGACTTTTTAATATCGCGTGCGACATAGTAGTTAATTCTAACGTGCTGTATTCTAACGGTATGAACTTAAAAAGCATAACCTTAAAAAAGCACGGTGTTGCAATGCACCTTACGCCTAAAAACGAAGAAGGGTATTTGTACACCGCAGAACAAGTTTACGAAATGCTAAAAAAACTTCTTAAAAAAGACGCCGATGAATATAAAGGTTGGGATAGCCATGAAGCCTGGGGCGTGCACGGTGAAACTTCTAAGGTATACGAAGACTGGATACAACGTTTTAAGGACGTGTGTGCAACGATGGAAAATCGCAATCAAGGTTTTCACGGCAGTGGAAACGCACTTCCGTTTTTTGCCGAACGCTTGCTTAACGAGCTGAAAAATCCACAAGTGGATTGGCGCACTATACTAAATGATTTTTTACAAGAAGACGTAAGCGATTACTCTTTTTCACCGCCAGATAAAAGATTTCAAGACTCGCCTTTCTTATTGCCCGATTTTAACGAAATTACCGAAAGTGTTAAAGACATAATGTTCTTCGTTGACACTTCGGCGTCGATTGGAACTTCCGAACTAACTAGCGCGTATTCTGAAATAAAGGGACTTATAGAGCAGTTTAACGGCAGGTTTCAAGGCAAAATCGCGTTTTTCGACGCGAGCGTTAAAGAACCGATTAGAAATTTCGAAGACGTTTCTAGTCTGCTTTCGATTAAACCCGTTGGCGGTGGCGGAACGAGTTTTTCTGCGATTTTTAAGTATATAAAGAAAAAATTATCAAGCGAATTACCCGCCGTTATCGTGATTTTAACCGACGGTTGTGCGCCTTTTCCAAAAGAAGAAGTTGCTATGGGTATTCCTACGCTATGGATAATAAATAACGATAAAGTTACACCGCCTTGGGGCAGAATAGCAAGAATAAAGGTTGATGATTAAAATAGTTTTAAGGAGAGCATTATGATATATTTTACCGGCGACACGCATAGACAAATCGGCAGATTCAGCAGTGAATTCATGTCTGGTGAGAACACGTGGACAAATGATGATGTAATAATAGTATGCGGGGACTTCGGTTATATCTTTTTTGATAGTATATACGAAAAGAATTACCTTAATGAACTTGAAAAAAAGCCCTATACCATTGCTTTTGTAGACGGCAACCACGAAAATTTCCCCGTGCTATATTCGTACCCTAGCGAAGAGTGGAACGGCGGAATAATTCATCGTATTAGAAAAAACATAGTGCACTTAACTAGGGGGCAGGTTTTTACTATTCAGGGCAAAAAAATTTTCACGTTTGGCGGTGCGTTCAGTACGGATAGGGATATGCGAATTCTAGGCGACACCTATTGGGAAGAAGAAATCCCTACCCAAAAAGAGTTCGAAGAAGGCATAAAAAACTTATTAAAAGTTGATATGAAGGTAGACTACGTTGTAACTCATACCATACCTGGAACTCTTATCGAAACGGTAATGCGCTCAAAAGTGCCTTACGATGAACGCTTTTTAGCGGGATATTTAGATAGAATAATGGGTGAAGTTAAGTTTACCAAATGGTTCTTCGGGCACTGGCACGAAGATAAGATTATACACGGCAAATTCTACGCGCTTCTCAATAACGTTGAAAAGGCGTGATATAATAAATGCGCTAAATAACTAATAGCAAAAACTTTTTTTCACGCTTTTTAAACAAATTTTTAACAAACGCTTTACTTTATCACGCTAATGTGCTATTATGGTAAAAAAGAGAAGAAAGTGGTGGGAAAATGCAAAAATTCAAAACGGAATCGATAGAAAGGTTATTTAAGGTTATATTAGAACTAGGCTCAGTAGACGAGTGCTACGATTTTTTTGAAGACGTTTGTACCGTTAAAGAACTTCAAGATTTAGCGCAAAGGCTTGATATTGCCGTTATGCTAGAAGAAGGCAAGAACTTTATTCAAATTTCTAGTGAAGTTGGCGCAAGTTCGGCAACAATAAGCAGGGTAAACAAGTGCCTTATGTATGGCAATGGTGGGTACAGAAAGGCGATAGAAATTATAAAAAACAAAAAAGAGAACGGCAAAGAAACGGGCAAAAAATAAATAATCAAGCAAAAAAGTAATAGTCGGCGATTTTTCGTCGACTTATTTTTTGTGATTTGATTAAATTTTTTATTGACTTTTGCCGTGTGCAACAATATAATAAAAATATTGACGGCGTAATTATAATATTTGCGCGTATTTAGGAGATGAAATGGTAAAGAACTTACTTGGCGTTGATTTTGGCACTACTGCGCTTAAAGCCTGCCTTTTTGACGAAAACGGAAATCTTTTAGCAAGTGAATCGGCAAGTTATAAACTTATTACAAAAGGCGATTTTATAGAGTTTGACGCAAACGAATTTTTTAACGTTTTTTTTAGCACGGTTAAAAAAATTACCGATAAGTTTAGGGTAGACGCAATGAGCGTAGACACTCAGGGTGAAACGCTTATAGTTTTAGATAAAGACGGTGCGCCACTAATGAACGCTATTATTTGGCTAGACAATAGGGCAACAACCGAAGCAAAAGCCTTTGAAGACTATTTTACGGCAGAAAAAATTTACAACCTAACCGGTCAAGCCGAAACTCTTGCAGGTTATCCCGCGCCAAAAATCGCGTGGCTAAAAAACAACGCGCCCGAAATATTTAGCAAAGCAGATAAATTCTTACTACTTGAAGACTATATCCTTTATAGGTTAACCGGTAAGTTCGTTGCATCGCGCTCTTTATATTCTTCTTCACTTTTAATGAACATTAAAACGGGCGAATACATAAAAGAAGTTTTAGAGTATCTTGGGATTACCGAAAAACAACTTCCTACTCTAAAAGAAAGTGGCGAACTTGTTGGAGAATATAACGGCATAAAAATTGCAACATCAGCGCTAGACCAAATTGCTGGTATAACGGGCGCAGGTGTTGTAAGCACGGGCGTTATTTCAGAAACAACGGGCACGGCACTTGCCGTTTCGGCGCTAACTACCGACCTTCCACCATATTATAACGGCCTAAAAGTTTCGGCTTACTACGTAAAGAAAGGCGTTTATTGTCTTTTGATGTGGTCGCCAACGGCGGGCGCTGTTTTAGAATGGCTTAAAAAGAACTTTTGCGAAAACCTAAACTATGCCGAAATTAACGAACTGGCTAGTGGCGTTGACGTAGGTGCTGATGGGCTTGTTTGTATTCCGTATCTTTGTGGAACGGTTATGCCCAACAATCTACCAAACGTTAAGGGCGTGTTCTACGGGGTAGAACTAAAACACGAAAGGGCGCATTTTATTCGCGCCGTTATGGAATCGGTTGCGTATAATATAAAAACGTTCGTTGAATATTTAAATGTAAACGCTAATGAAATTCGTTCTATGGGTGGTGGCGCAAACAGTAAACTTTGGTGCGAGATTAAAGCAAGCGTTTTAGATAAAAACGTTGTAACTCTAAAACAAAACGAAACGGCTTGTCTTGGCAGTGCTATGTTTGCGGGGGTTGCTATCGGCGTTTTTGATAGCATTAATGCTAGTGCTGAAAAATTAGTTGCAAAAAACCTTTGTTATGCACCTAAATACGCTGGTTATGATAAACTTTATAAAGAATACAAGATTAAAGAAGATAAACTTTTAGAAACGTTTTAATAAGTAAAAAGCCCAACGAACTCGTTGGGCTTTTAAGTTTTAAATGTTTTTATTTAATTCGTTTAACGCTTTTTCGGTTAGCGTTATTTCTAGTTTATAAACGGGCGTATTGTCCGTTATGGTTTTTAGCGTTATATAGTTTCTTATCTCTAATGCCATAGCAGTTTTAACGACTTCGGTAAAATCGTTAAAGGGGAGCATATGCGCAAGTATTTGTGGCAAAACGAATTTTACTTCTAGCGTGTTTAGATGATGGTTTTTTATAAACGTTAATAGCGTTTCTTCTCTAAAACTTAAGTATTCTTTCACTTTTCTTCGCTCCAAAATAAAAAAGTGCGCCTACTAGGTAAGCGCACCAAAACGCAAGCCCTAATAGTCGCCAAACCATTTTCCGCAGTATAAGTGTTACTTAACCTTGTGTGCAGGACTTGCAATTTTGCATAATCACTATGCACACAAGGATTGCCCAAAAAAGGCGTTTTATACCTAAAAACTAAAAATACACTTACTATTGCGAATATTAAAAATGATTTGGCATAAATTAGTATATCATAAATAAAAAATTTTATCAAGTGGTTTTAAAAAATTAAAAACCCCAACGATTTTCGTTAGGGTTTTTTGTTTAGGTTGCTTTTTAGTTATAGTTAGAATTGCTTGCTTGCGCTTTTGCTTCTATATCAGTGCCGTAAGAAGTTTCGCTAGTAAATAATTTTGCGTATAGGTTAAGGTCTAGCATATCCAACATATTAACGCTTGCACTTAATTCCGATAAGTTATAATTGTTATCGTGTATTATGGTAACGTTAGCAAGTTTAATATCGGTAGTAAGCGGTGCAAGGTCTAAAACTATATTAAATGTATCGGTGCCGTTGTAAGTATAAGTTTTTAACGTGTTTTCTATCGTTGCCGTGCTTACTTTTTCTTTGTTTGAAGAATCGGTGATAGTTTTTACGAGAGAGTCGCTTAAATGTATAGCGTTAAAGATTATACCCATTGGGTCAGCAGAGAATTCTTCTACCGTATATTTTAAGTATTCGTGCGCCTTAGAGCCTTTTATTTCGACAAAAAATACCGTTTTCTTTTTGTAATATTCATTATGAATATAAATCATTTGTTCATCTGGGTCGAAGTAGATGTTGCTAGTGCCTTCGTAGTCCGACCATATACCTACAATATACTTACGTGTAAGTATTGCCTTAAAGTAAGTTTTTGCGCCGATAACGTCTAGGTAAACGTCTACGTCTACTTTGTCTTTCGCAAGATTTCCAAGAAGACTGGCAAGCGTGCCTTTCGTGCCTAGCATATCAATTTTTCCATCTATATAGAAACTGCGTTTTTGAGACGTCTTTTCTAGCGCTTTAAGTAATTCGTTTATAGAAGAGAAGTCTTGCGTGTTATCTGCTGGGGTAAAGGAGAACTTATCTTCGGTAATAACCCCGCTTGGCGCTTCGCCCACGCGCGCGTCTAAAACAATGCTAGTATCGTTAAATTTAAGCCCGTCTACGTCTAAACAGAGTAGTCCGTTTTCAGAGAAAAGGTTAACTAATATAGAACTATTAAGTTCATTAAGCACTGCTTTTCCGTTTACGTCTACTGCGAACACGTCGTTAGTAAATAGTGCGGAATTTATAAGTTCGTTAAACTTAACGTCAAGCTCCATAAATTTAGGCATACCTTTTTCGTCTGGAACTATAAACGGTTTTAACGCATCTCGTAGTTCTGGCATATTACCGTAGATTTGTTTAATTATATCTAGCGTTTCGTAGAAATTAACGGTAGTAAACGAACCTGCAAACACGTCTTCTGCGTTAGTCATGTCGTTATAAGTAAAGTACGTGTTTATTGCGCCTTCGGCAACGAGCGAAGGGTCTAGATAATAAAGTTCGATTTCGTGTCGGCTATCTTCGGTAATAGTTCCGTCTGGGTTTACGGTGCTTATCGTTAGTGCAAGGCTCACACGCGCCCTTGGCGTAGAGTATATGTTGGTAATCAAAACTTCGCACTTAGTTAGGTCGTAAATTTTATTGCCCGTAGTAAGCGTCGCAGTCATATTAGCGTATAGGTTATCTAGCGTTAAAATATTGCGTAGCGCAGGTGCAAGAGTTTCTACAACGCTAGTTAAGTCTATATATTCTAGCGTTTTATCAAACGTTAGGCTAAGCACTTCATTCGTTAAAGTAAACGGAATTTCTATAACGTCCATTTTAATCGTGCCACCACTAACGATTAGACCATTTTGTCCTTTATCAAGGGTTATATCGGCAACGGCACACGATAGCGCAACTTTAACGTTTATTATGCTTTCGTATTCCGTTACGCTTATAGAAGAAATTATATCTTCTATGCTAATATTTTTTAGTGCGTCTACGTCGATAGAATTAAACTCTTCTTCGGTTATAAACCTTGTAATTAAAGGTTTAAGTTCGTTGAGAATAAAGTTAATGTCGCTAATATCTAGTTTAGCAATCGCACCAGGATAACGTGCGTATATAACGTTTTCTTCTATCGAAACTAAAATTTCAAAATCATCTACTTTAACAAAAATTTCGCCATTTACTAAATCTATTGTAGCGTATACGTCTAAGTTAAACGCGTTAGCCGTTACGTTGATTTTGCCGTTTTCGTCGATAACGTCAAGTAGCGTAACTAGGTTGTAGTAGTTGCCATTTGACATGCCCGAGTAATCTGCTTTAACCGATGGGGTAGCAGTAATCTCGATATCTTCTACTTTTGCGCTAACCGAGTTAACTTTTAATCCGTTAGTTTTGTCTAGTACGATTGCAATATCAATTCCGTTGATTTCGGTTGCGATAGTAATAACGTCAGTTTCGGTAATGGTTAGAGAACTGATAATACTTTCAATAGTGATATTACTAAAATCAGGTAATTCAATATCTCCAACGAAAATTCCTAGTTTATCAAGAACGCTAGAAACGTCTGCTAAGTCTACGTAAGCGTTTAAGCCTTTGTATGAGATATATATTTTGTTACCAGAGAGTTTAGCGTAAAGCGTTTCGCCAAACAATTGTGTTTTTGCTAGGATAGTAAAGTCAGTAAGGTTTACGCTTAAATCAATATCTAAATCAAACGCTTTAACGCTTAAATTAACTTCGTTGTTTTCGATAATATCAAGTAGGGTTGCGATATCGTTATAATTTGCAAGGTCTTCTTTTGCGATAGACGGAACGTCGCCATTATATAAGTTGGCGTTAACCTTAGTGCCGTTGAGTTCTATGCTGATACCGCCCAAAGAATATTCGCCGTTGGTTACGGATAGAAGTAAACGAAGGTCGTAGCCCAAAACGTTTGCCGTGATAGAAAGTCCGTCTTGTTCAGAGGTAGTAGACAATGTGTTTAATGCGCCAACGATAATAGTAGACGCGTCGATATTAGTTATAGAACCAAGGTCTGGCAATTCGATATTTATAGGAAGGAAGGATAGTTTATCTAAAATACTATTTACGCTAGATAGGTTTAGTTTAGCCTTTACGCCATTAACGTTAGCGTAAATAACGTTGTCTAAAAGTTTAACTTTAACGTCTTTTAAGTCAAAATCGCCTAAACTTAGTTCGTTTATAAATGCGTCTAGTTCAAAAGTTTTTAGGTTTAGGTTTACGAAAAGAGACGCGTCGCCAAGTTCGATTTGAGCCTTAACGTTTTCGCTTAAAGCGGAGAGAAGTGGGGTGATGGCGTTATAGCCTTCGCCTTTTTCGGGAAGGACGATTTCGTCGTTAATAGTTAATTTAACGTTTAGTTCGCCGATAGACGCCGTGATTTCTTTAACCGAAACGTTTTCGCCCTTAGATAAAACTATGTTTGCATTAATACTTACGTCGCCAAAAGTTAATGGAAGAGAAACCGTGGCAAGAGCATCGGTTTCGGTGAGAGTTGCACCGCTTATTAGCGAAGTTAGGTCTAGACCAGATAGGTCGATACTAGGAATTTTTGACGCTAAGTCTATGCCGAAGGTAGAAGAAAGATTGCTAAACGCACCAGATAGTTCTTCTATGGTGGTAACTGCCTTAAATTCGCCCGCTTTTATATAGAGATTAGGGTTTTCAAATGCAACGAAAACGTCTTTAACAGAAACGTCTTGATATTTAAGTTCTTTTAGATTAAGACTTAAAGAAGTGCTTGCTAAATCTTCTAGACTGATAGAAACGAGCGCGTCTAGGTTCGCTGAAAGCGTGCTAGACGAAATAGCACCGTTAATCTTTAATGGTTTTGAACCGTTAACGTAATCGGCAAAACCCGCCATCAAATAATCGGTGGCGGTTAGAGTTTCAGGCGCTGGTTCGGTGATTTCCGCGTCTAAATAAGAATTGTAAAATTCGACGTTAGGAACTTGAACGCCTTGGTTGTAGTTAGAGAATTTTTCAGTAACCGATTCGGTACAAGTAACACCGCCAAGTAAGTTAACGCTGTAAATACTAGAAGTAACGACTTCGGTAACTTGCCAGTCTTTGTTCATGCGGACGGTGATTGAGGCCTTGTCGAAAAGGGGCATGGAAGTGCTACCTGCCATAGTGCGCATTTCTAGGCTTAACCTGCCCGTGGATTTTTCGGTGTCTAGATCGTAGTAGAAAGAGTAAATCCCGTTTTCTTCGCCCAAAAATTCGGCAGAGAGTATAGTTTCGTCTGTTAGAAGATAGCCGGTTATTGAGTTTGGAACGTAACCAAAACTTTCAAGGTAAGAATCCTTAGAAATTCTGTTTGCCGTTTGTTCCCACGCAACTTCTTCAATAGAAGAAACGTTATTCGCATTATGTACGACGTAGTTTTCGCCTTTAACGAAAGTTCTACTGCCAACGGATTTGAAACTAGAATGTGAAACGTTTTCTTTATAAACTTCGCCGTTGTTAACTACGCGAGAACCTTTGATTTTTTGACTTACTGAAACTAGCGCAACCTTGGTAACCGTTTCGCCGTATGATTCGGTGGTGAAACTATTTAGCGAGTTCATTGCATAGATTGCGTAGTAAACGTTAGTTTTAGCGTCGTAATCAGTGGGAACACTTCCGTCGGTAGGGGGTTTTAGCATTGTGCTTGCTTGATTAGTGATAGTTTCTACGTCCGGGGTGGTTTCAAACTCGTCTTTACCACAAGAAACGAAAAAATTAGCGGTAAGACTTACGACTATTAAAAGTATAATCGCAAATATAACGTTTCTTTTTCTTAAAAAGCGTTTTTTCTTTTTACCTTTTTCCTTTTCCAAAACTTTTCTCCTTAGTTAAACATACTCGCTTGTTCTAGTAAAATCGTGTTAATCGTTAAACGTTTCATAGTGCAATAATAATGCACTAATTAGTAATTATATCACTAAATTTTAAAAAAGACAAACGATTTTGTAAACATTATATATCGCGCTACACGTGCGCGTGCGAAATAGGGCAAAATTGCTATATACTAATTAAATTTTTGCTATTTTTATATAAAACAGCAATATATTCCACTAATTAGGCAATATAATCTATTGTTATTGTTAAAAAAATAGTATAAAATATATAAAAAATTGAAAAATTTTAAAATTTGGAGAAATTATTTATGTCTAAACTTGCTATTTTAGGTGGCGAACCATTGATTAAAACGCCCGCCCCAAAAGAACTTTTTAAGTGGCCGATTATTACCGAAGAAGATAAAAAAGCCGTTATGGAAATAGTTGAAACCAACAATTTTTCGGGCATAGAAAAAACCGAAGAATTTCAAGAAAAGTTTGCTAAATGGCAAGGCAGAAAATACGCCGTTGCTTACACTAACGGCACAATGTCGCTTGCGGCTGCAATGTTTGCCGTGGGCATTGGCGCAGGAGATGAAATTATTTGCACCACCAAAACTTATTGGGCTAGTATTACCCAAGCAGTTTCTTTGGGCGCAACCCCCGTGTTTTGCAATATCAACGATATGCTTTCGATGGATACTTGCGATTTAGAACGTAAAATCACGCCTAAAACCAAAGCGATTATGGTTGTGCACTATATAGGCTATCCTTGCGATATGGATAAAATAATGGAGATTGCAAACAAGCATAACATCTACGTTATAGAAGACGTTTCGCACGCGCAAGGCAGTTTATATAAAGGCAAAAAATGTGGCAATTTTGGGCATATTGCAGCAATGAGTATGATGAGCGGTAAATCTTTTGCCGCCGGCGAAATGGGTATGGTTGTTACCGATGATAAAAAGTTATACGAAAGGGCTATTGCTTACGGGCATTACGAAAGAAATAATGCCGAATATATTACCGAAAGCGAAGATTTAAAAGATTATTTCCATATTCCTTTGGGTGGCGTTAAAGGTAGGGTTAACCAACTTTGCGCAGTTTTAGGTATGGGGCAACTAAAATATTTCGACGAAAGAAGTGCCGAAATTAGAAAGGCAATGAATTACTTTTTTGACTTAATAGAAGACTTACCTGGGATTACACCACTACGCGTAGATGAAAGCACGGGCAGTACGATGGGTGCGTTTTATAACGCCACGGCAATATACGACCCTATGGCGCTAGAAGGGCTTTCTTCTAAACGTTTTTGCGATGCCGTTAGGGCAGAGTTTAGTGGCGCGTTTTCTTCTTGGGAAGGTGGAAACTATTGTCTTCATACACACGATTATTTTAAAACGTACGACTTTTTGCGTTTAGGTAAGCCTTCTAGGGTAGTTTTTTCTAGTAGAGACGTTAGAGAAGATGACAAGAACCTAGACACCGCGCTACAAAAATGCTGTTTTTCTGTGCCTTGGTTTAAAAAATTTGATAAAGAGTGGATAGAAAAATACGCAAGCGTGTTTAGAAAAGTTGTAGAAAATTATAAAGACTTACTAGAAGGCGACGTAGATAAAGTGCAAGGTGGGAGATGGCACGGACTAGAAAACGCTAAAAACCAACAAAAAACTAACTCTGGGTGGATACGTTAATGAAAGAAGTTATAAACTTTGGGATAGTTGGCTGTGGTATGATTGCAAACGTGCATGCTAACGCCATTTTAGAAATAGAAAACGCTAACCTATATGGTGCGTGCGATTATAGCAAAGATAAAGCAGTAGAGTTTGCAAAAGAGTATTCTATAAAAGCGTACGACAGTTATGAAGAAATGCTAAATGACGGCGTTATAGATGCCGTTATTATTGCTACGCCTAGTTTATTTCACGCCGAAATGGCGATAAAGGCGCTTAATAGTGGCAAGCACGTTATAATAGAAAAGCCTATGGCACTTGACGAAGAAAGTGCAAATGATATAATAAAAGCGTGCGAAAAATCGGGCAAAAAATTAACGGTAATTTCGCAATTAAGGCTAGAAGAAGACGTTATAAAAGTTAAAAATCTTGTTAAAGACGGGGTTTTTGGCAAGATTTCGTTGTGTAGGCTTTCTATGAAATACGTTAGAACGGCCGAATATTATAGTTCTAGTTCTTGGCGTGGCACTATAAAATACGATGGTGGTGGCGCGCTTATGAACCAAGGTATACACGGAATAGATATGCTTATGTATATAATGGGCGATATTAAAAGCGTTAAGGGCAAGATTAGAACGCTAGTTCACGATATAGAAGTAGAAGATAGTGCCGTTGCAGTGGTAGAATTTGCCTCGGGTGCACTTGGCACGATAGAAGCGTCTACTTGCGCATACCCAGGGTTTGATAGAAGAATAGAAATTCACGGGGACAAGGGCTACGTTTATCTAAAAGAAAACGTTATAGAAAAACTTATGATAAACGGGCAAGAAATTTTAGTAGAAGAAAAAGAGCACGTTTCAACTTCTAACGACCCGAAAACTACGGGAATTTTTATGCACAAAAGACAAATCGTTAATTTTATTAACGCAATTATGGGCAAAGAACAACTTATAAACGACTGCTATGACGGAAAAAGAGCAGTTAAAGTTATAAAAGATATCTATGCTTCTAACGACTAATTTTTAAGGTGAAAAATGAAAGTGTTTTTATGTATAGGTCAGTCTAATATGGCAGGGCCTAGCGTTACGAAATGGGAAAATAAAGACGATAAAAGGTTAAAAGGCGTTTACCTATTAAACGATAAAGACGAGTGGGAAAAAGCCAAAAATCCAATAAACAGATATTCAACCGTTAAACTCGATTATCCACCAGGACTTTCGCCTGCGGTAATCTTTATAGAAAAGGTTAAAGAGTATTTAGGCGAAGAAGTTGGTATAGTTAGTAATTCTAGGGGCTCTTCTAAAATTTCGGAGTGGCAAAAAGGCGAAAAATGCTATACCGAAATCGTTAGGCGTGCTTTAATTGCTAAAAACGGCAACGACTTAGCAGGCATTATTTGGCTACAAGGCGAGCAAGACGTTATAGATAGTGCAGACTATAATGCTTACGATAAGCGTTTTGCAAAATTTATTACTGATATTAGAAAAGATTTAGGCGATGAAAAGTTGCCTTTTATCTGTGGCGAAATTTGGGGCGATTTAGATTTATGTAAACCAGAGTGGAAAAAGGGCGTTAGGATTGTTAATAGGCACATAAAAAGGGTGGCGCAAAACACCGAAAATTGCGTTATGGTTAGCACGAAGGGTGCAATGCACACCGATTTCGACCCCGTTCACTTCGCGCCCGAAGGCATGCGAAAAATCGGCAGAAGATACGCTAGTTGCTTTATAAAAAACTTCTTAAATAAAAAATAAGTTAAAACAGCAATATAAACCAAAAAACTTAACGTTGACAAAACCCTTAAAGCGTTTTATAATAGTTTTATATGAATATTTTGCTAGGGGCACGTTATGCAAAACGCTAATAAAAACAACAATCTCGGCGCGCAAAAAATAGTTTATTTAAGCGATGATTTTAAGATAAACGTTTTTAAAAAAGAAACCGAAGGGTACGCGAAAAACTTTCACGAGGCGATAGAAATTAAATATTTTTACGAGGCTTGTTCGGCAGTTATGATAGATAACGTTGTTTACACCGTTAATACTGGCGACATAGTAGTTGTAAATCCTTACGAAATTCATACCAACGTTTTAATAGACGGGTATAACGGCAAGTATTATCTGCTTATATTAGATCTTGATTTTTTTACGGCGTTTAATCCACTAGGTATAGACGTTAGAAAAGAACTTATAACAAACGGCAAAAAGTTTGTAAACCTAATAGAAAACGATAAGCGTTTAGCAAAAATTATAGAACGTGTTTACGTTGAATTTGCTGAGCAAAAAGATTATTATAAAACGGCTATTTACGGGCTGATGAGCGAGTTTTTTGCCTTGCTACTTAGAGATAGAGTAAACAAAAACAAAACGCGTGATAAAAAGGGTGCGCCACATAAACGCGCAGACGTTATTGCGCCTGCACTTTCTAAAATTTTTAAAGATTATCAGTTAAATATAACAATAGACGACCTTGCAAGAGAGTGCAATATAAGTAAGTTTCATTTTTCTAGGGTGTTTAAGGAAGAAATGAGAGTAACGCCTATAACTTACCTTAATAATTACCGAATTTCGATAGCCGAAATGCTTTTAAAAGACAAAAATTTAACGACAGAAGAAGTTGCTAGAAATTGTGGCTTTAACGACGTGAGTTATTTTTATAAATGCTATAAAAGCGTTAAGGGTTATTCGCCCACAAAAAAGAACGTTAAAATTGATTAAGGAGTAAAAATGAAAGACATTAAGAAAATAGATATTCACGCCCACGCAACGCCTTTCCCCGAATTTGCGCCCAGTCAGTTTGGTTTAGGCAGATTTATAAGTGATGAAGAACTTATAAAAAAATACGATGAGTTAAATATTGAAAAGGGCGTGCTTTTACCCATAGTTGCATCAGAATATCAACCCGAAATTTTTACTTCTAGCGATTGCGCTTATATATCTAGTAAACACCCCGATAGATTTTTATGGTTTTGTGGTATAGATCCAAGGGCTTACGGGCATAGGCCTAACGCCGATTTAACTATACTAATTAACCATTATAAAAATTTAGGTGCAAAAGGCGTGGGAGAGTGCACTTCTCAAATGCGCTTCGACGACCCGTTTATGGACAATTTTTTGTCTTGCGCAGAAGAATGTGATATGCCTATAACTATTCATCTTGCGCCAAAACTTGGTGAGTTTTACGGTATTATTGACGAACTTGGTTTAATTGGGTTAGAAAAGGCACTTAAAAAGCATAAAAAACTTAAAATTCTAGGGCATTCCACAATGTTTTGGTCGCATATGTCTAACGACGTTAACGATACAATTATTCACTCCTATCCAAGTGGAAAGGTAAAAGAAGGCAGAATAGCAAAACTGCTTAGAGATTACGAAAATCTTTACGGAGATATGTCGGCTGGTAGTGGCGCAAACGCTTTTATGAGAGATGAAGAATACGCTAGTAGGTTTATGGAAGAATTTTCGGATAAACTTTTATATGGTTGCGATATTTGCTTAAATACCCAAAATTTTGCACTAGACTTTGATAAGTTTTTAGATAAAATGGTAGAAAATAAAGGGCTTTCCTTAAAAAACTACAAAAAAATTGTTAGAGAAAACGCTATTAAAGTGTTAAAACTTGATCAATAACGGAGAAATTATGGATAAAAGTAAAAACGTTTTAATTATTACCGATATCGAAGGTATTTCTATGGTTTCTACGATAGAAGGTGCTATTGTAGATGAAAATTCAAAGCCATATAAAGATGCGTGCGTTAATCTTATGAAAGACGTAAACGCTTGTATTTGCGCGCTATTTGATGCTGGGGCAGAAAAGGTTTACGTTTGCGACGGGCATTGTTACGGGCAAAATTTTGTTAAAGAAATGCTAGACAAAAGAGCCATACAAGTTAGCGTTTACGACCTTGAATGGGCTATAAAAGAAGTTTCTTATATAACCCTAATCGGTATGCACGCTATGGCAGGCACGCTTAACGGGTTTTTAGACCACACGCAAAATTCAGCACGCATACACAGATATTTTTATAACGGCGAAAAAATAGGCGAAATAATGCAAGCCGCTATGTATGGTGGGTTTTTCGGGGTTTCGTGCATTATGGCAAGTGGCGACGAAACGGCGTGCAAAGAAGCAAAAAAATTCTTGCCCGATATTTACGTTGCGCCCGTTAAAAAGGCGATATCAAGAAATTTTGCAGAGTGCTATCCACAAGAAGTTGCGCTTAAAAATATATACGACGCTACTTTTAACGCGTTTACTAACCGCGAAAAGTTTAAGCCGTATCCATCTAAACTACCACTAACGATAGAAATTGAGTTTAACCGTGCCGATATGGCAGACGAAGCGTGCGCTAAGCACCCCGAACTTACTAGAATAGATGAATACGTGGTTAGACTTGTAAAAGAAAAGGTAGAAAACTATTTAGACGTTTTAATAATTTGGAGTTGAGAGCATAAAAACCTAGGCAAAAATTGCTTGGGTTTTTTTGTTGGAAGTTTTAGTAAAAAATTTTTTTATACCGTTGCTTTTTTGCTCGTTTTTATGATATAATCTTTTTAACAAATTATATGATGGTGCAGTATGGAATTTTTGATTCACGAAACCAAAATTAAAGGCAAAGTAAGAGATATAATTTTTCACGAGCCGAAAATTCACGTAGATAACGAAAAAAACGGGCGTTCGGGGCATATGGGGCACGCTATGGCAAACCTAAAAGACGGCAGAGTTATAGCCTTTTCTTCTAACTGTGCATCTAAAAGAAACTGTGGGCATTCCGGCTACGGCTGGATGGAGTATCGCTATTCTAGCGACTACGGTGAAACTTTTTCAGAACCCTGTATTTTTCCGTACTCTTGGGATATTTTTTTAGAAGGCGAATACACTGCCTTAGTAGAAAAAGCAATCGTTTTAGAAAACGGCGACCTTATTGCGTTTTGCCTTCTTAATTCGCAAAAGAACGAAATTTGTTGCGAACCTTGGGAAAGACCTACGTTCGTTAGGTCGAAAGACGGGGGCAAAACTTGGGAAGAGCCGAAAATTTTTAGCGAATACCGTGGCAGAATTTACGACGTTAGATATCACAACGGGGTGGTTTACGCACTAGAACACTGTAATCCGGCAGACACCTTTTTCTGTGCCAACGCGCCTGAACACGTTTATAGATTATTTAAGAGCGAAGACAACTGCGAAACTTTTACCGAACTATGCGTTCTTCCGTTTAGAGATAACGCCCTAAATCTTGGTTACGGCAATATGATTTTTAGAGAAGACGGCAGTATGGTTGTTTACGCGTATAACCTTAAAGACGAGCAAAATGTGGAATACGTTATAAGCCGTGATGACGGAAAGACTTTTACTGAAAGTGGAAAATCTTTCGTAAAGAATAAAATTCGCAATCCGCAAGTTGGAGTGTTAGACGGGCAATATATATTGCACGGCAGGGCGGGCGAATCGGAAGGCGGTAAAGGTTCGTTCGTTATTTACACTTCGAAAGACGGGATAAACTGGGACGACGGAGTGGTTATGGCAAAGGATTTGCGCCCGGCGTGTTTCTATTCTTCTAACTTAACCGTGAAACTACCGAACGGCAAGAGCCGTATGCTTATTAAATATTCCGAAAACTACCATAAAGGCGTAGTAGAAGGCAAGTGGGGGCAAGTTAATTCTATGCTTGCGTTGTTAGAGAATTTATAAGTGAAATAATTGCTAAGGCTATTTTTAAACTTAGTTAAATACGTGTTGACATTTCGCACTTGTTCGTGATATAATCAATCATTAGAAAAACAAAAAAATTTTAATAAACACATACGTTTTAAGGAGAGAAAAATGGTTAAATTTGTTAAACGCAATATTACCCCGCAAGATGGGTATGAATACTTTTACGGCTATTATGATTTACAACCGTATTCAACCGATAATACCAAGCACCTTTGCGGAAGAACTACCTTTTCTGACAGGCAACCAGTTTTAGGCGATATTATGGAAATCGGTTATATCGATATTCCTAACGCAAAATTCGTAAAAATAGCCGAAACTAATACTTGGAACTGGCAACAAGGCGCGTTTTTAACTTGGTTTGAACAAGACAAACTAATTATCTTTAACGATTATTTAGATGGGAAATACGTTTCTAGAGTATTAGATTTAGAGGGTAACGAAGTTAGAAGATACGATCGCCCAATAGCAACCATTTGCCCAAAAGCAGGCGTTGCAATGTCTATAAACTTTCCTAGGGTTTACGATTTTAGACCGGGCTACGGCTATCTAAACACCAAAGACGTTTATTACGACGTTAATGCTCCGGAAGAAGACGGTATTTTCTTGCTAGACCTAAAAACCGGAGAAAGCAAACTTTTAATTAACTACGTTGAAATGAAAGAAGCCTTTAAGGAAGATCCGTTTACCGATATGAAACTCGTTGTAAACCACATTACTTTAACGCCAAACGGCACGGGCTTTATCTTCTTATTGCGTAATTTTCCAGAAGAAGGCAAACTTTGGGGCACGGTGCTAGCGTATGCCGATTTAGATGGCAACATGAAAAAACTTACTAACTTCGAAGTTAACTCACACTATTCTTGGAAAGACGAAGAAAACCTTATGATTTATTCGGGTTTACCAAAATGGGGTATTTATTTCTTTAACGTAAAAACGGGCGAAAGAACTACCTTAAACAACCCAGTATTAGACTTTGACGATATACACTGCAACTATTCGCCAGACAGAAAAACTATGATTGGCGACGGATATCCACAACCGGGCGAAAGCACCAGAACTTTATACTACTACGACTTTGAAACCAAAAAAGAAGAAGTTTTAGTAACGGTTTACTCTCGTCCAGTTCCAGAAACGGATATGAGATGCGATTTACACGCTAGGTTCTCGCCAGACGGATCAAGAATTTCTTACGACTCTACTGAAAACGTAAAGAGAGAAATTATCGAACTAGAACTACTAGACTAATTTAAGCCCTTGCGGGCTGTAAGGAGTAAATAATGAAAAAATTTATTAGTATTTTGCTTTTAATCGCAACGCTTTTATCTTGCTTTATGATAGCGTGTGATAAAGTTGCTTTGCCGGAAGACGACGATTTAGATAACGAACCGGAGATTGAAGAAGAACTACCCGAAGAACCTGAACCAGAGCACCCTAACGAATATATTTGCATTAGGGGCGCGGAAGACGTGGTTTACGAAAAGTTTAGCGAAGGCGGAATAGGTTACTTAAAGTTTGGTATGTATCCAAAGTCTAAGGTTACTGATTCTAGCGTGCTTGGCGGACTTGGCGTTTTTGCTGGCGAACTTCCTACCGCAACTGATTCTAACGGTTGGACTAGTCAAGAACTACCTAACGAATACGGCGTTAACGTAAAAGATAAGCCAGACTGGTCTTTCTTTAAAGACGTTAAATACGAAGGTAAATATTACAGGGCTATGTATTTTACCGAACTAAGATGGTATAACCCAGGTTCTGTTACCATTGCTGGTCAAGGCATGTGGGGCACCGTTCAAAACAAGCGTGGATATTATGCAGAAACCGTTTATTGGTTTGAATACGAACCTATCGTTTGGGAAGTTATGAGCGATTGGGGTGGCGAAATGTATTTGATAAGCAAAAACATTATCGATTCTAACTATTGGTCTTATAATGGTGTTAATATTGCCAACAACTACGAAAACAGCACCGTAAGAACGTTCTTAAACGATACCTTCTTGTATTATGCGTTCACGAAAGCAGAAAGAGAACTAATATTTACTAATCTTTGGTCTAACGACAGCGAAAGCACGCGCGACGAAGGAAATAAAAACGCATGCGAAGACACCTTTGATAAAATAGCACTTCCTTCTATGGCTGAACTATCTAACCCAGCGCTTGGCTTTGAAGATAATATGGCTACACCGGGCAAATTTGGTTCAGACCCTGCAAGAAGAAGAACTTGCACCAACTTTGCAGAGTGCCAAGGCTTATACATTGCCGATAATGACAACAAAGCCGTAGCAAACTACTGGACTCGTTCGCCAGGGCAAAACCCAAGAACCGTATTATACGTCGGTGGTAAAGAAGGTGTAACGGATAACACGCAAATTGCTAGTTGTTTGATGGGTATTATGCCTACGATGTACGTAAAAAGTAAATAAAAAAATAAAAGTGATAGACCAAACGGTTTATCACTTTTTTTACGCCAATTCATTTTTATATATAGTTTTTGTGTTTATGCAATTTTTAATTTGCAAAATTATTTAATATTCAATTGTTTCAGGACAGAGCAGTTTACATTTAGATTTTTCGATATGTTCAAGGTATTCTTCGGGTGGCAGTTTGTCGGTTATAAGATAATCTATTTCGTTAAAAGTAAAGTCCGTACATAAAAAGGTTTTGCCGAATTTACCAGAATCGCATAGCATTGCTATTACCTTAGAGTTTTCACGCATTTTGCGTTTTAGTTTGCATTGTTCTATATCAGCGTCGGTAAAGCCTGCGCTTAAATCTACGCCAGAGCAAGAAACAAGCGAAATATCCGCCCTAAACCTAGAAATAAAATCAAGCGTATCCGTGCCGATTATAGAGTTAGAGTGATTTAGTATTTGCCCACCGGCGATATAAATTTTAACGTTGTTGGTTTGCGATAGAAGTAACGCGTTTCTAAGCCCAGTGGTAGTTGCGGATAAATATTTCATTTTTTGAAGTAGTGGTATAACGAACCCCGTTGTAGAAGAAGAGTCGAAGAAAAGCGAATCGCCGTTTTTAACGAGTTTTATGGCGATGTTAGCGATAATTTTTTTTGCGTTAATGTTTTCTTGTTCGCGAATAGAAAAGGCAGACTCTTCCGCGCTAGACCTAAACGCCATCGCACCCCCGTGTGAACGTTTTATTAGCCCTTGGCTTTCCATAATTTTAAGGTCTCGCCGAATAGTTGCGCCCGAAACGAATAGTTCGCTAGCAAGTTCTTCTACCGTTAAAGATTTGCTTTTTGCAAGCATTTTTAAGATCTCTTCTTGACGCTCTAATGAAAGCATTTAATCACCCCTTACGAAAAAATTAACCTAATTTTTAATAATTTTAACCAAAATATGTTCATTTGTGTTCATTTGTGATTATATTTTATCATAAAAAAATTTATTTTGCAACTTGTTTTTAAGGGGTTAAAAAAATTATTTTTTTATGCTATAATGTTAGTATCGAAAATTATGTAGGAGATTTAGTAATGAAAACTAAGGCAGTAAGACTTTACGGCAAAGAAGATTTAAGACTAGAAGAGTTTGATCTTCCCGAAATTAAAGAAGACGAAATACTTGCACGCGTTGTATCGGATAGTATTTGTATGTCTACTTTTAAGGCGGCAGAACAAGGCGCAGACCACAAGAGAGTTCCTAAAGATATCGCGGTTAATCCCGTTATCGTTGGGCACGAATTTTGTGGCGATATAATTAAGGTTGGTAAAAAATGGCAACACTTATTTAAAGAAGGTATGAAGTTTGGTATTCAACCTGCTATCGACTACAAACCGGTTATGAACGGTCTTGGCGCACCGGGATATTCTTATAAATACATCGGTGGGGATGCTACTTACGTTATTATCCCTAACGAAGTTATGGAAAAAGATTGCCTAATTCCATACGAAGGCGAAAGTTATTTTAAGGCTTCTCTTGCAGAACCTATGTCTTGTATTATTGCAGGCTATCACGAAAATTTCCACTCTGTATACGAAAACCACTCACACGAAATGGGTATTAAAGAAGGCGGTGCTGTTGCAATACTTGCAGGCGTTGGCCCAATGGGTCTTGGCGCAGTAGACTACGGTATTCACGGCGACAGGAAACCATCACTTATGGTAGTTACCGATATCGACCAAGCAAGGCTTGATCGCGCTGCATCACTTCTTACCGTAGAAGAAGCGGCTAAAAACGGCGTTAAACTTATTTACGTTAATACTTCTAACGTAGAAAACCCTGTTGAATACATCAAGAGCCTAAACGGTGGCAAGGGTTACGACGACGTTTTCGTTTACGCACCAGTTGCTCCGCTAGTTGAACAAGGGGACGCGTTACTTGGCGACTATGGTTGCCTTAACTTCTTTGCAGGCCCACTAAACAGCGATTTCTCTGCAAAATTTAATTTTTACGACGTGCATTATGCGTTCCACAGAATAACCGGTACTTCTGGCGGTAATAAAAACGACCTTAAAGAAGCGCTTAAACTTGCAGGCGAAGGCAGAATTAACCCATCAATTATGATTTCTCACGTTGGCGGACTAGACAGCGTTGTAGAAACCACGTTAAATCTACCGAAAATTAAGGGTGCTAAAAAACTCGTTTACACCCAAATTTCTATGCCGATGACGGCTATCGTTGATTTCGAAGAAAAGGGCAAAACCGACCCACTATTTAAGAAATTAGACGAAATTTGTAAAAAACACAACGGCATTTGGTCAGACGAAGCAGAAAAATTCTTGCTAGCAAATGCTAAAAAAATATAATTAAAGGAGTGTATCATGGCTAATCCAGTTCTTATGCCAAAAGCCGGTATTACCGTTGAAAGTTGTATTTTAACCACTCTTAACGTTAAGGTAGGCGACAAAGTAAAAGTAGGAGACGTTTTATTCTCTTACGAAACTGATAAATCGGCGTTCGACCAAACATCTGAGTTCGAAGGTGAAGTTCTTGCTATCTTCGCAAACGAAGGCGACGAAGTTGCAGTTCTTACCAACGTTTTAGTTATAGGTAACGCTGGGGAAGACGTTTCTTCTTTCGCACCAAACGGTGCACCTAGTGAACCTGCCCCAACCGAAGTTAAACCAGTAGAAACCGCACCGGTAGCGCCAAAAGCAAAAGGCGAAAAACCTGCAACTTCTAACGGCGTTTTAATGCCAAAAGCAGGTATCACCGTAGAAAGTTGTATACTAACCAAATGGAGCGTTAAAGTTGGCGATATGGTAAAAGTAGGAGACGTTTTATTCTCTTATGAAACCGATAAATCTTCGTTCGACCAAACTTCTGAATTCGAAGGCGAAGTTTTAGTTCTTTTCTATAACGAAGGCGACGAAGTTCCAGTTCTTAACAACGTTTTAGTTATCGGTAAAAAAGGCGACGACGTTTCGTTCTTCGCACCAGACGGCGCTGTTGACGCTACGCCCGCCCCAACCGAAGTTAAACCCGTTGCAACCGCTAGTGCACCCGTTGAAACTGCTAAACCTGTTGCAACTGCAACCGCAAATGATAGCGGAAAGATTTTTGCTTCTCCAAGGGCTAAAAATTTAGCAATTAAACTTGGCGTAGACCTTAAAGACGCAACCCCAACCGGACCAAACGGAAGAATTATCGAGCGCGACGTTAGAGAAGCAAGCGTTAATAAACCTAGTGTTGAAACCGTTTCTACTCCTGTTGCAACGGCTAAACCTACTGCTGAAAACGTAGACGTTAAAGCGTTTACCGACCAAAAAATGTCTAATATTAGAAAGGTTATCGCAAAGAATATGGTTATGAGTTTATCTACTATGGCTCAATTAACCCACACAATTTCTTTCGATTGCACTAATATTATGGAATTTAGAAAATACCTTAAAGATAATGCAGAAAAACTAAAACTTCCTAACATTACCGTAAACAATATTATAGTATTTGCAGTATCTAGGGTAATTAAAAAACATAAAGACCTTAACGCGCACCTACTTAACGGCGACACAATGCGCTATTTCGAACACGTTAATATGGGTATTGCAACCGATACTCCACGCGGACTATTAGTTCCAACCTTGTTCGGTGCAGACCTTATGAGTCTTTCTGAAATTGCAGTTAAATCTAAAAAACTTTCTACCGACGCTATCGACGGCAAGTTATCACCAGAACTTTTAACCGGTGGTAGTTTCACTATCAGTAACGTTGGAACTATGGGCATTGAAAGTTTCACCCCTGTTGTTAACCCACCACAAACTGGTATTTTAGGCGTTTGCGCGCTTGAAACTAGGGTTAAACTTGGCAAGAACGGCGAAATGATACCATATCAATCAATGAGCCTTTCACTTTCATACGACCACAGAGCGCTTGACGGTGCACCTGCTTCAAGATTCCTTAAAGAACTTAAAGAATATCTTGAAAATTTCAGTTTTAATCTACTTGCAGACGCAAAGTGTATTTAATAATAGGAGAACAATATGGAAACTTATGATTTAATCGTTTTAGGTGGTGGCCCGGGTGGATATCTTGCCGCTGAACGCGCAGGACACGCAGGTCTTAAAACCCTTGTAATTGAAAAAAGAGAATTCGGTGGCGTTTGCCTTAACGAAGGTTGCGTTCCTTCTAAAACTTTTCTAAACTCTGCAAAAGTTTTAGACTACGCTAACCACGCAAACGCTTACGGCGTTAAGGTAGAAGGTGCAACTTCTATCGACCAAGCGTTCGTGGTAGAGAGAAAGAACGGCGTTGTTAAAATGCTTGTTAGCGGTGTTAAAGCAACCTTAAAGAGAAACAAAGTTACTATGAAAGTTGCCGAAGCCTTTATCGAAAGCAAAACGGACGACGGTTTCGTTATCAAAGCGGGCGAAGAAAAATTCTTGGCAAAGCGCCTTATCGTTGCAACCGGTTCTATGCCAGTAGTTCCACCAATCACGGGGCTTAAAGACCAAATCGCAACCGGACTTGTTATGACTAACAGAGAAGTTTTAGAACTTAAAGAAATTCCTAAAACGCTAGTAGTTATCGGCGGTGGCGTTATCGGGCTAGAAATGGCAAGTTACTTCTCTTCGGTTGGTAGCAAAGTTATCGTTGTAGAAATGCTTGATAAAATTGCAGGCCCTACTGAAAAAGAAATTTCTTCAATTTTGCAAAAATCACTCGAAAAGAAAGGCGTTATCTTTAACCTTGGCTCTAAGGTTACCGCTATCGAAAAAGACGGCGTAGTGTTCGAAAGAAACGGCAAAGCCGAAAAAGTAAACGCTGACAAGATTTTACTTTCTATCGGGCGTAGGGCAGTTACCCAAGGTATAGGCCTAGAAAATATCGGCGTTAATATCGAACGCGGTGCAATCGTTACCGACGACGCTATGAGAACCAACATTGCAAACGTTTACGCTGTTGGCGACGTTAACGGAAAGGTTATGCTTGCGCATACCGCTTACCGCGAAGCCGAAGTTGCTATCAATAATATTCTTGGCAAAAAAGACTTTATGCGTTATAACGTTATTCCATCAGTTATCTACACTAACCCAGAAGTTGGTAGCGTTGGCGAAACGCTAGAATCTGCAAAAGCAAAGGGGTTAGACGTTAAGGAAGTATCAATTCCACTAACTTATTCTGGTAGATACATTGCAGAAAACACTTCGCTTGACGGCATTTGCAAGATAGTAGTAAACAACAAAACCAACACGCTTATAGGCGCGCACGTTATCGGTAGTTACGCAGGCGAATTTATCGTTGCAGTTTCTGCTATGATAGACCTAGAAGTAGATATCGAGAACATTAAAAAACTAGTGTTCCCACACCCAACGGTATGCGAAATCGTTCGTGAAGCGATTTTTCAAATATAGTTAAAAATTATTAAGGAGAAAATATAATATGTCTAAACAATTATTCGTTGATCCTATCGAATTACGTAAAGCGGGTAAAATCTCTTTCGAAGATATCCCTGTAAACCAATACAACAAAACTATTCAAGATGAAAAGAAAAACTTTTCTAACGACGATTTCGTAAGAATTTTTAACGATATCGCAGTTCTTCGTGAATTCGAAAGCATGATTAACGTTATCAAACTTAAAGGCGAATATCAAGGCTTTAAGCACAGTTATCCAGGCCCTGCACACCTTTCAATCGGTCAAGAAGCAGCGGCTGTTGGTCAAGCGTATATCCTAGACCTTGACGATATGACTTTCGGTTCTCACCGTAGCCACAGCGAAGTTTTAGCAAGAGGTCTTGCATCAATCAATAAACTTTCTGATGCTGAACTTATGAAAATCATGAAAGAGTTTATGAACGGCGAAACTCTTGCTCCGGTTGAAAAACTAAACAAAACCGGCAACGTTAAAGACCTTGCAATAGACTTCTTACTATACGGATTTATGAGCGAAATTTTCGCGCGTAAAACTGGTTTCCACAGAGGTATGGGCGGTTCTATGCACGTGTTCTTCTTGCCATTTGGTATTTATCCAAACAACGCTATCGTTGGTGGTGCTGCTCCGGTTGCTCTTGGTGCTGCTCTTTACAAAAAAGCAAACGACAAACCTGGTATCGTTATCTCTAACGTAGGTGACGGCGCTGTTGGTTGTGGCGTTGTTTACGAATCTATGAACTTTGCATCAATGGATCAATACAGAACTCTTTGGGAAAAGAAAGGCGGTCTTCCAATTCTATTTAACTTCTTTAATAACGACTATGGTATGGGCGGTCAAACCCGTGGTGAAACCATGGCTTATGATTTCCTTGCTCGTCTTGGTGCTGGCGTATCTCCATCACAATTATACGCAGAAAGAATCGACGGCTTTAACCCACTAGCAGTTATCGAAGCAATGAAACGCAAAAAACAACTCTTGCTTGAAGGCAAAGGCCCAGCAATGCTAGACGTTGTTACTTATCGTTACGGCGGACACTCTCCATCAGACGCTATGAGTTACAGAACGCAAGAAGAAGTTGACGCTTGGAAAGAATACGACCCAATCGTTACCTATCGTAAAGCACTTGTTGACGCTAAGGTTGCATCAGATTCTAAATTCGACGATATCTTGGCAAGCATCTCTGAAAGAATGCTTAAACTTTGCAAACTTGCTGCTGACCCTGTTGAATCACCATACCACGACTTTAAGGCTGATCCATATTATATCGAAGGCATTATGTTCTCTAACGGTGCTATCGAAAAAATGGAAGATAGACCAATAGAAGTTGGTAAAGACGTTCTTCTTCCAAAAGAAGAAAGCCCAAGAGTTAAACAAATTGCAGGCAAACTTCGTTACGCTTTCGACAAAGACGGCAAACCTGTTTCTAACATGAAACGTTACAATATTCGTGACGGTTTATTCGAAGCAATTATCGACAGATATTATAAAGACCCAACCTTAACTTCTTACGGCGAAGACGTAAGAGATTGGGGTGGTGCGTTCGCAGTTTATAAAGGACTTACCGAAGTTCTTCCATACCACAGATTATTCAACTCTCCTATTTCAGAAGCGGCTATCGTTTCTTCGGCAGTAGGCTACGGCTTATGCGGTGGTAGAGTTATAGTAGAACTTATGTACGCTGACTTTATGGGCAGAGCGGGCGACGAAATCTTTAACCAACTTGCTAAATGGCAAGCAATGAGTAGTGGTATTCTTAAAATGCCTGTAACTCTTCGTGTTTCTGTTGGTTCTAAATACGGTGCGCAACACTCTCAAGACTGGGTAGCACTTCCTGCTCACGTTCCAGGCTTAAAAGTATGTTTCCCTGTAACCCCATACGACGCTAAGGGTTTAATGAACGCTGCGCTTAACGGCACCGACCCTGTTGTGTTCTTTGAAAGCCAAAGAATTTACGATATCGGCGAAGAATTTAGAAAAGAAGGCGTTCCAGAAGGCTATTACGAAATTCCTCTTGGCGAACCAGACGTTAAGAGAGTTGGTAGTGACGTTACTATTTTAACTATCGGTGCAACCCTTTATAGAGCAATGGCTGCCGCTAAAACTCTTTCTGAAAAATACGGCGTAGAAGCAGAAGTTATCGATGCTAGGTCAATCGTTCCATTCAACTACGAAAAAGTTGTTGAATCTGTTAAAAAGACGGGCAGAATTATTCTTGCATCTGATGCTTGCGCTAGGGGTTCTATCCTTAACGACTTTGCTAGAAACATTACCGAAATGTGCTTTGATTATCTAGATGCTCCACCAGTTGTTTGCGGTGCGCAAAACTGGATTACTCCTCCATACGAATTCGACGGAGAATTCTTCCCACAAGCAGAATGGATTATCGACTACATCAACGATAAAATCTTACCGCTTAAAGGACACGTTTCTAAAACCAACACTTCTGTTGCTGAAACTTTACGTAAAGCAAAGAAAGGTGTATAACAAAAAACACGTATCGGGAGCGAATTTCTTGCTCCCGATGTATTTTTATTATGAAAGATTTTGTTTTTATTTTTAGCGATATTGTAGACCCTTATTTTAACCTTGCTAGCGAAGAATATTTATTAAAGCATACCGATAAAAATATCGTTTACATTTGGCAAAACGCGCCGTCGGTTATAGTGGGGGTAAACCAAAACGCATTAGAAGAAATAAACTTCGACTACGTTAACGAAAAGAATATTAAGGTGGTAAGGCGTCAAACTGGTGGCGGGGCAGTATATCACGACCTCGGCAACGTTTGCTATACGCTTATTGCGCCGTATAATAACGAAATTAACCACTACTCTGAGTTCACTGCGCCCGTTGTAGAATACCTTTCAAGTCTTGGCGTTAAAGCCGAGTTTTCGGGCAGGAACGATCTTTTAGTTGACGGACTTAAAATTTCCGGCACGGCGCAAACGGTATATAAAAACCGCATATTATTTCACGGTACACTGCTATTTAGCAGTGAACTTTCCGCGCTAGAAAACGCCCTAAAACCTAACAAACTTAAAATAGAGTCTAAGGGTATAAAATCGGTGAAATCTAGGGTTACGAACGTGGTTAATCACTTAAAATCGCAAATTTCGGTGCAAGAATTTTTCTTGGGGCTCAAAGCGCATTTTGAAAACAAGTATAAGTCGTATAGTTTTACTAGCGAAGATATCGCTAAAATAAACGAGTTAAAAGATAAAAAGTATTCTACTTACGAGTGGAATATAGGGCGTTCGCCAAAAGGGCAAAATAAAATAGATATGCTCTTTACGTTCGGCGTGATTTCGGTTTGTTTCGACCTAAACGGTGGCATTATCGAGAACGCAAAAATTCACGGCGATTTTTTTGCGAGTGATAGTGTAGAGCGTTTCGAAAACGCCTTAAACGGCAAAAGGTTTTGCTTGCCTGAAATCGAAAGCGCGTTTAGCGGTATTGAAAGTGTGATAAACGGCGCAAACGCGCAAGAGATTGCTAAAAAAATGGTAAACGCCTAGTTATTTTTGCCCACTGACGTTAACGCTAACGTTGGGCGACAGCACGCTTAAATATTTATCCTTAAATTTATAGTAATCTTTTTGGTGATATTTATATAGGTTACGTTCTATATTCAAAAAATCGCAATTAGAGTTTACGCTAGTATCTATTAGCGAAAAAATTTCATCAGTAAGTTTATTCTTAAACGCCTCTTGCACTTCTTGTGGAAGGGGCGTATTTTTTGCAACCGAAGGGTCTATTGTTCGCCCACTAGTATCGGATAACTTGCAAAAAACGTCTACTTGGATATCAAGGTCTATCTTATCAACGTTTGGCATTACTTTGATTTTTGCTTTGTTTTTAAGAATAGTTAAAAGGTAGTTTTGGTTTTCTTCTTTGCCGATATAAATTTTTTCTACGGGGTAAGTGGTGCCTTTAACGTTGTGTTTAAGAATTTTAAGCGCAAGGGTTTGGCTTTCTGAAAGTTCGCCAGTTTTTATTCCGTTCTTAAAAAGCGCGGTTCTTCTTGCCGAAAACACTATTTTCTCATTAGCAGAGTTCCCACTTTTATTGCTAGAAGAATCGCCTTGCCCACTCTCGCTACTGCTACCGCCGTTTTGACCTTTACCACCATTTTTTACGCTAGAACTTTCTTTAACGGTCTGCCTTGATATTATGGGCATATATGATGAAGACGCAGGGTTATAGTAAGAAACGCAAAAATCTTTAACGTTGTTGTCTAAAACGTTTTTATCGAATCCCGGTTGTTTTAGCAGTATTTTTTGTATTGCAAAAGACGCTATATCGTCTAACGGCGAAGAATCTTCTAAAACGCTTTTAGCAGGGCCATCACTCATTGCGATAAGGCAGGAATCTTGCACTCTAAAAGTTACTGCAAAATAATTGAGAATTTTAATCACGTTTTCGGTGCTTAAATCGTTAGAAATCATTATCAGGTTGCAAAAATTTAGTTGCGGAAACCAACCCGTTAAATCGCTTACTTCTTTAAGGGCTTCGCCGATGGTGTCTCCGCGACCGGTAACTTGCGCGTTTTTAGTTTCGCTGTTTTGGTCGGTTGCTTCGGGCACGGCTATTTCGGCGGTTACTTCGTAGGGATTGCTATCGCCTTTATCAACGGCAAGAGCAACGATTATAGCGGTTTTATCTATATCCACAAGCCCAAAATCGTTAGAAAAAAAGAATATAAACAGCGCAAAAATTAGCGCGATAACAACCTTGGTTTTAAGAGTTTTCATATTTTCTCCTTTTAGATATAAGCAATAGTATTACAGGCAAAACGTTCGCCATTAAAACGTAAAATATACCAAACAGAGTTATAATAATCTTTTGCGCCGAAAAAATCCGTTCGGTTAAAACGAGTGTTAACGTAAGCGATAAAACGGATACTATTGCAGGCGAAAGATACTTATACTTAACGTTAAAGATATGGTCTAAAAGTTTAGCGCAAAAATATAGCGGAATCGATAGCGTTACCACGTTAGATACTAGTAGCATTAGTATTGCAAAATAGTCGAATCTGCCCGTGCTATTTATTATGGTAGTGTATTTAGAAATTTCAGTTAAAGAAAATTTTTGCCTATACGCTATCGAAGTAAAAATTCCGTAGAACACCACCATGAACAAAACTACTATAATCCCACTAATAAAATACGCCACGGTGATTTTAGTTCCGTCTTTTTTAGCGCGCTTAAAATTTCCGATAAAGAAAAGAAAGTAGAGCGCGTCTCCGTACCAAGCGAGCGATAAAAAACTTCCTTTTATAATCGCGCTTAAACCATTTACTCCGATAGGTAGCGTGTTCGAAAAATCGGCGTGCGGAACTGAAAGCGCCATAAGTACGATAAAACCTAACGCAGACGATAAAAACAACACGTCTGCTAGTCTACCTAAAATTCTTAGTTTTTTGGTCGCGATATAAAAGCAAACGATAAAAAAAGGCAGAAAATATATAAAAGACGGGTTTGGGATATAAAGTGTTAGTTCGATATATTCTCTTTGTTCTATAATGGGCAAAACGCTTTTAGAAAAGAAGTATAAAAAGTAAAAGCACGAAATTATTTTAGCGCCCGTTTTTGTGAATAAGCGTTCTAGCATAGTGAAAAAATCTTGGTCGGTGTTTTTAGATAATATCAGCATTAAAATCAAAGTAAAGCCGTCTAATAAAACGTTAAAAAAGCAGGATATCCACAAATCGTTTTTAGAAACGCTTGCAATTATACTTGGCAAGGTAAATATTTTATTTATAAAGGTGAACGCCATAAAAAACAAGCAAATTTGTCTGGTTCTTAGTTGTTTAGTTGCCATATTTTTCTCCCGTTAGTCTGGTTTTGTTTTTGTTGTTTAACGATAACGGTCTTAGTTTGTGCCCGATTAAAAATCCTTTGTACACGCTATCTTTTAGGTCTTTTCTAATTAGCGGAGAAAGTGGCGCAAGTATAGGCGCGTTATAACTTTCAAACGATACTAGATACACTATTATTAAAAGCGTGGTGCAAAGCAAGCCGTATCCACCAAGAGAGCCTGCCACTATCAAAAGCAAAAATCTTATTAACGAAAAAGTCTGCACTAGTTCGGGCGCAGTATAAAGGCAAATACCCGAAAAGGCTATAATCATAAGCGTTGGCGCAGAAATTATCCCAGCGTTCACAGCCGTTTCGCCAAGCACCAAACCGCCAACGATAGAAACAACCATTCCCACGTATTTAGGCATTCTAACGCTCGCCTCGTTTAATATTTCGAATATAAGCAAGGTAAAGAATATTTCGTAACTGGGGGATAAAGGTATGCCTTTTATGCTATTTTCTATGGTGAGTAAAAAAGAAAGTGGTATAAACTGCAAATGGAAAAGTTCGCTAGCCACGTAAAAAGAGGGCAAAAACAAGGATAGCATTACAGAAATTATTCTTATAAATCTATAAACCGTTGCGCTATACGAAGAAGAATAATAATCGCTAGGGCTTTGGAAATCTTCTACAAGAAGATACGGCACGGTTAACGCTATGGGAGAGCCGTCTACGAAAATGGCAACTCTGCCTTCTAAAATTTTGGCGGAAAGTATATCGGGCTTTTCGGTGTTGCCCACTTGCTTAAAAATAGAGTGCTTATGCACGCCGAGCATTTTAGAAACGTAAGAAGAATCTAGCACGGCGTCGATATTGATTTTTTGCAGTTTTTCTTTTAAGGTTTTAATAAGTTTTTCGTCTGCGATACCTTTTATATAACAAATCGAAATCGAAGTAGAAGAATACTTCCCAACCGAAAGATTTATAAATTTTAGGTCTGGCGTTTGCAATTTTCTTCTCATCATACTAACGTTAACGGCTAGGCTTTCAACGAACCCTTCTCTCGGCCCTTTGATAACGGTAGAAGTAGGGGGCTCGGTTATGGCGCGTTTTTCAAACTTTTTAAGCGCGAAACTAAACGCCACGTTGCACCCGTCGATTATCAGTAAGGTGCTACCGGTAACCACTTCAAAAGAGCAATCTTTAAGATTATAAATTTCTTTAAGGTCTGGGGATAGAAAATTTTTCTTAATTTCTTCGCTATTATTAGAAGTTGGCTTAAATAGTTTTAAGGGCTTAATAATAAACTCGCTAATCTGCGCTTTATCAACGATATCGGTGATATAAACGATATACGCGCGCGTGTTTTCGCTTGTAAAGGGCATAAAAATCACGTCGTCGGAACTGATTTCTGCTTTTAGCCTGTCAATATTTTCGTTTAAGTTAACGCTTAATTTCATACGCATAGTATAGGGCAATAAAATATTTTTATGTAAAAAAATAAGGACTGCAATAGCCGAATTACAATAATAAAATCGGCAAAGCAGTCCGTTTTTCGTTTTATTCTTAATCTACGATTTTTCTTTTAGAGAAGTTAGCGCGATAGAAATAAGCGATTTAAGAAGCACCAAAGAGTTTGGTTCTAATTTATTCTTAAAATGCGCGTTTATAACGTCTTCTGCAACAAGGGTTTTAGGCGAAGAAGTTTGGTTAATTTCATAGATTATTTCGCTGGCTATAAGGCTTGCGGTGTCTTCGTCGGCAAAGTCGTTTATTATTTCGATTAAAGAAAGTTCTAAAACCGAACGGTTTGACGCCCCGCTTTTTCCAGGTTTTCTAAAAAACGCGGTAACGGCGTATGACAATGAACCACAAAAAACGCCAACTGCTAAACTTTCTTTTAACATAAAAGATTGTTTAACGAAAAAGTAATCTAATAAAACTATCGCGGTAATGCTAAACAGCATAGGCATATAACTTTTTAGTATTTTGGGGCATTTTGAAAGTGGCTTATCCAAAACTAAAAATAAAATTCCTATAAAAATCGAAACGAAAATCGAATAAAAGGAATATTCTGTAAAAAGTTGTTTAACGATATCAAAATTCATATTTAAGACCTCACTTCCACCTTAGAGAAGTTAGCCTAGTAAATATTTCTCTCTGTGCAGTCTAATTCTTTCGTAGAAAGTAAACCTATTTATATAATAATATTTTTCTATAGCCATTTCCTCCAAAGTAAAATTCCAAACGCCACGACTATAATACCCTAGTAAAACAAAAAGTAAATAGTTATATGACTTTTTGTACTTGCCTTTTATAATTTTTAATTTTAAGCCGTCATAAAATATAAAAAACCTTAAAGGAGTGCGATATGTTTTTTGATGGAATTTTGTTCTTGCTTTGCAAATTAA
Source organism: Christensenellaceae bacterium (assembly GCA_045613505.1). Classification (GTDB taxonomy): domain Bacteria; phylum Bacillota; class Clostridia; order Christensenellales; family Borkfalkiaceae; genus UBA1259. Next base: position 50,152 of record JAZLBC010000006.1, read on the forward strand.
AATTTTTTTGCGGTGCGATAGTGGGTGGTAGTTCGTATCCTAAACCACTTTCTAAGGAAGACGAAGAAAAATACGTTATTTTAGCAAGCAAGGGCGATAAAAACGCAAAAGATAAACTAATAACGCACAACATGCGCCTCGTTGCGCACATAGTGAAAAAATATTCGGGCGTAGCCGAAACCGACGACCTTATTTCAGTTGGCAGTATAGGGCTTATAAAGGCGGTTAATAATTTTAGCCCCGAAAAGGGCAATAGCCTTGCAACTTTTGCGTCTAGATGTATAGAAAACGAAATACTAATGCTACTTAGAAGCAACAAAAAGTTCTCTCTAGACGTTTCGCTTTACGATTCGGTTGGCTCTGACGGAGACGGCAACGAACTATCACTAATCGACCTATTGTATACCGAAGAAGACAGCGTTATAAGAGAAGTGGATAAAAGCATAGAACGCGAAAAATTTATTAACTTTATAAAAAGCAATCTATCAAAGAGAGAGTTTACGGTATTATCGCTTAGATACGGGCTAAACGGCGGAAAGAATTACGCGCAAAGAGAAGTTGCCAAAATGCTAAAAATTTCACGTTCTTATATATCTAGAATTGAAAAAAAGGCGATAGAAAAGTTAAAATCGTGCGTTAAAAATTTGGATTTTGATTGCTTATAAACGCTTAATGTGTTATTATATAATGTAAAGGGGAATCTACTATGGAAAACGTTGAAAACAAAATTGCAATAGTTGCAGTAGTTATAAAAAACAAAGACGCGGTAGAACGCGTAAACGCTATTTTTCACGATTACGCAGAATTCGTTTTGGGTAGGCTCGGCTTGCCGTATAGGGAAAAAAAGGTAAACCTTATTAGCGTTATGTTAGACGCTCCGCAAACAGTTCTAAACAGCCTTTCTGGCAAACTCGGTATGATAGACGGAGTTAGCAGTAAGGTTATGATAACCAAGTAGCATGAACTACGCTTACGTTAGTGGAGCGAGCGGTGGGATAGGCAAAGCATTTGCTTTTCAACTTGCAAGCCGTGGCGAAAACCTATTTTTAACGGCGCGTAGTCAGGAAAAACTAGATAGCCTTAAAGCCGAAATCGAAAGCAAGTTTAAGGTTAAGGTTTTAACCTTTGCGTGTGATTTAACCAAAGAAGATAGCCGATTATCGCTTATTGAATACGTAAAAAATCAAGGCGTAAAACTATCTAGAATAAATCACGTTGCAGGCGTAGACACGCAAAAAGGATTTTTAGATTATTCGTTAGATAAAATACACTTTCAGATTAGAGTTAACGTAGAAAGCACTATAAGTTTAACTCGCGCGCTATTAGATTATAGGGCAGAAAAGTGCAAGATTTTAGTTATTAGCAGTATGTCGGGCGCAACGCCGATGCCGTATTTTGCGATTTATAGCGCAAGTAAAAGCATGCTCGTTAGTTTTTTTACAGCGCTTAAATACGAACTGAAAAATTTAGGCGTTAGCGTAACGGTGGTTATGCCTGGCGCAGTGCCAACGCGCCCCGATATTATAGAAGACATAAAAGGGCAAGGGATTTGGGGCAAACTTTCTAAGATGAGCCCCGAAAAACTAGCAAAAAAATCTCTAAAAAAAGCCGACAAGAAAAAGTTAAAATATATCCCGGGCTTTTTTAACAAACTACTGAACTTTTTGCTCAAAATTTGCCCAAAACCTATCGCTTATAGGTTCATAGCGAATAGATGGAAAAAAATTAGCAAAGATGCGTTTTAAGATAAATATTAGATAAACTTTAAGGGAGAAATTTATGAGTTTAGCAGATAAAATTTTTATTGAAAACTGTACGGAAATTATCAATAAAGGTGTTTGGGATACTGATTATCCCGTTCGCCCAAAATGGCACGATGGAACGCCCGCGCACACCGTTAAAAAGTTTTGCCTTGTTAATAGATACGATTTAACTAAAGAGTTCCCTATTCTTACCCTAAGAAGAACTGCTTTTAAGTCTGCAATAGACGAAATTCTTTGGATTTGGCAAAAGAAATCTAACAACGTTAACGACCTTAACAGTCATATTTGGGATAGTTGGGCAGACGAAACGGGTTCTATCGGCAAAGCGTATGGTTATCAATTAGGCGTTAAACACAAGTATAAAGAAGGCGATTTCGACCAAGTTGATAGAGTGCTTTTTGACCTTAAAAACAATCCGCACAGCCGTAGAATAATGACTAACATCTACACTTTTCAAGACCTTAACGAAATGCACCTATATCCATGCGCGTATTCTATGACCTTTAACGTTTCTGGCAACACCTTAAACGGCATACTAAACCAAAGAAGTAACGATGTGGCTGTTGCTAACAACTGGAACGTTGTTCAGTACGCTATTTTACTACACATGCTAGCGCAAGTATCGAACTTAAAGGTAGGCGAACTAGTGCACGTTATAGCAGATGCGCATATATACGATAGGCACATACCGGTAGTAGAAAAAATGCTTAAAAACGAGCAGTTTGAAGCGCCTAAACTAATAATAAATCCCGACGTGAAAGATTTTTATAAGTTCACGGTAGACGATTTTAGTTTGGTTGATTATAAGTTTAACAAAATAGACGAAAAATTCGAGGTGGCAATCTAATGAAAGCAATAGTTGCAGTAGATAAAAACTGGGGAATAGGCAAAAAGAACGATTTGCTTTTTTCTCTTCCAGCGGATATGAAATATTTTAGAGAAAAAACGCTAAACAAAGTAGTTATTATGGGTTCTAACACCCTAAAATCTTTTCCTAACGGCAAACCGCTTAAAAACAGAACTAATATCGTTTTGTTTCCCGGCGGAGAAAAGAGGGACGATTGCATTATCGTTGACAGCATAGAAGAACTAAAAGCAACACTAAAAAATTACGACCCAGACGACGTGTTCGTTATAGGCGGTGCAATGTTCTATAAAACTATGCTACCATACTGCACCGAAGTTTACGTTACCAAGGTAGACGCAGACGGCGGGGCGGAAGTATTTTACGAAAATCTTGATAAACTACCTAACTTTACGTGTGAAGTTTTAAGTGGCGTTATAGAAACCAACGGATTAAACATTAGGTTCACCGTTTATAAAAATTCAAGCCCAGTAGAGTTCTAATCGTAGGAAAATTTTGCGTTATGGCTAAAACACTAGAAATGGACATGACAAAAGGTCCTATACTAAAACAGACAATTAAAGTTGCTATTCCGCTAATACTAATGAACCTTCTGCAAGTGCTTTTTAACACGGCAGACGTAACCATTTTAGGTGTTTTTACCAACGATAACGCGGTGGCGGGCGTGGGCAGTAGTTCTTCGCTCGTTAACCTAATCGTTTCGCTCTTTACAGGGCTAGCAGTTGGCGTTAATATAGTAGTGGCTAGGGCTCTTGGCAGTAAAAATAACGAAAAAGTTAAAAAACTGGTAGGGGTTTCTATTTTTACGGCTATCGTTGGCGGAATTTTATTGCTTATTATAGGCGTTTCGCTTTCTAAAACCTTTTTAGTTTTAATGAACTGCGACGAGCAAGTTTTATCCTACGCTACTAATTATTTAGTTATTTATTTTATAGGCGCACCCGCGCTACTTCTTTACAACTTTTCCGCTGCTATTTTAAGGGCGTCGGGCGAAACGCTTAGACCTTTTATCTACCTATCAATCGGTGGCGCAATGAACGTTTTGCTTAATATAGTATTTATTTTACTTTTCGGGCTAGACGTAGAAGGCGTTGCAATAGCAACCGTTATTTCAACGGCGTTTTCAGCCGTAATGTGTTTAAGACTGCTTATAAAAAACAAAGACGGCGTTGTTAAGTTAGAAAAAAAATATATCCGTTTTTACACAGAAGAATTTAAGGAAATTTCGCTTGTTGGTATTCCGTCTGGCGTGCAAAGCGCGCTATTTGGGATTTCTAACGTTTTAATACAATCAACCGTAAATAGTTTTGGAAACGCCGTTATGGCAGGCGATACTTGCGCTAAACAACTAGAACACTTTATAGGTCAAGTTCTTCCGGGGATTTCGCAAGCGAGCGTGTCGTTTATCAGCCAAAACTACGGCGCAAAAGATTTTAAGCGTATAAGAAATTCTATTTTCTCGGGGCTAATTTTAATACTTATAACGGGCGCAATCGTTAGCACTGCGCTAATACTTATAACAGCGCCTTTTTCTAGGTTAATGCTCACCGAGAAACAAGCGATGGAATACACTGCTTTGCGTTCTAAAATAATGCTTACTACCTTTACGATAGGTTCTATGATGGACTTTTTTGCATACGCGCTTCGCGGTCTTAATAAGAGCATAACGGCAATGATAATAACGCTTGTAGGCGTGTGCCTTGTTAGAGTTTTATGGATAAAACTAATATTCCCGCTAAACCCAACGCTATCAATGCTTTACGTTTGTTACCCGATTACTTGGCTAGTAACGCTTGTTGCGGTAGTTTGTTGCGTAGTGATAAGATACTTTAACGAAAAAAAGCGATTATCTGACCAAGATAGCCTGATTACCACCACCGAAATTGAATAATAAACGACGAAAAAACGAGTCTTGTTTTATAAAAAAACAAGGCTTTTTTTATTTTAAATTTTTTTACGTTTTGCAGTCATATAAGCCTTTTTTTTATAGAAATAGGGGTTATAATGCACCCGAAATGTTAGAAAAAGACCAAATCGTTAATCGCTTAAAAAAACTATATAAAGAAAAGAAAAAGCGCGAGAGTGCAAATTTTTTAGCAAGATATAATACAGGCGAAAAGGTGCATCAAAAGCAGATAGCCTTTCACAAATGCCCCAAAAAAAACAGGTGGGTGTTTGGTGGTAACCGTAGTGGAAAAACCGAGTGTGGCGCGGTAGAATGCGTTTACATAACGCGCGGTGTTCACCCTTACCGCGAAAATCGAAAAAACACGTTCGGGTGGGTGGTGTCTTTAACGACACAAGTGCAAAGAGACGTAGCGCAGGCAAAAATTTTGCAGTATTTAAGCCCTTACTGGATAGAAGATATCGTTATGCAAAGTGGCCGAAAAGACGCACCGCATTTAGGCGTTATAGACCAAATCCACGTGAAAAACGTGTTCGGCGGAATTTCAGTTATCGGCTTTAAGTCTTGCGACCAAGGCAGAGAAAGATTTCAGGGCAGTTCGCTTGATTTCGTGTGGTTCGACGAAGAACCACCCGAAGATATTTACGACGAGTGCTTAATGCGTGTTCTTGATAGGAACGGGGATATTTTCGGCACGATGACACCACTAAAAGGGCTAACTTTTATCCACGACGAAATATACCTTAACGTTTCTAACTCAAAAGAAATTTGGTGCGAATTTATGGAGTGGGCAGACAATCCGTTTTTAAGCGAAGAAGCAATTTCTTCGTTAACTGCTAGCCTAACTGAATCACAAATAGAATCAAGAAGATACGGGCGATTTAAGAGTGAATCGGGGCTAGTTTATCCCGAATTCGACGAGAACTTGCACGTTATAGAGCCGTTTAACGTTCCACCCGATTGGCAAGACACGCTCTCTATCGACCCTGGCTTAAACAACCCGCTTTCTTGCCACTGGTACGCCGTGGATTACGACGGAAACGTTTACGTGACGGCGGAGCATTTCGAAGCCAAAAAAGACGTTAATTATCACTCTAACGCGATAAAGAATATAAGCGACAGGCTGGGCTGGAAAAAAGATAGTTTAGGCAGGATAAACGCGCTTATAGACTCTGCTGCAAACCAAACCACGCTAGCAAGCAATAAAAGCGTTACCGAACTATTTTTAGACTGCGGTATCGTTTGTAATCCTAGGGTGAATAAAGATATGTTTACGGGTATTCAACGCGTAAAGCAATATCTTACGGGCGAAAATAACAAGCCGAAACTTTATATATTTAAAAACTGCGTAAACCTTATAAGAGAACTAAAAAACTATCGCTGGGGCAGTGGTGATAATCCTAAAAAAACGGACGACCACGCCTTAGACGAACTTAGGTATTACCTTATGACCAAGCCTGAAAACAAGCCGTTAAAGCCCGTTAAAAGCGAAGTTCAAAAGGACAAAGAAAGATTATTTAGGAAGATATTAAATGAAAGACGTGGAAAATGAAATAAATAGCGACGGACTAGTAAAGGCAATAGTAAAACGCGCCTTAGGATACGACAGCAAAGAAGTAGTAGAAGAATACGCAAAAGGCGAACAGGGAGAAATTGTGCTTACCAAAAAAAAGGTAACGATAAAAAACGTTCCACCCGACGTTAGTGCGCTTAAAATTCTTTTAGAATTAGATAAATCCAAGGACGTTGAAAGCATGACAGACGAAGAAATCGAAGCCGAACTAAACGCCATACTAACTGCGCTTAAAGAAAACGATATAGAATTAAAGGAGAAAACCAAGTGCAAAAAAACACAAAAACAAGCGAAAAACAAGAACGCGAACTAAAATTTAAGGAAGACCTTATAAAAGAGATTACCGAAGATTTTTCTTCAAGGCAAACAAAAAGGCTAGAACTAGAAAAACAATGGCAAGAAAACATGAACTTTTTATCGGGCAATCAATATTCTAGCGCAACAGTCGGCGGTGTTACCGCTAACAATTTCGGCGATTTTTCGTGGAGCGAAAGGGGCGTTTACAATCACGTTGCGCCTATTATAGAAAGCAGACTAGCAAGGCTATCAAAGATTAAAACAGACGTTTCGGTTATGTCTAAATCTGAAGACGACACCGACGTTAAGGGTGCAGAAAGCGCCGAAAAAGCCTTAAAATCACTTTTTTCAAAGGAAAGCACGCAAGACGCTATCAAAAAAACTAACTTATGGAGCGAAACTTGCGGAACGGGTTTTTACAAGATTATTTGGAATAACGACGGTGGCGATTTCGTGGGAGTAAACAACGGCGTAGAAGTTATGCAAGGCGACGTTAAAATAATATCCGTTTCGCCGTTCGAAATTTTTCCCGATAACCTTTTTACCGAAAGGGTGGAAGACTGCGCTAGCATTATTCACGCAAGGGCGGTTTCCGTTAAAGAGATAAAGGAAAAATACGGCGTAGAACTCGTAGGTAAAGACCTAGACGTTTTTGGCGCAGAGATTAGCGCAACTAGTAAAAAAACTAGCGCAACAGTGCTAGAAAACGCCGTTATGGTTATCGAAAAATACGAAAAACCTACCAAGGAATTTAAGAACGGAAGACTAATCACCGTTGCTGGCGATGCGCTTTTATACTACGGCGAATTGCCGTATAGAGTTGGGGAAAATAAAACTTTCGGCTATCCGTTTATCAAGCAAGAGTGTAACCCCGTTAGCGGTAGTTTCTTCGGCGCAAGCATAATCGAAAGACTTATTCCCGTTCAAAAAGCGTACAACGCCGTTAAAAACAGAAAGCACGAATTCTTAAACCGAATTGCAAACGGCGTATTAAAGGTAGAAGACGGGTCTATCGACCTAGACGACCTTGAAACCGAAGGGCTTGCACCAGGCAAAATTTTAGTGTATAGGCAAGGCGCTAAAGAACCTGAAATGTTGTCGCCGTTATCTATGCCTGCCGATTTTTCCGATGAAGAGAATAAACTTTTAAGCGAATTCGTTTCGATAAGTGGTGTTAGCGACGTTTCTTCAAGTTCTAAAAACGCAGGGCTATCAAGTGGTTCGGCGTTGCAACTTCTTATTGAACAAGATAACCAAAGGCTATATATGACTGCTGAAAGAATTAGAAAGAGTTTTCTTAAAATAGCCAAATTTTCTTTAAGGCTATACTCTCAGTTTTTGGCGGGGATTATGGTGGTTAAGTATAAAGATAAGAACGATAAAAAGCACGTTTACTACGTAGATAAAAACGCAGTTAGTTCAGACGAAGTTTATTTTGAACGCGAAAACCAAATGTTTTTTAGCGAAGAAGTTAAAAGAGAGACCGTGCTTAAACTATTAGATGGCGGATTGCTTACCGACGAAGACGGAGTGCTTAGGCAAACCGTTAAAGAAAAAGTGCTAGAAATTTTAGGATATTCTGATTTAGCAAGCCAAAAAGGGCTTTCAATATTGCAAGAAGAAAAAGCCAAAAACGAAAATATTAAAATTAGAAAACTCGGCGCGCCTATCGAAGAAATCGACGACGACGCTATACATATAGACGAGCATTTACGATACGTTTTCGCTGAATACGACGAACTTACAGAAGAAGAAAAACAACGCTTATTCGCGCACATAAAAGCGCATAAAGACAATCAAAAACTAAAAATTAAAGGAGAATAAAATATGCAAAATAACCCAACTGAACAAACTACCACTACTACTGCGCAAGTCACGGAAGTGAACGAAGAAAATAAGGGCGCAACGGAAAAGGAAGTCTCTTTAGGGAAATTTAAAGATATTAGCGCTCTGCTTTCGGCTTATAATTCTTTAGAATCTGAATTTACCAAACGCTGTCAGAAGATAAAAGAGTTAGAAGAGAAAGTTAAAATGGTTGACAAGGAAAATTCCACGCGAGAAAATGCGCCGAAAGACAATTCCCCAATTATAGAGAGCCAAGAAGATAAAACGATAAAGAGTATAACCAAAGAAGAAAAAGAAGAAATCGTTAAAGGCTACTTAAAAGAAATTTTATCTTCTAAATCAAGCGCGATAGTATTAGACGAGATAGGCACGGGTGTTAAATCTCCGACTAATAAGCCTAAAACTATCGAGCAAGCAGGGGAACTCGCAAAAGAGTTTCTAAACACTAAACTATAAACATTAAAGGAGAAACTATGGCAGTAAATTTAACAAACGCTGATAGCGCGCTTAAATCTTATTATCTTAACGCGGTGTCAGAACAACTCAACAACTACGTAAACCCTTTCTTTGCCAAAATTAAACACAGCACCGAAAACGTGTGGGGCAAGGAAGTTAGAAAACTTGCAATTTCAGGCATTAACGGCGGTATCGGTGCAGGCACCGAAGACGGCGACTTGCCAACCGCATCTTCTAACGGCTATTGTGAATTCGTAACCGAACTTAAAAACATTTATGGTTCTATCGAAATTTCTGATAAGGCGGTAAGAGCGTCAGAAAACAATTCCGGCGCGTTCGTTAACCTACTTAACAGCGAAATGGACGGTCTTGTAAAATCGGGCTCTATCAATATGTCAAGAATGCTTTTCGGCGACGGCTCTGGTATTTTAACTAAACTCGACGGCGCAGCAAACGGCAAAATTATGGTTAGAAACACCCAAAACCTTTTCGTAGGTATGATTATAGACCTTCTTGACGAATTAGGTGGCGTATACGATAGTTATAAAGGCAGAAAAATTTTAAGCATTGACAGAGTGAATAAAACCATTACTATTTCGGGTGGTATTGAAGAAAGTATTTTCGTTTCTGGCTATTCTATTTGTTTGCACGGTTCGTGCAATAAGGAACTTACCGGACTTGGCGCAATTTTCGATATGGAAAGAGAAACGCTTTACGGGCTTAGAAGAGCCGACCACGATATTGTAAATCCAACCGTGGTAGACGCAAGCACCGAATTTACGCTAGAAAAAATTCAACAAGTTATAGATATGGTAGAAGAAAAATCCGGCAATCAAATAGATATGATTATCTGTTCAGTTGGCGTAAGAAACAAAGTGTTAGAACTATTAAACGCTAAAACCTACTACGCTGGCACGGTTAATATCGAAGGCGGATTTAGGTCTATTAGTTTTAACGGTATTCCGCTAGTAACCGATAGATTCTGCCCTAAAGGCACTATGTATCTATTAAACACCAAAGATTTCAGTCTTAACCAACTATGCGATTGGCAATGGCTTGAAGATGATAACGGCAGAGTATTAAAGCAAAAACCAGGCAAACCCGTTTACACGGCAACCCTTGTTAAGTATGCAGATTTACTTTGCGCAAACCCAAGCGGTCAAGGCGCGCTCGTTAAAATTCAAGAAGCCTAATCACAGAGAAATTGCCGAGCAAAATATTGCTCGGCAATTATTTTAACAGGAGATATATAAATGAAGGTTAAAGATATTATAAAAATTTCAGCAACGCTTCTTGGTAAAGATAACGTAGTAACCGCGCTCGCAATGCCTCTCGATTTTGCCGATAACACCACGCTAAGAGAGATTAACGCTTTTACAACGCTACTTAACTCTATGCTCATCGAACTTGCTAGCACTTACGTTCCTATGCTAAAAACCGAAGAAGTTGGCGGGGTAACCGAGATTGTGTTTAAGAACTTATCCGAAAACGCGATTAGAATAGTAGAGGCGTTAGATAAAGATAAGAATAGCATTTCGTATACGCAAAAACCCGACGCGCTTAAAACTAAAACGCCGTGCTATTACCTAGTATACGAATATATCCCCGCTCAATACGATTTAGAAGATAGTGTTGGCTATACTCAAAACGATATAACTGAAACTATTATTGCCTACGGGCTTTCTGCTGAATATTGTATTAGCGAAGCGCGTTACTTAGAGGCAGTTGCGTTCCACGAAAAATACCTAGAAGGGATAAAAAGCCGTTCGAAAATACAAAACGGCAAAACGGTGGCAAGAAAATGGGCGTAGACGTAATAAATTCATTAAAAAAAGTATCCGTAAAAAATCACGAGTACACGGTTACGAAAGAGGATTTTAACGTTGCGCCCAAAAGCAAACTCGTGGCGACGGAAACGTCTTTATATATCGGGGCGAATTTTACGGCGAAAAAAATATATCACGTTTTAGGCAACACTTACGTGTACGGCTCAGACTGGAAACTATATTTGATAACCTATTATAACGCGACCGCAGTAGTAGAACGCAATTTTTACACCCCACCCATACTATTAGTAGTTAAGGTTAACGGGCAAGACGACGTTTTGGTTATTGATAGCGATTACGCGTACTTATTAAACGCAAAAAAGAGAGTAAGCATTGTGTTTGGGCAAAACTATTTGTTCCACGCGGGTAGGCTATTTGTTTCGGTGGGACGCGAACTATATATCAGTAAACCCTTTCCGTTTGATATAGATGAAGAAATGACTGCGTCTGGCGACGGGATTTTTACTGAAAAAAATTACGGAGATATTATAGGTCTAGTCGGTGGGCAAAACCAAGTGCTTATCTTTACTAGAAGCGCGATTTTCACACTTAGCACCATAGGCGATTGCTTTGATTTTTCGTTGAAAAAGGTCGTTAGCCCATACTTAGATATCGAAAGTGGTAGCGTTAAAAAAATAGGCGATTTCGTGTATTTTTACTGCAAGGGCGACGTTTTTGAATATAAAAACGGCAGGGTGGAAAAATTCGTTAGTCTTCCACAAAAACACTACGTAACAACCTATATTGCTATGTGCGAGTATTACGTTATAGGCGACGAATCGAACACCGGACTTACTGCCGTTAACGTTTTAACGAAAGAAATTTTTCAGTTAAAGTATTATACGGACATTGCTGAAAACGGTTACGCGGTAAGTGGAAAAAAAGTATACGTTATTTCGCTTTCTAATGAAGACGAAAACGCTAGTTTAGGAATAAATGAACTAACGCTTAGTATGGATAGCGCGGGCGTAAAGGCTATAACTAAAATAGACGTGCTTATTTCTTCGCCGTGTATGATGAGAATTAAGGGCGATTTTGGCGAAAGAGAATACTATTTTATGCAGTCTAATAGGATAGTTTGCAATTTGGTTTCTAGAACCTATCAGATAACTATTTTAGACTCGTTGCCCGAAAAAATAGTCATAACATATAGAATTTACGGAGAATAAAAATTATGCAATACGAAAAACCCACTACAAAAATAGAGATGTATGAAGCTCTTAAAGAAATATTTTACTATTACCGAATTAGAAAGGATAGTTATGAAGATTTTATCTTGCCAGAACTAACCCTTGCGCGTATGACGGTTGCGCTTAAAACACAAGAAGAACTAAGGGCGGAAGCCGAGATAATTTTAGCGCCTAAATTTCAAAGAGAAAGGTCGGATTTTGCCTATAATATTAACGAAAGAAAGACAATTATAGCCGAAGAATTAAAAGGGCTTGAAACTAAACGTTCTATGCTTTTAAGTTCGTGTGAAAAAGAGTATCAAAACGCTATAAAAACCGCAAACGCAGAAGGGCAAAAAAAGGGGCTTACCTTTTCTAGCACGCTTTCTGGAAAACTATTCGAAATCGAAATTGCGTATAGCGAAAAAATTACAGAAATAAACGCAAGTATAGAAAACGAGCGTCAAAAACTAACTGCGGAAGATTCGGCTTTAACCGTTAAATTAGAAAACGCAGAAGATTATTTTAGACCTATCGAGCAAGCCGAAATAAACGCGAAGGTTTTAGAACTTACCGACGCGCAAGAAAAAGCCGAAAAAGAAGCCTTTAAGTATAACAACCAAATAGAAGAAAAATGCCAAAGATATAAAGGCACGGTTGCAACCACTAACGCGACGTTAAGGCTAAGATATCTTGACATTAACACCGAGTTTTTCTCTAAAGATCAATTAGTAGAAATGGGCTATTACGAAGACGCTATCGCTTGCGTGTGCGACTATTATAACACCTTGCCTGCATCTACCGCGTATCAAGATATAATAAACGAAAGCAAACTGGCAGTGTATCTAGATGATTTTTACCAAGACGTGATATATATGTACAGAAGCAGAGCGGGAGTTTAACAAAAAATCATACTAAAAAATTAAATAAAAACCGTTACTAAAAAAGAGAGTAGCGGTTTTTTGTTTTGCGTACTATTTTTAGCCTTTACAAAATGATAAAATAATGTTAAAATAATAAAAAAGTAGAAAGGCAAAAAAATGAGCAATAAAGTAAAAATCGGTGGGTTAGTTATCGGCGGTGGCGAAAAAATCGCTATTCAATCTATGTCCACTAAAAAAATTTCAAACCTAAAAGAAGCAATTTTAGAAACTATCGAACTTGAAAATGCAGGTTGCGATATTTTTAGGTTTTCCGTTTTAGACGAAGCCGACGCGCTTTCTTTTAAGGAAATAAAAAAACACACCAAAATGCCACTGGTTGCCGACGTGCACTTTGATTATCGCCTTGCGCTAAAATCTATTGATGGTGGCGCGGATAAAATTAGAATTAACCCTGGTAACATAGGCGGAGAAAATAACCTAAAAGAAGTGGCAACCGCGCTTAAATACAATAAAATTCCGGTAAGGGTTGGTTCTAACACGGGCAGTATCGAAAAAGAATTTTTAAATAAATACGGCAAGAACGAAGTTTCGCTTGGCGAGAGCGCGCTTAAAAGAATCGCTATGCTAGAAAAATACGGCGTTAACGATATCGTGGTGTCGGTAAAAGCGTCTTCCGTCCCGCTGATGATTAAAGCGTATGAATACGTTTCTAAAAGGTGTTCTTATCCTATGCACCTTGGGGTTACCGAAGCCGGCACGGAGTATAAGGGAGTTATAAAAAACGCCGTTGGAATAGGCAGTTTGTTGCTTTCTGGCGTGGGGGACACTATAAGGGTTAGTTTGTCTGCAAATCCCGTTAGAGAAGTAGTTGCGGGTAAGGCAATTTTAGAGAGTGTTGGGCTTAAAAAATACGGCGTAGAAGTAATTGCGTGCCCAACGTGCGGTAGGTGCGCTTGGGATTGCATGGGCTTTGCAAAAGCCGTAGAAGAATACGTTGCGGGCGTAGATAAGCCCATAAAAATAGCAGTTATGGGTTGCGCTGTTAACGGGCCGGGCGAAGCGAGTGATGCAGACCTTGGCATTGCAGGCAGTAAAGACGGGTGCGTTATTTTCGTGCACGGCAAAATAAAAGAAAAAGTATTAGAAGGAGAAGCAAAAGAGAAATTTTTTGCTGAAATTGATAAATGTTTACGATAAAATCAAAGGGAGAATTTATTGCGGGGCTAAAAGCAATCGACGGTAGTTTGAAAGATATAAGGCTTTCTAGCGTAGAAGTTGATAAAGATGAATTTTCCGTAAAATACAATTTTATATTAAACGTTGCAATATCTAGCGAGTTAAAGCAAAAAATAGCCGAAGAAGCGCGCAGAGTTACTCTTCCTATATTTACTAACGTTTTAATAACGGTAAAAAAAGTTGCCACGAACGACGCGTTAGTAAACAGCACGATTATAAAGTTTTTAAAGGAAAATTACCCGTCTATTTCGATATTTTTAAAGGATAACGACGCAAGTTCCGTTGTGGTTGGCGACGTTGTTAAATACGTTTTAAGACTCACGTCTGACGGCGTGGAATACGTTGCTAAAAACGGGATTCTAAACAAACTTAACGAGCATCTAGAAAAGAATTTTTGTTCTAACTTTGCGGGCAGTTTAGAAGAAAAGGAAGTAGATGAAGAAATTGATTTAACCGAGCCCGAAGTTTTTGAAAAAGAACTTCGCAGAGTGCAACATCGCACCATCAAAGTGCCGATGGTAGAGATAATCGACGATCTTAATATGGGCGATATCGCGCAGTATATTGAAGACGCTGTTTCGGGCGACGTTACCGTTTGCGGTAAAATAATCGAAATGCGCGAAAAAGAAACCAAAACCGGCAAGCCTTTCTTTATAATTTCAATCGACGATACTACGGGCACAATCAGCGGTATATATTTTTCTAAAAAGAACACGCTTGATAGAATCAGGCGCTTACAGGTAGGCGACGCGATTATTTGCCGTGGCGAGTTTAGAGAATATCAAGGCAAAAATTCGCTCACGATAACCAAGGTGAACGCATGTCAGTTCCCAGAAGATTTCGTTAAAAAAGAAAGGTTTAAAAAGCAACCGCCATCACACTATTCGTTAATACATCCACGCCCAGCAATCACCGTTAAAACGCAAAGCGTGTTCGACGATAATACGTCTTTGCCAGAAGAACTAACGTCTAAGGAATACGTAGTGTTCGACATAGAAACTACTGGCACGGATTTAATGAACAACGGTATAACGGAGATAGGCGCAGTTAGAATAAAGAACGGAAAAATCGTAGAAGAGTGGACCACTTTGATTAAGCCCGACTACGTTATTTCGGAAGAAATTACCGCGCTTACGGGTATAGACTACGAAATGGTTAAAGATTCGCCAAGGATAGGCGCGGTTATGCCAGACTTTATGAAGTTTATAGAAGGCGCAACTCTCGTTGCGCACAACGCCGAATTCGACGTTAAGTTTATAAAGCGTTTTGCTGGGATAGAGGAATACGAAGTTAAAAACGAAGTGTGCGATACAATGCTTATGGCAAGAAAATATTTGCCGTTTTTAAAGCACGTTAAACTGAACGTTGTGGCAGAACATTTCGGCGTTATATTCCGTCATCATAGGGCGCTTTCAGACGCGCACGCCACGGCTGAAATTTTTATAGAACTAATGAAAATAAAGGCAAGTAAAGAAAAGAACTAAAAATATTAAAAAAACGCTTGCAAAAATCTTTTTTATATGTTAATATAAACTTGAAGATTATAAGGCTAAACTTATGAGAACGGAATTCCGTTCTCATATCTTTTTATAAGGAGACGTTATGAAGATAAAGCCCCTAGAAGAAATACGTGCGTTTTGCGAAAAATACGCTAGCGAACTTGGGCTAACCATTTACGATATCGAAGTTAAAAAAGGCGGAAGCCCATCTATAACGATATACGTAGAAAAACAAGGCGGGATAGACCTTGATAGTTGCGAACTTTTCCACAGGGCTATACTAGACCCGTTTGACGAACTAGACCCAACTTTTGGTGAACCTTACACGCTAAACGTTAGTAGCCCCGGTGCAGACAGACCTTTTAAGACCGAACAAGATTTTTTAAGCCACGTTGGAAAAATGGTAGAAGTTAGGGTAAAACAATCGATAAAAGGCAAAAAATCGTTTGACGGAATTTTGGTTTCTTACAATAAAACCAGCGTAGCCGTTAAACTAGACGAGAAAACTACGATCACAATCGATATGAAGAACTTATCGAAGATGAACGAGTATATAGAACTGTAAAAAAATTTAAAAACTTAATATAGGAGAAAAAAATGAACAATCAAGATTTCTTTCCAGCCCTTGAAGCGCTAGAAAAAGAAAAAGGTATTTCACAAGAAGAATTTATAAAAGCGTTAGAAGACGCAATGGCAATCGCTTATAAAAAAGAGATGCACGTTTCTGGTTTAGTTACCATAAAACTTAATCCAGAAAAAAAATCTATCAATATTTATAGCGTAAGAAAGGTCGTTGCCGAAGTAGTTGATCCAGATATCGAAATCAGCGAAGAAGACGCTAAACTTATCAAAAAAAGCGTAAAAGCGGGTGATGATTTAACGGTAGAAATTAAATCTAAAGAATTTGGTAGGATTGCCGCGCAAACCGCTAAACAAGTTTTAATGCAAAAACTACGCGAAATCGAAAGAGACAATACCGTTAGCGAATTCGAAGATAAAGAAGGCGAACTAATGTCTTGTAGCGTTAGAAGAATTGAAAACGGCAACGTTTACGTAGAAATCGGTGGAAACCAAATCGAAGGCGTTTTAATGCCTAGGGACCAAGTTCCAGGTGAAAAATACGAAATTAACCAAAAACTTAACGTTTACGTTAAAAGGGTTAAAAACGTTGGCAAAAACTCACAAATTATGGTATCACGCACGGCATCTGGGCTAGTAAGACGTGTTTTTGAAAACGAAGTTCCAGAAATTAAACAAGGCGTTGTTGTAATCAAGAGCATTGCAAGAGATCCTGGCCAAAGAACTAAAATCGCAATTTACAGCGAAGACCCTATGGTAGACGCTATCGGTTCTTGCGTTGGTAATAAGGGCGCAAGGGTAAACGCAATCGTTAGTGAACTTGGCGGAGAGAAAATCGACATTATTCCTTGGAGCGAAAACCCACTAGAATATATTTCTAAGGCGTTACTTCCTGCAAGAGTTCTTAAAGTAATTCAAACTGGCGAAGAAAGCGCAGTTGCAATCGTGCCAGACGATAAACTTTCTCTTGCTATCGGTAGAAGTGGTCAAAACGCGCGCCTAGCAGTTAAACTAACGGGCTGGAAAATAGACGTTAAGAGTGAAAGCGTGGCTATTGCTGAACTAGGCGAACAAGCGTCTGTTGAAAAAGAAATAGAGGAATAATAAATGGAGAAGAAGATTCCTATGCGTACTTGCGTGGCTTGCAGAACTAGTAAGCCCAAAAAAGAACTAGTGCGCATAGTAAAAAATCAAGACGGAATATCACTTGACAGAACGGGCAAAGTAAACGGTAGAGGCGCTTATATATGCGACGACCCTGCTTGCCTAAAAAAACTTATCAAGGGCAAAATTCTAAATAAGATTTTCGAGTGTGAAGTGAGCGAAGAAACTTATAAAGCGATAGAGGTGGCGTTAAGTGACGACGAATAAAGCCAAAACGTTTATAGGCTTTGCGGTTAGAAAAGGCGCTTATGCGATAAACGTTAATACCATTGCAAGAGTAAAGCGCGCATACTTATTAGTAGTGTGTGGTTCTGCGGGCGAGAACACTAAGTCAAAGTCGCTTTCGCTATCAAAAAAGTTTGGTTGCGATATACTAACGATGACTGATGGAACGCTAGCAGACTTACTTAAAAAAGACAAGGCAAAAGTAATCGCAATACTAGACGTTAATCTTGCAAAAGCGATAAAAGAAAACAGCCAAGATGGGTTTAGAGAGGGTATTTAGGAGATATTATGGCAGAAATTAAAGATTTGCAAACTGAAATTAAAAAGGTAAAAGAACTTATTGAATCAAATAAAATCGCTACGGCAGTAGAAGATCTTTTAAAAACGGAAAAAGCCATTAAAGAGTTTAAGGTAAAACTAAGCGAAGTTAACGAAAAACTCTTAGCGAAGAAACAGGCGGAAACTGTTGTTGAGCCTGTAAAAGTCGACACTGAAGGTGAAAAGCCCGAAGTTAAAACCGAAAAAGCGGTAGAAGGTAAGCCGGAAACTGCTAAGCCGGTGGTTGAAGATAATAAACCAACCGAAGAAGAAAAACCAGCGGTAGAAGAAAACAAACCTGTTGAAGAAGTAAAACCGGTTAAAAAAGAACTTCCTTCGTTTATCGTTCGCCGTAACGAATACGTGCCGACCGATAAACCTAAGCGTGAAGAAAGACCTAATCGCGACGGGAATAATCAAGGTGGCTTTAAGAAAGACGGGCAAGGCGCGTATAAAGGCGGTAAGCCAGACTTTAACAAGCCTAAAAAACCAACGAGCAATACTTACGTTGCGCCCGAAAATATCCCAACCGTTGATAAACGCAGTCAGGGCAAGAAAAAACAAAACGTTGAAAAATCTTACGAAGATAAACGCGTTATCAATAAGCGCGCTTTGGTTAGAAACAATTTAACGGTAGAAGATTTCGACGAAAATAAGACGGGTTATAGAAAATTCCGTCCGGTTAAAAAGAACAAAGAACAAGCCGAAGTAAAAACCATTAAAATCGAAAAGGCGGTAGTTACCACCGAAATTATTCCACTAAAAGTATTGAGCGAAAAAATCGGTATCACCGCAGCGGAAATCACAAAACGCCTATTCAAAGAAGGCATAATGAAAACTATAAACGACTCGGTAGACTTTGATACCGCAGCGTTCGTTGCAGCCGATATAGGCGTAGAGTTAGAACTAAAACTAGACAAAACCGCAGAAGACGTGTTTAGCGCAGGTTATAACGACGTTATCGACGACGATAAAGATTTAATCACTCGTCCACCGGTAGTTACGGTTATGGGGCACGTAGACCACGGTAAAACTTCTATTTTAGATAGAATTAGAAAAACCAACGTTACCGCAGGCGAAGCGGGTGGTATAACCCAACATATCGGCGCATATCAAGTAACCGTTAACGGCGAAACGATAACCTTTTTAGATACCCCTGGGCACGCAGCGTTCACCGCAATGCGCGCGCGTGGCGCTAAGGCTACCGATATTGCCGTGCTAGTAGTTGCCGGCGACGATGGTATAATGCCACAAACGATAGAGGCAATCAATCACGCAAAAGCAGCGGAAGTTCCTATAATCGTTGCAGTAAACAAAATGGATAAGCCTGAATCTAACTTAGATAGGGTTAAAACTGGTCTTACCGAACACGGATTAGTGCCAGAAGAATGGGGTGGTGACACCATTATTTGCCCAGTTTCTGCAAAAACGGGTATGGGTTTTGAAGAACTCTTAAACAGCATTTTATTAGTCGCTGAAATGAAAGAGTTAAAGGCAAACCCTAAACGCAAAGCAAAAGGCGTTATTATCGAAGCAAAACTAGATCAATCAAAAGGTCCTATTGCGACCGTTCTTATCGAAAACGGCACGCTTAAAGTTGGCGATAGCGTTATAGTTGGTTCAATCACCGGTAAAGTAAGAGCGATGATGGACGACAAGGGCAGAAAAATCGCAAAAGCAGGTCCGTCTACGCCAGTTTCTATTATGGGTTTAGAAGAAGTGCCTAACGCGGGCGACGTGTTGTTTGGCGACGATAACGAAAAACTAATCAAACAAGTTGCCGAAGAAAGAAGAACGCGCGAAAGAGAAGGTATGATTAAAACTTCTACCACCGTTTCTCTAGACGACGTGTTTAGCAAGATAAAAGAAGGCGAAATGAAAGTTCTTAACATAATCGTTAAGGCAGACGTTCAAGGTTCTAGCGAAGCGGTTAAACAATCGCTAGAAAAACTTTCTAACGACCAAGTTAGAGTAAACGTTATTCACTCTGCCGTTGGCGCTATTAAAGAGTCTGATATAATGCTTGCAGAATCTTCTAACGCAGTTATAATCGGCTTTAACGTGCGCCCTGACTCTAATGCAAAACAAATTTCCGAAAAGAGTGGCGTAGATATCAAACTTTACAGAATTATCTACGAAGCGATAGAAGACGTAGAAAAAGCGCTTAAAGGTATGCTTGCACCTAAGTTTACCGAAGTTTACCTTGGCAAAGCCGAAGTTAGAGACGTGTTCAAGATTTCAGGCGTTGGTCAAGTTGCAGGTTGCTACGTTGTTGACGGCAAGATTATTAGAAGTGGAAAACTTCGTATTTACCGCGACGACGTTATGATTACCGAAGGCAACGTTCTTCAACTTAAAAGATTTAAAGACGACGTTAAAGAAGTTGCATACGGCTTTGAATGTGGTATTTCTATCGAAAGATTTAACGACATTAAAGTTGGAGACTTTATAGAGTGCTACCAAGTAGAACAGGAAGAGGCTTAATGAAAAAAGCAAATAATAGTGGCGTTAGTCGTTGCGACAAAATGAACGCCGTTTTGAAAAAAGAAATTTCGGATATTATCACTAGAAAACTAAAAAACCCTTTGATTACGGAAATGTGGTCTATACTAGACGTAGACGTTAGCAAAGACTTTTCTTACGCAAAGGTGTATATAAGCGTGTTTTCAGTAAGCGCCGAAAAGAAAAAAGCGACGTTTGACGCAATCGTTCGTGATGCTAAAAGAATTAGGCACGAACTATCTAAAAGCGTGCGCGCTCGTACCGTGCCGGAACTTCATTTTATAATAGACGATTCTATGGAATACGGCGATAAAATGGATAAACTTTTAATAAAAATCGAAAAAGGTGAAAAGATTGATTAGTCTAAAAGCGTTTGCCGAAAAACTTAAAACTGAAAAGAGCGTTGCAATATTTTCGCACGTAAGACCCGATGGCGATACCGTTGGGTCTGCACTCGCTTTAAGCCTTGCCTTAAAATCGCTAGGCATTAAAACGAGCGTTTATTGTACGGACGAAATTCCCGAACGTTTTTTATCTTTTCACGGCGCAACGGAAATTAAAAGTGAACTACAAGGCGAATACTCTGCGTTTTTAGCCATAGATTCTGCCGATATAACCAGAATAGGCGATTTTGCAGTGCCGTTTAGCGCGCATAAGAACACCTATTCGTTAGACCATCACGTTTCTAATAGGGGTTACGCTAAATATCACGTTATGATAGATACTGCTGCAAACTGCGAAAACGTGTATAGTCTAATTTTAGAACTAGGCGTAGAAATCACAAAGGATATCGCAGATTGCCTTGCGCTAGGTATCGTTACCGACACTGGCAACTTTAAGCACAACAACGTTACGCCCGAAACCTTTTATATCGCGTCTAAACTGCGCGAAAAAGGTGCGGATTTTAACTATATAGTGTTTAAGACCTTTACCGAACAAAGCAAGTACAGGGCAAAATTATTTGGGCTAACGATGTCTAGTATTCGTTATTTTCTAGACGATAAGTTAGCGTTTGCAACTATAACCCAAGAAAACATAGAAAAATCAGGCGCAAAACCAGACGAAACCGAAGGCTTTATAGATTTTATTATGGGTATAACTGGCGTAGAAGTTGGCGTTTGCGCGCTAGAAACGGGGGTTAATTCTTATAAAATAAGTTTCCGTTCTAAAAAAACCGACGTAAACGCAATAGCGAACGCGTTTGGCGGTGGCGGGCACGTTAACGCAAGCGGTTGCAAAATTCGAGGCGAATACGAAGAAGTAGTAGATAAAATTTATTGTGCCGTTAAACGATTTATAGAAATTTAAGGTAAATTAGTTAAATGCGTGGATTTATAAATCTAATAAAGCCCGAAAAAATGAGTTCTGCGTTTGCAGTAGGGGCTGTTAAACACAAATTTAATATCCCGTGTGGACATATGGGCACGTTAGACCCTATGGCGAGTGGTGTATTGCCCGTTGGCGTTGGCAAAGCCTCTCGTCTTTTTAACTATTTGCTTTCTAAAACCAAAACGTACGAAGCGCGTTTTGTTTTCGGCTACGAAACCGACACGCTTGATATCACAGGCGAAACCACCAAAACCACTAGTTCAATACCAACCGAAGAAGAAATTAGGGCGGTTTTAGGCGAGTTTATAGGCGAAATTTCGCAAATTCCACCAAACTATTCGGCAAAATGTATAAACGGTAAAAGGGGTTACGAACTTGCTAGGCGTGGCGTAGAGTTCACCCTAAACCCAAAATTAGTTAATATTTATGATATTAAACTTCTAGAAAAGACTGGTGAAAACGAGTATAGTTTTTTAGTTGAGTGTGGTGGCGGAACGTATATACGTTCGCTCGCAAGAGATATAGGGCTAAAAACGGGTAGCCTTGCCGTTATGTCTAAACTAACGCGCACTAAATCAGGGTTTTTCAGCATAGATAATGGTGTTTCGGTAGAAGAATTTAAGGCAAGCGATAATCCAGAAAAATATTTAATCGAGCCAGACCTTGTTTTAGATTTTCCTAAAATAAACCTATCAAAACAGCAAGCAACGAAAATAATAAACGGCGTGTTCGAAAACCTAGGTATTCCAAGTGGAACTTATCGCGTGTATAACGACGGCGCGTTTATGGGTGTTGGCGAATCTATTAAAGGGGTGCTAAAAATAAATGCATACGTGTGGTAAAATTCAAAAAACCGTGTTATGCCTAGGCTTTTTTGATAGTTTGCATTTAGGACACGTGTCGGTTATAGAAAAGGCAAAAGAAATCGCAGAAGAAAAAAACGCTACGCCCGTGGTATTTTCTTTTAGCGGAAACCTTAAAAAAGCACTCTTTTCGCGTGAAGAGAAGGTCGTTTTATTGCCTAGTGAAAGAAAGAAAACCTTAAAAGGTATCGGCGTTACGCACACTTATTTTATGCCCGTTACCAAAAAATACTTGTCTTTATCAAAAACCGAATTTTTAAATTTCTTAATGCAAAAATTTAACGTTTGCGCTTTCGTGTTCGGCAAAGATTTTAGGTTCGGCAAAAACGCCGAGGGCGACGCCGAGTATATAAAAACTTACGCAAAAGAAAAAAACGTAAAGGTAGAAGTTTTGGATATATTAAATATCGGTGGCAAAAAAATTTCTACGACGAGAATAAAAGAACTATTAAAAAACGGCAAAATTCGCCTTGCAAACAAACTGCTAGCAAAGCCTTATTTTATTTCTGGCAGAGTGTTTAAGGATAGGGGTGTTGGCACAAAACTAGGCTTTCCTACTGCTAACGTAAAATTTTCAACCGAAAAAGCCGTGCTAAAAACCGGCGTTTATAAAGGCTACGTTAAAACGGGCGCAAAAACCTATCCCGCGCTTATCAACTACGGCTATCGCCCAACTTTTAACCAAAAAACCCTTACCTTAGAAGTGCATTTAATAGGTTTTAACGGCGATTTATATAAAAAGAATATAACCGTTTACTTTACGGATTTTATTAGAAAAGAACAAAAATTTTCTAGCGAGGAAGAACTTATATCGCAAATAAAAAAAGACCTAGAAAGGATAAAATCTAATGATTAAATTTGGCCCAAGTGGCAACTCTGAAAATTTTTATAACGCTGGCAAAAAAACTAGCGAACAATCAGCCGTTTGGGTTAAGGAAATGGGGCTTGATTGCTTTGAGTATTCTTTCGGGCGTGGCGTTTCACTAGCGGACGAAAGAGCCAAAGAAATCGGCAACGCCTTTCGTGCTTGTGGTATAGAAATTTCGGTGCACGCGCCTTACTATATAAACTTTGCAAACCCCAGCGAAGATATGATAAAAAATTCTAATCGATATCTTTTAGATTCTATTATAAAGGGTAAACTAATGGGTGCAAACAGAGTTGTTTTTCACCCTGCCAGCCAAGGCAAAATGGTTAGGGAAGAAGCAGTTGCCTTAACCAAAGCCCGCATTAAAGATTTCGTTAAAATAATGCAAGATAGCGGGATATCGGGCGTTAATATATACCCAGAAACGATGGGAAAGTTGGGGCAAATAGGCACGGTAGAAGAAATTGCAGACTTTTGCACTTTAAGCGAAGTTCTTATTCCTACGATAGATTTTGGGCACGTTAACGCAAGGGAAAACGGCAGTCTTAAAACCGAAGAAGATTACTATAAAATCTTGAAGTATATGATAGATGCGCTCGGCATAGAAAAGATGAAAAACTTTCACGTGCATTTTTCTAAAATAGAGTACGGATTAAAGGGCGAAATTAAGCATCTAACCTTTGACGACCAAGTTTACGGACCAGACTTTAAGCCGTTTATTTCGGTTATAAAAGACTTAAAATTAGAGCCGTACGTCATTTGCGAATCTAACGGCACGCAAGACGTAGACGCTTTGGCACTTAAAAAGGCGTATTACGGCATAAAATAAGGGCATTTATCGTAAAAAGCATAAATATAACATTGACTAAATTAAAAAAATTTGTTAAAATAAAAGGGTAAAGTTAGGCAATATGTCAAAAATGGTAGAAAAAGTTTTTTTAGTTAAAAACGAGTACTTAAAAAAATACTTTTCGGGCGTTAGTGGTATAGAAGGCTACGTGCTAACCGGCAAAGCCCCCGCTTTTTTTACCGACGCAAGATATTTTTTACGGCTTAAAGAAGAACTAAAAAATTCTAGCGTAAAGCCACTTTTGTATAAAGATTACAACGCTGTTAAAGAGTATCTTAAAGATAATCGTATAGAAAAGGTTTATATCGACTTTGATAGCACCACCATCACGGAATACCAAGATTTTTATTCTAAACTTGGCGTAGAGATTTTAAGTGGCACGAAAGATATAAAAGAACTTCGCGCAGTAAAATCGCCGATGGAAATTGAAAATATTAAAAAGGCGTGCGAGATTGCCGAAAAATCTTTATACGAGATTTTGCCTTTTATAAAAGAAGGCGTAACTGAACTAGAAGTTAAAGAACTATTAGTAAAACAATTTATAAAAAACGGCGCGAGTGGCGAATCGTTTGAAACGATAGTTGCGTTTTCAAAAAATTCAGCCATACCGCATCATCAAACGGGGGCGGATAAACTAACTAAAAACCAACCGATTTTGATTGATACGGGCGCTATATATAACGGGTATGCGTCTGATATAACCAGAACTTTCTTTTTCGGCACGCCGAGTGAAAAGTTTGTTAACGCTTATAACGCCGTTCTTAAAGCCAACCTAATTGCAATAGAGCGTATAGAGAGTGGCATTAGCCTAAAAGATGCTGATAACGTTGCAAGGGAATACCTTAAAAGCCAAAATCTTGCAGATAACTTCACGCACTCACTAGGGCACGGCTTGGGGCTAGAAATTCACGAATACCCAGCGCTTTCGCCAAAAGGCGAAGGAACGCTACTTAGCGATATGGTGTTTACCATAGAGCCGGGCGTGTATTTTGACGGGGAGTTCGGCATTAGAATAGAAGATACCGTTATGCTTGAAAACGGCAAGGTAAAAAGGCTTTTTAAAGACGAAAAAAAATTATTGATTATATAAAAACAAAAAATAGGAGAAAATTATTATGTTAGCAGGTGATTTTAGAAAAGGTTCTACTTTCGAGTATGAAAATTCAGTTTGGACTATCGTAGATTTCCAACACGTTAAACCAGGTAAAGGCGCAGCGTTCGTTAGAACCAAAATGAAAAACGTTATCGACGGCAAAGTTCTAGAAAGAACTTGGAACCCAACCGAAAAACTACAAGAAGCAGTTATCGAAACCAAAAATATGACTTATTCTTATAGCGATGGCGAACTTTACTACTTTATGGACCAAGAATACAACCTAATTCCGTTGAATTTCGACCAAGTAGAAGAAGCGCTTAAATGGATTAAAGAAAACGATAGCGTTATCGTTAAATTCTATAAAGGCAACGCTTTCTCAGTAGATTGCGAAAACTTCGTAGTATTACGCGTAACGCAAGCAGACCCAGGCGTTAAAGGCAACACCGCAACCAACGCCACGAAAGACGCTATTTTAGAAACCGGCGCAAAAATTCAAGTACCTATGTTCGTTAATGAAGGTGAACTAATTAGAGTAGACACCAGAACGGGCGAATATATGGAAAGAGTTAAAGGTTAATTTATAAAATAAATAAGCAAACTAAAATATATCTGCAAAATTTTTTGTGGATATATTTTTATAAAGGTGCAAATTGAAAACTGCAATAATAACGGGTGCAAGCGGTGGTATCGGTCTTGCGCTTACCAAAACGCTAGTAAAAAACGGCTATTTCGTTATCGCGCAATACAATGCGAATATTAGCGCGCTCGAAACCCTTAAAGAAGAATTAAAGAAAGATAATCTTGCAGATTATTTGTTTTTAGTAAAGGCTGATTTAGGCGCTGAAAACGGCGCTAAAACGCTGTTCGACACCTTAAAAACCAGTTTTAAGAAACTAGACGTTTTAATCTGCAACGCGGGCGTAGACCTTTACAAACTCTGCGAAGAAACGAGCGCGGAAGAACTAAACAGGGTTATGAAAATAAACTTTAACTCTGCATATGAACTAACTTCGCTTTGTTTGCCGACGTTAAAGATGGCGGAAAATTCGAGTGTCGTTTACGTTTCTTCGGTTTGGGGAACACTTGGCGCGTGCATGGAATCGGCGTATTCTGCAAGCAAGTCTGCGCTAATAGGTTTAACCAAATCGCTAGCAAAAGAACTTGCGCCAAGCATTAGGGTAAACTGCATAACCCCGGGCGTTATTGATACGCCTATGAACGCTTGTTTTACCAAAGAAGAAATGCAAGAAATCGTTAACGAGATCCCGCTGGAAAGATTAGGCACGCCCCAAGAAGTTGCAAACCTAGTTAAATTTTTAGTAAGCAAAGAAGCAAGTTATATAACTGGCGCAATAATCCCTATCGACGGGGGCTATTCACTATAAAGTCAAAGCAGACCACGCGATTATTCGCAAAAATATAACCAAAGAAAAACACGGGCAAAACCCGTGTTTAATATTAGAAATTATGAAAAAAAGAGCAAGTGGCGTATTAGCGCCGATATTTTCGCTTCCGAACGAATACGGAATAGGCGATTTCGGCAGTTGTTGTTATAAATTTATAGATTATCTAGCACGCGCAGGGCAAACCGTGTGGCAAATTTTACCGCTAGTAGAAACGGGCTACGGCAATTCGCCGTATTCTAGCGTTTCTAGTTATTCGTTTAGCCCTTACTATATTAGCCCGGAAATTCTGTATAAAGAAAAACTTATATCAAAAAAAGAATTAAACGCTCAAAAGTGCAACAAACCAACTATCGACTACGGCTATTTGTATTCTACTAGGCAAGAACTTTTAAGAAAAGCGTTTTCTAGGTTCGATAAAACTAATCCAGAATTCGTTAAAAGCGTTAAGTCTAAAAAATATCTAGACTACGCGCTGTTCATGTCGCTTAAAATCCTAAACGATTATAAGCCTTTTTACGAGTGGGATGCGCCTTATAAAACGCGCGAAAAACTTGCGCTAAAAAGGTTCTATAAAGAAAACGAAGAACAAGTTTTATTTTATCAGTTCGTTCAGTTTATGGCTGAAACCGAGTGGAAGAACGTTAAAGAATACGCGAACTACAACGGCGTGAGTATTATGGGCGACCTACCGCTTTACGTCGCGCTAGATAGCGTAGACGTATGGGCTAATCCAACCCTTTTTAAGTTAGATGAAAATTATTTGCCCAAAAAAGTTGCAGGCGTTCCGCCAGACTATTTTTCAAAAGACGGGCAACTTTGGGGCAACCCCGTTTACGACTACGCCGTGCACGAAGAAACTGGTTTTGCTTGGTGGACGGATAGGATTGTAAACGCGCTAAAAAATTTCGACCTTATTAGAATAGACCATTTTAGAGGGCTTGATAGATATTATGAAATTGATAGCAACGCTGAAACGGCAAGGGTGGGCGAGTGGAAAGAAGTTCCGCACGATAAACTTTTTAACGCTATTCATAAAAGGGTGAATAAAAACAAGATAATCGCAGAAGACCTTGGCGTTATCGACGATGGCGTTAGGGCTCTGCTTAAATCCGTGGGTTATCCGGGTATGAAGATTTTATCTTTTGCGTTTAACGACGATAAAACTAATCCGTATCTTCCCGAAAACATTACTGAAAATTCGGTTTGTTTTACAGGCACGCACGACAACGACACGCTTTTAGGGCTTATTAAAAGCCTTTCAGCATTAGAAAAAGAAAGATTTGTTAAAGGCGTTAAACAAAGCCTAAAACTTCAAAAAAAGGTTATGCGTGTTAATACAGACGTCGGTCTTTTAAGAGCAATAACGTGGCTTGGCTTTAACTCCAAAAGCAAATTGTTTATTATTCCTTTATCCGACTTGTTCTGTCTTGACGAAAATTATAGAATAAATATCCCGGGCGCTGTTAGGCAAGAGAATTGGGCTATAAGATACTCGGAAAAATTCTTTACAAAATCTAGCGCAGAGAAACTAAAAATCCTAACTAAGAACTCTAAAAGATAATTAAAGACGCAAAAAACTCTCGAACGGTTAGTTTGAGAGTTTTTTTTAGTGCTATATAATAATTTTAATTTCCATAAATTCGTTTAGTTCGCAACTAGCCGAAATTTTCCATTTATTAAGGTTTGCTAAACTCTTTGCAATCGAAAGCCCAAGTCCACTACCGCCAAGTTCCCTAGATCTAGATTTTTCGCCACGATAAAACCGCTCGAAAATCTTTTTTATATCTTCTTTGGGTACGTTACAGCCCTTGTTGTATACCGAAAGCACGTATTTAGCGGAAACAGATTTATGAGCAACTTTTTTAAGCGAAACGATAATATCCGTACCTTTCGTTGCGTATTTTATGGCGTTATCAATCAATATTTCGGTAATTTTTCTAACCGATTCTGCATCGCCGTTAATAAAGATATCCTTATCAACGTTGGTTATTATGCGTTTGCCCTTTTCAAACGCCAACGCGTCGAAAAAGAGCGTAACTTTAATAACTTCTTCGCTAAGGTTAAACCTAGCCTTTTTTTGCACGCTACGATTTTCGTCTATCGCGGATAGGGTAAGAAGGTCTGTAACAAGCGTTTTCATGCGTTCGGTTTGGCTTTTTATGTTGTTAATCCACTCGGTTTCTTCGCTTGAACGAATAACGTCTGCATTAGCGGAAATAACGGCAATCGGCGTTTTTAGTTCGTGGCTGGCGTCGGATAAAAATTTCTTTTGTGAGTTAAGCGTGTCTTGGATAGGCTTAAAGAAACTTTTAGAAATAAACCAAACCAAAACGAACAACAAAGTGAACGCCCCTAGAAGAGTGAATAACAATTTAAGCGTTGTATCGCGGTATCTTAAAAGTGTTAAAGACATATCTGCAATAACGATAAAATCTTTTTCGTTGTTGGTAGAGATTTTATAGTAATACGCGTCGTAAGAACCCGTTGCATACGCGTGCGACATAGAAGAGTCTACAATCGCGTGCGCAAGTTCATCGGGGAAGTTTTCTGATTTTGCAATCACGCTTTTAATCTTATCGCCGTCTAGTTCGCACACGATATAGTCGAAGGTAACGGGCCCGCGATTAGTTGCAAAAGAAAGTTCAACTTTATTTAGGTTGTCGAGAATTTCTTTGTTTTTACTATTAAATGAAATGATAGAAAAAACAGCAAAAGAAACTGCTAGAATAACGAAAACTATGCTCATTATAAAAGCAACGAATTTAATTCTTGCGCGTCTAATCATTTTTATCCACCAACATATACCCAAGCCCCCTAACCGAACGGATTTCAGAACGGATATCTAGCGCGGTAAATTTTTTTCTTAAAAAGGATAGGTAAACTTCTACCGTGTTGTATTCAGCGTCAGTATCGTAGCCCCAAATTTTTTCGATAATGCGTTCTTTATAAACGCATTTGCCAGCGTTTAGCATAAGCATTTCTAAAATCTGGAACTCTTTTTTTCCGAGCGAAATTTTTTTATCGTTTTTAGATAGTTCAAACGAATCGCGTGAAAGCGAAAAATCAGCAAACCTTAAAACGTTTCCTAAAAAGTTGTCTTTGCGCCTAAGCAAAGCGCGAATTCTTGCAAGAAGTTCGTTCGTGTCGAACGGTTTAGAAATATAATCGTCTGCGCCAAGGTTAAGCCCTTCGATTTTGTCGTTAACGTCGCCTTTTGCGGTAAGCATTAGAACGGGCGTGTCAATTTTTCTTTCGCGTATTATTTTAAGCAAAGAAAAACCGTCTAACTTGGGCATCATAACGTCTAAAACGATAAGGTCGTATATCCCAGAAGAAATAAGTTCTAAACCTTCTTCGCCGTCGTAAGCAAGGTCAACGGAATAATTGTTTTGTTTAAGTATAGTAGAAAGTGGTTTTATAAGCGTTTTTTCGTCGTCAACAAGCAAAATATTCATAATTTTCTCCAAAAAAATTAAAAAAATTTTCTAAAACTTAAAATTTTCAATAAAACTTTAAGTTTTCTCTGTTAAGATATAACTGTAAAGAGCGAAAAGGCTCGTTTAATTAAATTACACTCTCTATAAACTTTTTCCTTTTGGTTACATCGCCACAACAGGCGATGTAACTTTTTTTTATTAGTTTTTATAGTAGGGGAATAGACGCTAAATAGAAAACGTCTTGTCTGTCTTTTGCGTCGCCTTCGGCTAAAACGAATAGTTTTTTATAAACTATTCCACCGGCAAGTTCAACTAGTTTTTCTAAACCTTTAAGGCTTTCGCCAGTAGAAATAACGTCGTCTACAATACCGACTTTTTTGCCTTTAATAAGGTCTACGTCGTGCTTGGATAAAAATAGTTCTTGCGCTTTGCCGGTAGTTATAGAACTTCCGTAAGAAACGCTAATTCCGTCTTGCATATAAAGTTTTTTAGACTTTCTTGCAACGGCGTAGTAATCGTGCCCAAGTTCCCTAGCAACAACGTGCGTTAGTTGTAGCCCCTTTGATTCAGCGGTAATAACCACGTCGCACCCGTCGCAATGTTTAGCGAGAGATTTGCCACAATGTTCGGTCATTTTAGAGTTTCCGTGTAGGTTAAAGAACGCAATTTTAACACCGCTAGGTAAGGTTAAAATAGGAAGTTCAGCATCGTATCCGTCTATATTTACCTTAAAAACGTTATCCATAGTAAAAATCTCCTAATTATTATAAAAATAGTTTACCTCAAAACCACCGAAATGTCAATTCTAAAATCATAAATTGTCCTGCTAGGGCATAGTTTATAAAGGTAAAAGGGGTGCTTATGGAATTTCACGATAAAACCGCGCAAGAAACTACTAACTATCTTAACACTTCCGTAAACTACGGTTTAACTTCTAGCGTGGCAACCGAACGCCTAAAAAAATACGGGCAGAACGCGCTATCACTAAAAAAACCCAAGAGTTTTTTTTCTAAAATATTAGACGCGCTTAAAGAACCAATGCTAATTATTTTAGCGTTTGGGTTCGTGCTGTCGTTAGGCTCTTGTCTTGGCGAATTGTTTAAGACCGGAAACGCAGATTTTACCGAGTGTGTTGGCGTGTTAGTTGCCATACTTTTATCAGTTTCTATCACTCTTTTTATGGAAGGCAGTTCAGAAAAAGCCTTTAACGCGCTAAATAGAGTATACGGCGATAAAACGGTTAAGGTTATACGCGATGGAACTACGATAGTCGTTTCGCAAAAAAATCTAGTAGTCGGCGATATAGTGTTTTTAGAAGCGGGGGATAAAATCGTTGCAGACGGCAGACTAGTCTACGCCGAAAATCTTAAAATAGACGAGTCCGCCTTGACGGGCGAGAGCAAAGAAGTAAGCAAAAATCACATTGCGGTTTGCGCTAAGGGAACGCCGTTAGCGGAAAGGGTGAATTACGTTTATTCAGGCAGTTTCGTTAAGGAAGGCTACGCAAAAATGGTGGTTACCGCCACGGGCGACGACACCGAACTTGGCATAATAGCAAAAGGCCTAAAAAAAGAAGAACAAGAAATAAGTCCGTTGAAGAAAAAACTAGGCTCGCTAGGCAAAGCCGTTTCTATACTGGGCGGTGTAGTTGCGGGCGTGGTGTTTATAGTCTGCTTTATAAGGCTAGCGATTTCCGGCGGGCTTAACTTTAACAGCGTTAGAGAATTGTTTTTATCTTCGGTAGTGTTGATTATAGCAACCGTGCCCGAAGGCTTGCCCACGATAGTTGCAGTTTCGCTTGCACTTAATATGATAAAACTAGCGGGCGAAAACGCGCTTATCAAAAAAATGACGGCTACGGAAACGGCAGGCGCGGTGTCAGTTATCTGTTCGGATAAAACGGGCACTATAACCCAAAACAAAATGACGGTAGAAAAAATTTATTCGCCAGCCAAGAGTTATTCACCTAAGGAACTAAACAATAAAATGCTAATACTAAACTTTGCGCTTAACACTACGGCAAGTCTAAACGAAGCCCAAAAAGTAATAGGTAGCAGTACAGAAGGCGCGCTTCTTAAAGCGCTCAATAAAAGTAAAAGTAGCGTGAATTATCAAGATTTGAGAAGACTTTATCCCACGATAAAAAGAACGCCTTTTTCTTCTAAAATTAAATACATGTCTACTACGGTAAAAACTTCTAACGGGCAATTAGAACTAGTTAAAGGCGCGCCCGAAGTGATTTTTAAGATGGTAGAAAACAGGGGTGTTAGCCAAGAAATTTTTGCATCACTTGAAAACGAAAAAAAGAACGCTAGGCGCGTTTTGTGCTTTGCGCACAAAGAAATCGGCGAAAAAACGGACAACGGCTACGTTTTCGACGGCTTTGTAAGTATTATAGACCCCGTTAGAAAAGACGTTAAACGCGCAATCGAAAAGTGCAAAAGGGCAGGAATTAAAGTAAAAATTCTAACGGGCGATAGCGTAGAAACGGCTTTTGCTATTGCAAAAGAAATCGGGGTTGCAAACGATATAAAGAGCGTTGCGCTCGGCACGGAATTAGAGCGTTTATCGGGCGTGGCGTTAGCGCGTGCTTTGGAAAAAATAACCGTTATTGCAAGAAGCACGCCTACCTTAAAACTTAAAATCGTAGAATCGCTAAAAAATAGTGGCGAAGTAGTAGCCGTAACGGGCGACGGCGTTAACGACGCGCCTGCAATAAAGCGCGCAGACGTTGGTTTTTCTATGGGTAAGTCTGGTAGTGAGATAGCAAAAGAAGCAAGCGACGTAGTGCTGTTAGACGATAGTTTTTCTAGCGTTGTTTCGGCAATTTCGTTCGGTAGGGGCGTGTATTTAAACATAAAAAAATTTATAACTTTTCAGTTATCGGTAAACTTTTCGGCGTTACTTTTCGTTACGGCTTGCGTGATAATGGGTTATCAACCGCCTTTTTCTACGCTAGAACTATTATGGATAAATCTTATAATGGACGGACCGCCCGCGCTGACTTTGGGGCTTTCTAAAAACAATCACGACCTTATGGACTTTAAGCCTATAAAAAGAGAAGAAGGAATAGTTAGTAAGGGGATGCTTTTTAAGATACTTTTTTCGGCTGTGTTTATAGGCGCGGGTATGATACTGCAAAAAGCGTTTAATTTTTTGGGCGCAACTACTAGCGAAAAGCGTGGCGCAATTTTCACGCTGTTCGTGTTCTTTCAACTCTTTAACGCCTTTAACGCGCAAGAACTAACTTCTAAAAGTGTGTTGCAAAGCATAAAAAACAACAAGATTATGCCGTTAACTTTTTTATCGGTGTTCGTTTTGCATCTTATAATAGTTAGGCGTTTACATAATCTGTTCGGCTTTGCGCAGTTAGGCTACGCAGTTATCTTTAAGGCGGTAGTAGTTGCGTTTTCGGTAGTGGTGGTTAGCGAAATATTAAAACTTGTTTACAGAAAAATAAAAAAGCAATCAAAAAGTGCGCAAAATTATAAATAAAATTAAAATCGGAGCGTAAACTAAAAGATATGGCAAAAATTATTATAAGTGAAAATCTAAACGGAAAAAACAACCTTTTTTATATTCAGTCTTGCCTATCCGAATTGTTTATAAGAACGGGCTGTGCGATTTTAGAAAAATCCGACGAACGCTGTGATTTTATCGTGGAGAGCAAGGATTGTTACGAAGACGTTTTGCTTGCCGAAATCTTTGATAAAATAGCCGAAGTTATAGTGGTTAAATATAAATACGACTTTCTTAAAAGCAATATCAAAATAGCGGGGCTTAAAGCGTGCGAATACGAAATTTTAATGGCAAGTTTAATCGCGGCAGACCTAGAAGACGATAAAAAATATTGCTTATCAAGGCTTCCTAAATCTAACAGAATTAACATAGACGGGTTTTATAATTTTAGGCTTAAACTTCTCAAAAAAAAGTGGCTAGAAGTGGCGTCTTACATGCCACCGCACTTCGTTAACTCTGAACTTAAAGATTTTATAAGTTTTTTATTAGAGAACAAGAAAAAACGTTCGTATATAGATAGCGGAAAGGTTTACGACCAGCATTTTAGAAGGTTATTGCGTTGCACTCTGCTCGGCTACGAAAACGCCAGAATAATTAGAGAAGTGCTTTTGTCTAATTGCGGAGAAGTGGAGATAAGTGGAAGTTTAGAGCCCGACGACGAATTTTATCTTAAAGAGTTTTATAAAGATAAAATTTATTTCTCGCATTAGCGTAAAACTCTTGACAAAACGAGCAAAAGGTTATAAGATATAAGCGAAATAAATGCTAAATTTTGGACAAGTAGCGGTCTAACGCATCTTTTTAGAGAGCGGGTGATGGTGCAATACCCGTAAGATATTAGGCAGGCAAAACCACCAAAATGGCAAGTTCGCGCTAACTTATAGCGCAAAAGAGTGGCTATCCGTTAGGGTAGCAAGTAAGGTGGAAACACGGAATTATTCGTCCTTACGGCATTGCCGTAAGGATTTTGTTTTTTAGGAGGAAGAATTATGAAAATCACTTTAAAAGACGGTAGCGTTATAGAATTTGAAAGCGCAGTTAGCGCGTTAGACGTTGCT
This sequence comes from Christensenellaceae bacterium, assembly GCA_045613505.1. GTDB lineage: Bacteria > Bacillota > Clostridia > Christensenellales > Borkfalkiaceae > UBA1259. The sequence goes on from JAZLBC010000006.1 coordinate 84,685, forward strand.
AAAAGCATTTCGGAAGGCTTGGCGCGCGTTGCCGTTTGCGCTAAAATCAACGGGGAATTAGTAGATCTTTCCACCGTTATCGAAAACGACTGCAATTTAGAACTTATCACCCTTAAAAGTAAAGAGGGGTTAGACGTGTATCGCCACACCGTTTCACACGTTTTGGCGCAAGCAGTTAAAAATATTTACCCAACTAGCAAACTTGCAATCGGCCCAACTATCGAAAACGGATTTTACTACGATATAGAATTCAAAACCCCAATAACGCAAGACGACCTTGTTAAAATCGAAAAGGAAATGCAAAACATTATTAAAAGTGATTTGCCTATCGAAAGATTAGTATATTCTAAAAAAGACGCGGTTAAAATTTTCAAAGATTTTAGTGAACCATACAAGGTAGAACTTATAAACGACCTACCTGCCGGTAGCGTTATATCGTTTTATAAACAAGGCGATTTTATGGATCTATGCCGTGGCCCGCATCTTCCGTCTACCGGTAGAATTAAAGCGTTCAAACTTACTGCAATCACGGGTGCTTACTGGCGTGGCAACGAAAAGAACAAAATGCTAACCAGAATTTACGGCACTGCTTTTGAAAAAAAGAGCGAACTAGAAGAACACCTTTTAGCATTAGAAGAAAGCAAAAAACGCGACCACAATAGAATTGGCAGAGAACTTGGTATTTTTATGACTGAAGAAGTTGTTGGCCAAGGCTTGCCACTACTTATGCCAAAGGGCGCAAAAATAATGCAAATTCTAGAAAGGTTCGTTGAAGACGAAGAAGAAAAGCGTGGTTTTATGATAACCAAAACGCCTATCATGGCTAAAAACGATTTATACCGTATTTCTGGGCACTGGGATCACTACCGCGATAAAATGTTTATCATCGGCGACGAAAATTCGCCAGAAGCCATGGCGCTTAAACCTATGACTTGCCCGTTCCAATACCAAGTATATAAAAACGGCTTAAAGAGTTATAGGGATTTACCTTGCAGATATAGCGAAACGGCAACTCTTTGCCGTAACGAAGCAAGTGGCGAAATGCACGGGCTTATAAGGGTAAGGCAATTCACTTTATCCGACGGACATATTATCTGTACGCTTGACCAAGTAGAAGAAGAATTTAGAAAATGTTTAGACCTATCTTACTATTTCCTAGAATGTTTAGGTATGAAAGAAGACGTTTCTTTCCGTTTTAGTAAACGCGGGCTAAATAAAGCAAAATATATCGATAACGACAAGGCTTGGAACGAAACCGAAGCGCTTATGAAAAAGATTTTAGACGCTATCGGGCTAGACTACGTAGAAGCCGAAGACGAAGCGGCGTTCTACGGCCCTAAACTAGACGTTCAAGCAAGAAACGTTTACGGCAAAGAAGACACCATTATCACTATACAACTAGACTTTGCCGCAGCGCACTCTTTCGAAATGACTTACGTAGACGAAAACGGCGAAAAACAATACCCAATCGTTATTCACAGAAGTTCTATCGGTTGCTACGAAAGAACGCTTGCAATGCTTATTGAAAAATACGCAGGCGCACTTCCGTTATGGATAAGCCCAGTTCAAGTTAAGGTTATGAGTTTAACCGACAGAACGAAAGACTACGCTAATGAAATAGTTAGCGCACTTAAAGAAGCAGGTCTTCGTGCCGAAGCCGATACAAGAAACGAAAAAATCGGTTACAAAATCCGTGAAGCGCAACTAGAAAAAGTGCCTTATATGTTTATCGTTGGCGATAAAGAAAAAGAAGAAGGCACGGTTTCCGTTCGTTCTAGAAAAGATGGCGACAAGGGCGCTATGGCGTTAGAAGAAATTATTAAATTATTAGTAAAAGAAAACAAAGAAAAGAATGCGTAAAAAAATAAAATCAACCATAGCAATATGGTTGATTTTTTAACAAAAAATTATGAGTTATTTTTTAATAATAGTATTATCTATTTTATCAGTTTTTAAAGTGACGATACAGGGCAAATTTTCAAAGTTATTCGTTAAAGAAAGCCTTGATATTTTAGCGTTTTTATCGGGCAGTTTTTTTATGATTTCGCTTATGCTTTTCATAATTTTCGGCACGAAAAACCTATCGTTAGAAACTGTTATTTATGGTGTTGTTTTAGGCTCTTTAACCACTTGTTTTCAATTATTTTACACAAAGGCTATGAAAAACGGGCCCGTTTCTATAACCAGTTTAGTTGCAAATATGCAAACGATTTTACCAACGCTATTTTCTGCAATAGTTTACGGCGACGAGTTTGGCGTTGTTAAAGTTTTAGGCGTAGTTTTCTTACTGCTTGCTATGTTGTTACTTCTTCGCCCAAAAAACGGCGATAAAACAAAAACGTGGATATTTTTGGTAATAATCACCTTTTTTGCAGGCGGTTTTGCTTCTATCGTGCAAAAAATTCAAGGCGAAAGTAAATTTAGTAGCCAAAAAAACCAAATGCTGTTATTCTGTTATTTAACGGCTGGCGTTTTATGCGCCATTATCGTGCTTATAAGCAGAATTAAAGGCAAAAAAACAACTTTTAATTTGGGCATAAAACCGCTGGGCTTTATGCTAGGTATTAGCACAACTCTATGCGCTTATCAAGTTCTTTTAGTTTATTTAATTTCGATTGTGGCGGGCACGATTTTATACCCACTACACAACGTTACCGTAGTGCTACTTACGGCAGTTATGGGCTTTACCTTGTTCAAGGAAAAATTTGATAAATTCAGTTTGCTTGGGATAGTGGTTTCGGCGTGTTCTATATTGTGCCTAGTTTTATAATATCTTGCAAATAAAGCACGCGAACGCGCAAGAAAAAAAGGTTGCCACAAGCGAAATGATAATAGGCTTTGTTAAATTGTGTTTTTTTCCGCTACAAAAATACACGCTTGCTATGTAAAACACCGTTTCGGAAGAGCCGTATATTACGCACGCGCACCTAGAAATATAACTATCAACGCCGTAAGTGGTAAAGATATTAGACAGCGTTGCAAGCGCGCCACTGCCCGAAAACGGCTTTATTAAAACGAGATTGCAAAGTTCTTTTGGAATACCAAAAAAGTTAAAAACTGGCGCAAATATTTTTAGGAAAAAAGCCGATAACCCGCTAATTTCGAAAAGATTAGTTAAAATAAAAATGCTAACTAAATAAGGGAATACGCTAACTGCTAGCGGTATTCCTTTTTTTGCGCCGTCTAAAAAAGCGGGGTAGAGTTTTACCTTTTTTACGGTGGCGAATAAGAAAGTAAACAAAAAAAGCAATGGTATAAGATATTTTAGCATTATTTTTCTCTCTTAATAAAAACTTTAACAAGCAAAATCCCGATAACGCTAGATAAAAGCGTTGCCAAAATAGTGGGCAGTATTATATCCGACGGCGAAGCCGAATTCATTGCCGACCTAAGCGCAAGCACGGAAGACGGAATAAGTTGCACGCTAGTTGCGTTAATCACAAAAAACATAGCCACGGCGTATTCGGTTTTAGGGTGCTTTTCTAGTTCGCTAATGGCTTTAATACCCATAGGCGTGGTTGCGCCACTCATACCTAAAAAGTTCGCCGATAGGTTAAGAGAAATATATTCGCCTGCCTTTTCGGGTGTTTTGCCGAACAAAAAATTGTTTATCGGCTTAAAAATTTTAGCCGTTTTTTTGTTTAAGCCCGCGCTTTCCCATAGATTAGAAACGCCTAGCCAAACGGCGTATATCACGATAAGTTTAAGTGTTAAATCAAGCGCGTTTTCAGCACCCGTTAGCATGCCTTTAAGCACACCTTCGGGCGACGTGAAAAGCATTAAAGTAGTAGATAATATCAAAACGATAGTAAAAATTGCGTTCATAATTAAACTTTATGTTTAATTATTGTTGAATATACCGAAAAAATATGTTAAAATATTATACTAGAATAGAATAATTTTAGGGGTAATAACCGTGAAAGAAAAATATTACATTACAACTGCAATCGCATACACTTCTTCTAAACCGCACATCGGCAACACTTACGAGGCAATCCTTGCAGATGCTTTGGCAAGATTTAAAAGATACCAAGGCTACGAAGTGCTATTTCAAACCGGAACGGACGAGCACGGGCAAAAAATAGAAGAAAAGGCAAAAGACGCTAATAAAACGCCAAAAGAGTTCGTAGACGGCGTTGCTAACGAAATTAAAAGAATTTGGGACTTGGTTGGCGTTTCTTACGATAAGTTTATAAGAACCACCGATTGTGGCCACGAAAAACAAGTTCAAGAAATATTTAAAAAACTATACGATAAGGGCGATATATATAAGGGCGCATACGAAGGTTGGTATTGCACGCCTTGCGAATCGTTCTGGACGGAAAGCCAAGTAGAGGGCGGCAAATGCCCAGACTGTGGCAGACCGCTAAAAAAAGCGCAAGAAGAAGCGTATTTCTTTAAAATGAGCAAATACGCCGATAAACTATTAAAATATTACGACGAAAACCCAGACTTTATCGTGCCAAAATCACGCAAAAACGAAATGGTTAACAACTTCTTAAAACCAGGTCTTACCGACCTATGCGTTAGCAGAAGTAGTTTTAAGTGGGGTATTCCGGTAGACTTTGATCCAAAACACGTGGTTTACGTTTGGCTAGACGCTTTAACTAACTACATCACGGGGCTAGACTATATTTCGGGCGATAATCCTAAAAAAGATTTTTGGCCTTGTTCGGTTCACGTTATCGGCAAAGATATCGTAAGATTCCACACTATTTACTGGCCGATTTTCTTAATGGCGTTAGATATACCACTGCCAAAACAAGTATACGGCCACGGCTGGCTACTTCAAGACGGCGACAAAATGTCTAAATCGAAAGGCAACGTTATGTATGCAGACGACCTTGTTGAATATTTTGGTAAAGACGCAGTTAGATACTACGTTTTATCTCAAATGCCACACGAAAACGACGGGCTTATTTCTTGGCAAATGGTTATAGATACCATCAATAGCGAACTAGTTAACGTTTTTGGCAACTTAGTAAACAGAACGGTTGCAATGATAAACAAATACTTTAACGGCGTCGCTCGCGACTTTGGCGAAGTAGAAGACGTTGACGCTGACTTAAAAGCAACGTTTTCTAGCCTAAAAGACAAGGTTACCGCTAAAATAAACGAATTTAAAGTAAGCGACGCGCTTTCGGAAATTATTTCGGCAGTTCGCCGTGCCAATAAGTATATAGACGAAACTGCGCCTTGGGTGCTTTATAAAGACGAAAGCAAAAAAGCAAGGCTTTCTACCGTTTTATATAACCTTTCAGAAAGCATTATAACGGCTTGTTCGCTACTTGTTCCGTTTATGCCAGACACGGCAAGTAAAGCGTTATCGTTCTTTAACGCAAGTGTTAAAGATTACGAAAGCGTTGGGGTATTTACCGAAAACGGCGAAATTAAGGTCGTTTTAGAACCTGAAAAATTATTTGACAGAATAGACGCGAAAATCGTTTTAGAAAAGGTAGAAAAAATGATAGAAGAAAGAAAAGAAAAAGTTGCACCAGTGGTAGAAGAAAAGCCTTCTAAACCACTTATCGACTTTGCAGACTTTGAAAAGATAGAACTAAAACTTGCAAAAGTTATAGCGTGTGAAAAAATCGAAAAGAGCAAAAAACTACTTAAACTCACCGTAAAACTTGGCGCAGAAACCAGAACTGTGGTTAGCGGTATTGCACTTCATTACACCCCAGAAGAAATGGTTGGCAAAAAAATCGTTATGATAACCAACCTTAAACCCGTTAAACTCTGTGGCGTAGAATCGCAAGGTATGATAATTTGTGCCGAAGATAAAGACGGCAATATCAGTTATCTCAGCCCCGAAAAAGATTTAGAAGACGGCAGTGAAATTTTCTAATTATGTATATAGATACTCATTGCCACTTGCACGATGAAAAGTTTAACGGCATAATAGACCAAATTGTTTTAGAAAGCCAAAAATACGGCGTTGTTGCTAGTATTGATATGGGTTGCTGTTATAAAACATCTTTAATAGGCAAAAGCCTTGCCGAAAAATACGCTAGCGTTTATTTTGGCGCAGGCTTTCACCCAAGCGATGCAAAAGACTGGACTGATGCCGACTACGATAATATAAAAGCGTTATTATCGCACGAAAAGTGCGTTGCCGTTGGCGAGATAGGGCTAGACTATTATTGGGACGATAGTTATAAAGAAGTGCAAAAAAAAGTGCTTATCGCCCAACTAGAACTAGCAAAAGAAACTAAAATGCCTTTTTCACTTCACAGTAGAGACGCTACGCTAGACACCTTAACGCTACTTAAAGAACATAAAGATAAAATCGTTTACGGCGGGGTGGTGCATTGTTTTTCGGGTAGCAGGGAAACGGCAAAAGAATATATGAATTTAGGGCTTTATATCGGGTTCGACGGGCCTATAACCTTTAAGAACGCCGACAAGGCAAGAGAAGTAGTTAAGTTCGTGCCCAAAGAGTTTATTTTAACCGAAACCGATAGCCCGTATCTTTCGCCAGAGCCAAAACGCGGAAAGTTAAACGCGCCGTATAACATACCTATAATTCTTGAAAAGATAGCAAGCGTTAAAGGGCTAGATTTAGAAGAACTTAAAGCAGTGGTGTTATCAAACGCGCAAAACTTATTTAAGAAACTAAAATAAAATAAAGCCCAAAAAAATCAGGCTTTATTTTATCGTTATCTTTTGTAACTAGTAAGAAAAACTCTTACTAACCTTAGTATGTGATTAAAACGCACTATTATACGCTAAACATTAAAAATCCTAAAAAAATTTTATCAAAACAAAAATTATGCAAAATTCTTATAAAAGCATTTTAAGCAAACATAGTTTAACGCTAAAAAAATGCTTTGGTCAAAACTTTATATTCGATATCGAATACCTTGATAGGTTAGTAGAAAACGCGGGCGTTACCGAAGATGACACCGTTATAGAAATAGGCTGTGGCGCAGGCACGCTAACTAGGTCTATTGCAAAACGCGCAAAAAAAGTAATCGGCTACGAAATAGACACGAGATTAAAACCTATTCTAGACGAAGTTAAAGAAGACCATAAAAACGTTACCATAAACTTTATGGATATTATGAAAGAAAATATATCTGCGCTAGAAAAAAAGATAGGCGGTAGTTATATTTTAGTTGCAAACCTTCCTTATTATATCACAACGCCAATAGTTACTAACTTTTTAGAAAACGCAAAAAACGTTAGCCGTATGGTAATAATGGTTCAAAAAGAAGTGGCAGAAAGATTTAGCGCAAGCCCAGGTGGCAGAGATTACGGCGCAATAACCGTTGCAATTAACCTTAAAGGTTCGGCAAGCGTTATTATGGAAGCGGGCAGAGAAATGTTTACGCCACCGCCGAAAGTAGATTCCGCCGTGGTTAGAATTGATATCGACCGCGAAAAATTTAACGGAATAGATTTTTCTAAGGTAAGGGCGTTAGTTAGGTGCGCGTTTACTAGCCGAAGAAAAACGTTAGTTAATAATCTAGTAAACGGCTTAAAAATTAGCAGAGAACAGGCGCAAGACGCTTTGGGCGAATTAGGAATTTCATTAGACGCTAGGGGCGAAACGCTATCGAGCGAACAATTCGTTGCGCTTTCTAAAATTTTAGGAGAACACTTAAATGGATAAAAAAACCATAGTAGTAGCAAGTGGAAATAAAGGAAAATTAAAAGAAATTCAAGACCTTTTGCCAGACTTTAACGTGGTGTCTTATAAAGAACTTGGCTTTACCGAAGAAATCGAAGAAACGGGTTTTACTTTTTACGAAAACGCGCTAATCAAGGCCAAAACCGTGTCTATGGCGCTTAATCTCCCCGCGCTTGCAGACGATAGTGGGCTTTGCGTAGACGCGTTAGGTGGCGCGCCCGGCGTTATGAGCGCAAGGTATAGTGAAACTGGCAAAGATAAAGATAACAACGAAAAACTGCTTAAAGTTATGCAAGGCGAAACTAACCGAAAGGCTAAGTTCGTGTGCTGTATGGTTTACTACACGCCAAACGGCGAAATTATAACGGCGTCTGGTGAAACTTACGGGCTTATTATGGATAAAACCGAGGGTGAAAACGGCTTTGGTTACGACGTTTTGTTTTACAGCACCGAAATAAACAAGTGCTTTGGCGTTGCTAGTAAAGAAGAAAAGAACGCCGTGTCGCACAGATTTAGGGCGCTAGACCTTATTAAAGAAAAGTTGAAATAATATGAAAATTTATAATGGTATAACCGAACTAGTCGGCAAGACGCCGATACTAAAACTTAATAATTTAATAAGAGAGTTAAACCTTAAAGCAAACCTAATGGTTAAACTAGAATATTTTAACCCCGCGGGTAGCGTTAAGGATAGGGTTGCGCTTTATATGTTAGAACAGGCCGAAAAACAAGGCTTAATCACTAACGGCGCAACTATTATAGAGCCAACTAGTGGGAACACGGGTATAGGTATCGCCATGGTTTCGGCATCAAAAGGCTACAAAGCCGTTATCGTTATGCCCGATAATATGAGCGTAGAACGCGTTAAACTAATTAGTGGCTACGGCGCAACGGTGGTTTTAACGAAAGGCGCACTCGGTATGAAAGGCGCGATTGAAAAAGCCGAACAAATCAAGCGCGAAACCCCAAATTCGATTATTTTAGGTCAGTTCGATAATCCGCATAACCCAACGGCGCACTACGAAACCACTGCAAGAGAAATTTATAATGATACTGATAATGATTTAGATATTTTCGTGTCGGGTATCGGCACGGGCGGGACAATTTCGGGTGTCGCTAAATACCTTAAAGAACAAAATAAGAATATAAAAATCATCGGTGTAGAGCCGAAAAGTTCGCCACTTATAACCAAAGGCGTGTCTGGCGCGCATAAAATACAAGGTATAGGCGCAAACTTTATACCTAAAAACCTTAACCTAGAATTGATCGACGAGATAGTGCCTGTAACGAACGAAAACGCGCTAGAAACTGCTAGGCTTTTAGCAAAGTTAGAAGGCGTGCTTTGTGGCATTTCTTCGGGCGCAAGTTTATACGCCGGTATATTAGAGAGCCAAAAACCCGAAAACGCGGGCAAGAATATAATAGTGCTACTTCCCGATACGGGCGAAAGGTATATTTCTACCGAACTATTTAGCAAGGAGTAAAAATGGAACGAAAATTACACGAAATAGCAAGTAAAAAAAGTTTTATATGCGATATGGACGGCGTTATTTATCACGGAAACCGCCTTATCCCGCACGTTAAAGAGTTTGTAGAGTGGCTTAATGCTAACGGCAAAAACTATTTGTTTTTAACCAACTCTTCAGAACGTTCGCCTAGGGAACTTTCACAAAAACTTAAAAGGCTAGGGCTAGAAGTATCGGAAGACCATTTTTATACAAGTGCGCTAGCAACGGCGTCTTTTCTTAAAAGTCAATGCCCTAACGGTTCGGTGTTCGTAATCGGCGAACCGGGGCTAACCAACGCTTTATACGAAGCAGGTTTTTCTATGAACGACGTTAATCCAGACTACGTTGTGTTCGGCGAAACGCGTTCACTTAACTACGAAAAAATCGAAAAGGCTGTAAGGCTTATTTTTAACGGCGCAAAACTTATCGGCACTAATAGCGATTTAACCGGTCCAAGCGAAAACGGCATTGTTCCGGCGTGCAAAGCGCTAATTTCTTCTATCGAACTCACCACGGGCAGAAAGGCGTATTTCGTTGGTAAGCCTAACCCACTTATGATGCGCCACGCGCTTAAAAAACTAGATTGTTCCCGTCGCGACGCCGTTATTATAGGTGATAGAATGGATACCGATATCCTTTCGGGGCTAGAAAGCGAACTAGATACTGCGCTAGTGCTAACGGGCGTTACTTCTCTTTTGGACCTAGAAAAATTCCCTTATCAACCCAAATACGTTCTTAAAGACGTAGGCGAAGTTATAGGTATTAAAGATTAAAACCTTATAAAAACTAAATTAACGAAATAAAAGTCTTGCAAAAGCCGAATCTCTACAAGGTGTTCGGATTTTGCAGGGCTTTTTTGTTTTACACCTATCATAAAACAAAAAAACGAACAATATATATTAAACGTAGCAACAAAGATAAAAACGACAAGAGGCACTAAAAAACCAAAAAATTCTTAAAAATTTTTATGTAGGAATAAATTATAATGTTTTTCACACTCAAAAAAAGTAAGGTGCTAATAGGTTTAATACTAGTTATAGTATTCGCGCTTTCAGTAATATGCTTAAAGTATAGCGGGGCATACGCCGTTTTTTATTCTAAGCCGATTAAACGCTTGCCTATTTATTCAGTAAATACTGCTGAAAAGAAAATAGCAATATCTTTCGATTGTGCGTGGGGCACGGATTACACCCAAGAACTACTTGATATTATGCAAGAAAAAGATATAAAGTGCACGTTTTTTGCAGTAGAGTTCTGGACGAACAAACACCCCGAATTCGTTAAAAAAATAAGTGATGCGGGGCATGAAATAGGCACGCACTCTGCAACTCATCCGCACATGAATTCACTTAGCAAAGAAAGTATCGAAAAAGAACTGTTAACTTCTAAAACGGCAATAGAAAATATAATAAATAAGCCCGTAACGCTATTTCGCGCGCCGTTTGGCGAGTATAACGATAAAGTTATCGAAACCGCAGAAAACGCGGGGCTTACTACTATTCAGTGGTCGATTGATAGTCTTGACTGGAAAGATTTATCGCAAGAAGAAATTGAAAACAGGGTGATTTCTAGGGCGAAGAACGGCGCGATAGTGCTGTTTCATAATCAAGGGAAAAATACAGCAAAGGCGTTGCCAAAAATCATTGATACTCTTACGGCTAAGGGCTACGCTTTCGTGCCGATAGGTAGGCTAATTTACACCGAAAATTATTATATTAACAATAACGGCGAACAAATTAAAAATTCATAATAAACGTGATGGAGGAAAACTTTATGAACAATATTCTAGAAAAAAACAACAAGGTTTTTATCAGTGGCGAAATAGTTTCTAACGCAGAATTCTCGCACGAAGTATACGGCGAGGGCTTTTATGAAATGAACGTTCTAGTCAAAAGACTTTCTGGGCAAGGCGACGTTTTGCCCGTAACTATTTCAGAACGACTTATAGAAGATAAAGACCTAAAAATCGGTTCTACGATAAACGCTTTGGGGCAGTTTAGGAGTTATAATAAGTTAGTAGACGGCAAATCTAAACTTATGCTAACGGTTTTTATACGCGAACTAGTTTCTTATCCCGTTATAAAAAACCCGAACAGTATAGTATTAGTTGGCTACGTTTGTAAGCCACCGGTTTATCGAACTACGCCTTTTAACAGAGAAATTGCCGACGTTTTAATCGCGGTTAATCGCTCTTATAACAAGTCTGATTATATACCGTGTATTGCATGGGGCAGAAACGCAAGGTTTGCAAAAAACATAGCCGTTGGCGAAAAAGTTGCGCTTTCTGGCAGAATTCAAAGCAGAGAATATCAAAAGAAGATTTCTGAAACCGAAACTAAAACGCTAACTGCTTACGAAGTGTCTATTTCTAAACTCGCTGCGTATGATAACGTGGATAGTTTTAACGTGCTAGACGAGTTTGGTGAACTTATCGTTAGCCCCGAAAATACTGCCGAAAATATAAACACCTATCAATAAAAAATATTAGAAATAAAAAACGTTAGATAATAAGAACGTTAGAAAATAAAAAAGCCTACTCTAAGAGTAGGCTTATTGTTTTATAATGCGTTATTCTTTTTGTTTACCGCGAAGGATAAAGAAAGTTATGGAACCGCACGCGCACGTGATAACGGCAAGCACGATTAAAATGTTTCTTATAGCGGTGTTAGGTTCGTCTAGAAGGTCTTTTTCTAAGGCGTAACCTTTAACCCAGTTTTGCCCGTTATAAAACTCTATTTCGATAATTCCGTTTTCTACCTTGAATAGTCTAATAGTAGAATTTTCGGTAGTAGTTGTAAGTGAATTTTTAAGTTCAGCGTCTAGATAAATGGTAGTCGGTTTAATTTTTGCAACGGTAAACGTTTTGTTTTCTATCGAACTTGCAATTTCTAGCGCTGTAAACGATTTTGGAATATATAAGTCGTGTTCGCTCTCTCCGATAACGATTTTAGCGAAATAGAATTCCGTGTCGTTAAAGGTCGCGGTTGCGTAAGGATAAATCGCTGATGATAACGGAACGAAAACGTGTTCGCCGTTAACCTTTGCAACGTAGTCGTTAGTAATGGTAATCTTTGGAAGGTAGTAAGCGTGAACGGGGGTAGTAACGTAAACCACTGATGCAACGTCTTTTTGAGTAGGCACTTCGGTAAAAGTAGCGTCTAACGCGTTAACCATAACCGTTTGCTTACTTCCAACGAGCAATAAAAATTTAGACGTGCTATTCGGGTCTAACACTTCGCTGATAAGCAAGTATTCGCTTTCAACTTGCAATAGTCCGTTAAATTCGATATCGCCGTTATTTCCGTTGTATCCAAACACGCTTGCATTTTCTCTTATGGTAACGCCTTTAAGCGCGTCTAAACTCGTCGTGCTTGCGCTTAAAGTGTAGTCGTTTGGAATAGAAAGCGATTGCACGTTAGAGTTGTTTAGATTTTCGGTAAAATAAACTTTTTCAGCATTTCCGTCTATAAAATAAACGGCTGATCTATCAAACGAAAGCGCAAAATCTTTAACGTATACGTCTAGATTGAACTTGCTAAACGCGTTACCGCTAAGCACGTATAATTCGCCGTTGCTAACCGCGTAAATCTTGCCTGCTAGGTCGGTTACAACCTTGCTAGGTTTTACAGTGAAAGAACTTAAACTAGCAAGAGTTTTTATAGTTTTAACGTCGAAATTTGATACCGAATATAAGTTTTCGGCGTCAGTAAAATAAACGCTACCTAAAAGGTCAAGTTCTATCGCGTCAAAAGAATATCCGGCAATCTCTATGCTAGACTTAACGATTAAATCACTTTCGCTAATTTCGGATATATAAGAAGCCTTTGCGTCGTTTTCATCATGCGATAAAACGTAAAAATATCCGTTTCTATACGCCACGTCTTCTATCGTGAATTCGGTTGTTAAAATACTGCCGACAGAAGTTTTAGAGTTAAGGTTGTAAGCGTAAATTTGTTTTCCGCTAACGCCAAGCAAAACGTCTTTTCCAAGGCAAATATCGGTTATAGCCGTTTCGCCTAGGGTAAAGTTAATAAAGTTTTCAGTTGAATAATCGCCTAATAAAGCGTTAACTACGGTTATCTTGTTTTGGTCTAAAACGGCAACTTTATCAGCGTAGTTTTCTATTTTTTTGGTGTTTTTAGAAACGCGGTTATACGCCGTTTTTCCATCGGCAATAGCAAAGCCGGTAAAGGTGAGTTCGGCGTTTTCTATTTTGAATTCTTGAATAGAGTTATCGCCGGTGTCGGTAATTAAAAGATTGTTCCCCTTAAACGATAAATTGCTGATATTTTTTGGCATACCTAAATCAAATTCATCATCAGTAACGGGCTTGAAAGTTAAAGGCACGTCTGTTTTTTGCGTTAAATCTATTTGATGAATAACGTTTCCTGCGGTGTAATACACGAAAGAATCGTTTGCCAAGATAACGTTGGTGTTAAGTTCGCAAACGTCAATCGGGTTATAAATATCGTCGTACGCGCGGAAAATTAGCCAGCCGTTTTCTACGTAATAAAGCCCGAAAGAGTTAGATGCAATCGGTGTGTCGCCGTTAGTTATGGTAATTTCGCTAGTGTTAAGTTGCGTAGCGTTAGAATTTTCAATGGTGTAAACTAAAATCTTGTTTCCCGAAACGATTGAAAGTCTATTGCCAGTAACGTCGAAATTATCGCAACCAATATTTTTGTTGCCACAAAGCAGTGGGGTGGGCGTAGAATCTTCCGTGAAATCGTCAATAGGCAAAAGGTATAAAATATTGTTGTCAAAAAGCACGAAATTATCTAAAAGTCTATCGAATTTTTTAAGCGAAGTAATGCTGGTTAGCGGGTTAACTACGTATTCGCCGTTAAGGTATACAGCAAAACTTTTAGAAACGTTATCGTCTGAAAGTATAGCGGTAACTTCGTCGTCAAAATAAACGTCTAATGGGGAAGATAACGCTTTTTGTTCTATGGATGATAACGGCAATAATTCCTTAGTGTTGATCTTAGCCGAATTATCAGCGCTTGCCGTTTTTAAATTAAGCGCAAAAACCGCGCCGAAAATAAACGCGAAAAAGGTTATCGTTAAAATTAAATATTTAATTTTATTCTTAAATAAACTTAGATTATCCATAATAATCATTTTAGCATAAAACCAACTTTTTGTCTATACTAAAACAAATTATATATAAATAATTTAAAAATAAACAACACCCAAACAAAACAACGCAAAAAAATTCCAGAATTTTCCAAAAAGTTTTTGTAATTGTCTAAAACTGTCAGGTAAACGAAGTAAAATAAACATAAACAAATGTTCATAAATTAAAAAATTATAAATAAGAGAAGGTGAAATGCAAGGGGTATATGACAACGAAAAACATTTTTGTACAAAAATAATTTATTTTTGTACAAAAATCGACATATCTTATTGACTTATATAAAAAACGGCGTATATAATTAAGGCGTTTCGAAACGGAATATACAATCAACAGAGGTAATAATGAATATAATTTATGCAAAAACTTTGCTTTATGCTTATCCTAACGTAAAGGCGTTGCTTGCGCAAATAGATGAACTAATCGAAAAGAAAGCGCTTGCATCAATGACGGATTTTTCGCCGGCGTTAGAACAATGTGAAAAGATAATTGAATTAACTGAGCATAAAAAAATACTAATTAAGGTTTACTTGGTGCTAAAAAAGGCGTTAGAGCGTTTTTCGGGGTTGGATATTACTTGTATAGAGTATAAATATTTCAAAAACTTGCCGAAAGAACGTTTTAAGGACTTTGATTTTAGTGGTAGAGCGTATTTTAGAAGACAAAATAAAATTATAAAAACGCTTTCTAATATGCTAGATAAAACCGAACTTACGGATACTTTTTTCGAAGAAAAGTGTTTATCAATCAATTTTTTTAAGGAACTTAAAAAGCGCGTTATAGAGCACGAAATATTATCTAATAAAAACAAACCTAAAAGAAACCCTAGCCAGAATTCAAATCAAAACAATGATAAAGGAGAGGCTGAAAACGTAGTTGCGTAGAACAATTATTCGTAATCGTTTTCTTCGTAATAGGCGGAAAAGTCGGGCGATTTTTTGGTTGCGCCTTTTACGGCAACGAACACGCCGATAATTCCGGCGAATACAAGGCAAATTATAATTACTATTCTTAAACTGAAATAATTATTGCTATCGCTTGATTGTTGTTCTTCGTTGTCGGTGGGTGGGGTTGGCGAATCGGGTTCAGGTTCTTTACTTAAAAAAGTTAGCGGGTTTTTATGGTCTAAAATCGTAAAGGGTGAAAGGTCGCTTTCGTAAACGTAGCCAAGTGTGTCGTTATAAGAAACGTAATAACAAATTTCGCCGTTTGGTGCGTAGTTGTGTCCGTAAGGCATAATCTTTCGGTTCTTAAAAATATGTTTAAGCGTTTTATTCATGTTGAAGGTTTGGTAAAGCGCGCAAGAATTAAAAGAACTAACGCTTACGCTAGGGTAAGGGGCTTCGACCGTAAGTCCGTCGAAGAACAACGCTGTTTTAGGAACGTAGCCGTCTATCGTGGGGTTGTTAGAAAATCCGCCGTATTCTACGTGATAAAAAGCGTTGTTAGAGTTTATAACCTTAACGTAGTAGGTGTAGGGCAAGTAAAATAATAGTTCAAGCCCGTTCTCGTCGCTATAAAAAGGCGTTTTTTGGTCGATAATTCGCGCGTAGCCTTGTTCGAAATTAGCGTTAGCCGTGGCTTTTACAGGAATAAATAAACAAAGTATAGTCATAATAATAACTAAACAGGCAAATTTTTTCATATTAACTCCTAAAAGGGTAATGCTTACATTTTAATATAAAAAAAATATCTCTCTTTATGTGTTTTTAGCAAAAAAGAGAGTTTATTGTCTAATTTATTTTGTTATGAAACTTAAAAAACAGCAAACTAAAAGCCAAATCTTGCTAAAAATATCGGCGGTAATAATAATCGTGTTTTGGGTGGGAATATTTCTTACTCAAATTTTTACTATTATAGAGAAAAAGCGCGTTTATCCACTAAAATACTACGATTTTGTTAAAGAGTGCGCTATAAATTTCGGCGTTAGTGAAAGTCTAATTTTAGCAACTATAAAAGTAGAGAGCAATTTTAACGAAAAAGCAATAAGTAATAAAGGCGCAGTAGGGCTTATGCAGATTAAGTTAGAAACAGGCGATTATATCTCAAAGTTGCTAAAAGAAAAAGATTATGATTTATTAGAGCCAAGCACGAATATACGCTACGGAACCTTTTACCTTAAATACCTGTTAGATAAGTTTAACGATATAGAAACGGCTGTGTGTGCATATAACGCCGGCGAAGGTAAAGTATACTCTTGGTTAAAGAATAAAAACTATTCTAAAAACGGGGCAACACTTTGCAACGTTCCTTATAAAGAAACGAAAAACTATCTTAATAAAATAAATAAAACAATAAAAAAATATAATAAATTATACTCTAAAATTCTTGACAAAACCATTATTAAAGAGTAATATATAAAGGCTTGCGTGAGGGTGGCGGAATTGGCAGACGCGTACGTTTGAGGGGCGTATGGTTATCCGTGTGGGTTCAAGTCCCATCCTTCACACCAAAATCAAAAAAACGCTTAATTTTAACTGTTTTAGTTAATTTTGAGCGTTTTTTCTTTATTTTTATTACTGTATTTTACTGTATTTTACTACATTTTGTTACTAAATTTGTTACTAAAAAATGTCTATAATTTATTGATAATTTCTATCTTATCTGATTCGTAAAGATGTCCGTAAGTTTTCATAATTTGCTCTACTGTATCACCTATTAAATCGGCAACAACAGTAAAATTTGCGCCTAAATGTATTAGCATTGATACAAAAGAGTGTCGTAAATCGTGTATTCTTATCGATTTTACGTTTGCTATCTTACAGTATTTTTTGAAATTGTTGGCAACGGTATTTTCATGTATTGGTTGTGTCCCACCAAAAAAGAAAGGCCCTTCTTCTAAGCGATTATAGTTTATTAATTCTTCTTGCAAAGTAGGGCAAATGGGCGTTGCGCCCATTTTTTCGTTTTTTGTCGATGTGATAATGTAAGGCGCATTAAAAACTCTTCTAGAACAAGTTTTTGTAAAATATATTTTATCTTTTTGAATATCAGTAGTGTTAAGAGCAAAAATTTCGCCTTTTCTTCTACCGGTGTAAAACATCATTGTGAACAGGCAATGGTACAAAGGGTTATCTACAACGTTTATAAATTTTTCAAAATCTTCTTTTGTCCAAAACGACATTTCAGTTTTTTGCTGTCTGCGTTTTGGCTTTTTTATTTCAAGTAAATAATTTTTTGAACCATAGCGCTCAGAACACCAAGAAAGGAAAGCAGAAAAATTTATCCTGATATTAGAGAGATATTTATAAGAGTAGAATTCATTTGTCTTAGGATTTCTTTTAGACCATATTTCATCTTGCCATTCTAGTAAGACTTCTTTACTGAGCATTTTGAGAGTGTAGTTTCCGAATTTGGGCAACACGGTTAAATCAAATAAATTATGTTTTGTAAAAATTGAAGAATCTTTTACTTGGTTTTTGATTGATGAAAAGTATTTTATAGAAAGTTCTTTTATTGTGTAATCAACTTTATCTTTGGACCTCTTTTTTAAGGGGTTATTTTTTATTAGTTCGCAACGCTCTGTTACGAAATCCACGTAGGCTTGTTTTGCTAACGTTTTATTTGCAAAACCTGATAGTTTTTTTTGTTTTTCATCTCCATCTAACGTGACAATGCGAAAGACGACGTCGTAAACCTTACCACGTCTTGTTTGTCTTTCTTGTAATGAATATTTGTTTGATGAAATATAAAATTCTGCCATAAATCTCTCACACACGTGCGCACGCACGTGTTATGTTTTTTAAAATATATTTATTATTCTTTCTTTCTTTTTAAGCTAATCTATACTATACTAACCTATACTATACTGGGTTGCTGTTTGGTATACCAATGGTTGCCAAGTTGGCAACCAAAGAAAATAAGGTTATTTTTTTCGTTGATTTTTTGAATTTTTATGCGCCACAATTAGCAAGGGAATACCTATAAGCAATGGTATTATTGCCATAACTAAAAATATAGCAAAACCAGTTGCGATAGAAATAACAGAAATAGCAATTCCTATAATTAAGAAAAACCAACCTAAAATTTTAGCGCCAGCATTTGTATAATAAATTTTATGCTTCATAATAATTCTCCTTATCCGTAATAATAAACACCACCTACAATACTTACAACGGCACTTTCGGGGTAAATGGTGTAATCATAGCCAGTTCTGTTATACATTGATTCTGTTAAAACGAAAGAGCCTATCCCACGTCCGAACTCGTCAACAATAATGGAAGTGGAAGCCGTCTTATATTTTATTAAAACTAATATTCCACTATATTGATACTTTGTTTGTGTCGGTGCAACAGAAACAATAAACGTTGTGGTAATGCTATACTGCGTTTTTATCAGTTTGCAGGAACTTGCGTAAGATAAATTTGGGTTTAATCCCCAAACTTCCCTTTCTGCGCCACCTATATATTTTATTCTATAAAGAGCATTAACAAGTGTTGATGTTTGGCTTGACTGGGTAATTTGAATATCTAAATAGTTAGTGTAGTTGTCTATTGTTATATCAAAAATTTTTAATTCGGGTTGTGGTGTTGGTGGTTCTTCTGGTGTGACCACTTCTTGATTGTTGTTATTAGATGTGTCGGCTGGCTCTGTGTTGCAAGCGCAAGTAAAAATAGAAATAATAATTAAAATAAATAGTAGACATTTGTTAAGTGCTTTTTTCATTATAAATTACTCATAAAAGACACTGCTCGACCAAGACAGTGCATACTTTTGTTATTTATTTAAGTTTATTTGAAGTGCTTTAATATTAATTTCAAAGTAATTTGAAATGATTTCAGGAATTTCATTTCCGAATTGCGCTAATTTTTTTTGACAATAATCAAAAATGGCGTTTTCTGCGTTTCTCTCTTCTTCTTGTGGGGATAAACGTGGTGGCATTCTAAAAGTATATAAAAAAGCAAGAGCAAAACAATTAACTATAAATCTATTATTATTATTGTGAATTAAAAATACAGAAAGTTCTGAATCGCTTAATTTGTTTTGTTCTTTATAACTTTCATAGTCCAAATATATTCTCTTTAATTCTTTCTGTGAATCATAAATTACTTGTTTAGAAAATTCAATTGTTATATAGGGATTAAGAATTTCTTTAATTCTATCGTAGTAAGGTTTAACTTCTTTCTTTAAAGTATTGCCGTCAACAAATCTTTTTTTTCTAATATATTCGCAAATAAAATAAATAGCAAAGAAAACTATTGGGGCAAGTATTCCAGTTGAAATCCACATAATCTATTTCTCCTTTTTTAAAATAGTTAATTTTATAAATCCCTAATTAATTTTACAACTTTTCCAATTACACGGCATTGTTCAAGGTCTTTGCCTTCGATACGTCTAGTTTCATATTCTGGGTTAAAGGGAATAAGTTCAAGCCAATCTTCACCGTGCACATAATTAACACGTTTAACAGTTGCATCATCTCCATTATATATAATAACGGCAAGCGTGCCACTGTCAACACTATCAGTTCTTTTGCAAAGTATTTTATCTCCATCTAACATGCGTGGATACATAGAATTGCCTGTGACTTGTAATACAAAATATTCATCTTTATGTCCACCAGAAATCATTGATAGAGGCAACTCGATTATTTCACCTGTAGAAACTTCATCAATCATTCCATCATATCCAGCACGAACAGAACCTAATACTTCAAAAGGTATTATGTTATCGACAGGGTAGATGTTATTTTGCTGACTATAGTCGGTGTAGCCCAAAAGATAAGATGGAGAAACATTGAAAAATTTTGCTAACTTGTCAATAGTAGATCTTTTCATGTTTTCAACTATTCCACTTTCATATTTGTGAATTGCAGACTTTTGTACTCCAATGATTTTTCCAAGTTCTTCTTGAGTAATACCTTTTTCTGTTCTCAATTTTTTTAGTATTTGACCTATATTCATTGATTAAATCTCCTTTATAATATTATATTAGCATAAAGTATCTTAAAAAGCAATTATTTTTGAAAAAAATTAAAAAAAGTTTGAAAAATCTCTTGACAGGATACATTTTAGGTGTTATTATTTAGGTGTCTTAAAAAGACACGCAAAAAGGAGGTAAACAAAATGAATAAGCGAATATTGGAGAGTAAGATGAAACTGCATGGGGACACAAATGCTTCATTGGCAAACTACATAGGAATCTCTCCACAATCATTATCTTCTAAAAAAAATGGCACGAGAAATGCTGACTTTACTAGAAGTGAAATTGATAAAATTAAAGTCAAATATTCTTTAACGGCAGAAGAGATTGACCAAATTTTTTTTGACACAAAAGTATCTTTTTAAGATACAAAAAAGGAGTTTCTATGACATATCAACGTAGAGAAGAAATATTCAGTAAAGAAACAATGAGCATTGAAGAATTTGGGGAATTAATGAATTTATCTTACCAAATGTCTGCACGCGTAATAAGAAATATAAAAAGAACGTCTAGTAGACCACAAATACAAGGATTTTTAATTATAGAAGATTACTTTGATTATTACGGAATAACCGATAAACAACGTTATATAAAGGAGAAATAAAAAATGAGAAAATCAAATTTAACAGATGAACAAGTAGAAAAAGAAATCGAGAGATTAAAAAAATCGCCATTAGTTAAACTGGCGAAAAAAGAAGAAAGAATTAGAAATAGGCGTAGGCAATACTTATCGTTTCTTAAGTGGTACGAGAAGAAAGGTAAAGAATTAAAAGAATCAGGTATTACTATGGAAAAACTTGAGAAAATGGCAAAAGAATGTGATGGGGTAGAAGAATAATGGAACACGAAATTTTATCTAAGATAAAACTTGGTCTTAGGCTATCTCAAAAGGAAGAAAGTTATTATTTGTTATATATGGCGAGTCACACTGAACGCTACGAATATATAAAGTTAAAAAAGGAGAAACAAAAATGCGTTTGCAAGAACAAATAAACAAGGCTGGCTTATTAAATAAGGAACTGGCAGAAAAAGTAGGAACTGATAATTCAATGATGAGTAGGTTTGTGCACTTTAAATGCTTGCCTGTGCCAGATGATATGGAAAAGATTTGTAAAATCCTTGACTGTACAGTAAGTGATATTTATGAAGATAACGAAATTCATTATAAATCTATTGCTAAAAAGAAAACAAAAAAAGAGACTGACAAGTACAAACTGACTGTTAGTCTCCCAAAAGATGCTCAAGTATTTATTAAGAAAGCGCTGAAGAAATGTGGCTATAGAGATATAACCGAGTGGATACTTAAGTGTTATTTAAGATTAAAGAAACAATACGCACTAATTGAAGCGTATGAAAAAGAAAAGGCTTCTCACGAAGAAAAGCCTAATGTTAAAAATAGCCTACCAAAGCATATTTAACAATTAGATAATAACAAATCAACTATATAATGTCAATTGTTTAGGAGAAAAATAATGGAAAAAAGAAAAGCAACTTATACAATAACAGTCCCTATACAAATTATTTTAGTAGCAGATAATGATGCTTCTGAAAACGAACTTGAAAAGATTGTAGAGAAAGAGACTTATAAAAGATTAGTGGATGGGACTTTTGACGTATTTACGGAAAAATATGAAGTAACGAAAAAAAGAACACATTACACCGATAAAGAATTAAAAGCACAGAAAAAAATTTGGGATGAGTTTTTCAATGACGTATATGCAAAAGGGGGCAAGTAGAAAATGAGTAAGACGTTCTCTTATTTTAGAAAGACTGGGGAAATTCATCGTCCTGTAAATATAGGAGGAGTAATTGACTATGAGTGGGACGGTGACGAAGGTTATTACTTTGAATATGAACCCAACGACAGTGACTTTTCAGAAGCATTAGTTGAGATTGTGACTGAACACTACTTCGGAGATATTACAAAGAAGAATCCAGAACTTAAAGAAGAACTTAAAAACAAGCTTAGCGATTTGATAAGCGAAAGGGACTTTGAAGACGACCTTGCAGAAGCATTTGAAGACGACTTAAAAGAGTGGTTTGAAGATGAAGCGCAAGAAAGTGAAGATAATTATTAAGGAGAAATTATGATTAAGAATTTTATAGATTTATCACAAGTTGATGTTCCTATTACTAAAAAACCTACTTTTAGTTATAACGAAGCAAAGCAAAAATACGAAAAGAATGGAGAAGTTGACACGTTGTCTTGGGTGGACTGTTTAACGTGTTTGTATGAGAATGGTGCGGAAAAGGTTATTTTTGAAAACGTTCTTAATGAAAAAGGCGGACTTTTGTTTGTTGATGAGAATAACGCAATGTCAATCAAGGTTTTTGTAGAGATAGACGGTGTAAGACGTGAGATTTTTTATCCGGTAATGGACGGAACGAAAGATGTCGCAATGAAAAAACTAACACAATCTGATATTTATAACGCAAAACAGCGTGCCTTTGTTAAGTGCGTTGCTGTTAACTGGGGGCTGGGGATCTCTTTATGGAAAAAAGAAGAAAATCCAGATACCGTTGTTAAGGACCGTGAAGCAAGTTTGGCTGAACAGTTTAGAATGCTTGTAAACAGTGCGATTAAACAATGTGGTGGCGTAAATGAAATGCTGGCACATTTGAAAGACGTTAGTAGAAAACAAATAGAAACTTTAATAGAAAAAGCAAAAGAAATAGATAGAATTACAAAAGTGTTAACAAAGGTAACTAACAATGATAAAGAATCAGAACAGAAGTAAATGGTTTGGTGCTTCTGATACTTCTATGATTATGGGCAACTGGGAAACGGAAACATTTAAGGAATGGTGGCTTGTCAAACTTGGGATTAACACAAACAACGGTGTTAAAACTTGGGTTATGGACTGTGGCAACATTATGGAAATACCACTTATAAGGTTTATAGAAAGGCTTGAAAATTCTAAAATCCAAATAGGCAAACACCCTTATTATAATATACGTCTTCGTTTGCGTTGCAATTATGACGGTTTAAGAAAATCAGAAGTAATAGAAATAAAAACAACAGGAAAGGGATTTAAGAAAGTTCCTAAAAACCACTGGCAACAATGCCAAGTCTTAATGTTTCGTAAACGCAAGCAGAGAACTGCGCTTTATGAATACAGAATGGAAGAACTTGATTATTTGAATCCATACTTCCCTGATATAGACGAAAAAAGGCTATTTAAGCACGAAATCTTATATGATAGGAGATTTATCGAAAACGAATATCTTCCACGTTTAAGATATCTTGCAAGATGTTTAAGGGCTAAAAAATTCCCAAGGATAGAAGAATATGTTCAGTATAACAATAAGAAATGAAAAAGATTTATCAAAAGCGTTAACACAAGTAGCGAGTCTTGCTCCACAACTTAATCAAAAGGCTTATGACGTTGATATCAAAATACATAGGGAAAAGCGAAGCAAGAACGCTAACGATTACTTTCACACTCTGGTCCATAAAATTGCCGAAGTAATGAAGATAGGGAACGACGAGTGTAAAGTCAAAATGAACTTGGAATATGGTTCACCGTTAAGGATTGACGAAGATACTTTGTTTGCTATTAAAGTCCCAAAAGGTGCTAACGTTCAAGGTGTGGTTAAATATCCAAAGTGGGTTAAGGAAACCACCGAAAACGGAAAACTTTTTGATGTTTATATGGTTTACAAGGAAACGCACACGCTTGACACAAAGGAAATGGCAAGACTTATTGACGGTGTTGTGGCGGAAGCGCAAGCACTGGGAATAGAAACGAGAACCCCAGACGAGATTGCGAAAATGAAATCACTATGGGAAACGGAGAAATAAAATGAAGTCAAGACGTTCAAAAGCAACTGATATACCACAAAAGGTAAAACAAGCAGTTTGGGAGCGTGACGGTGGGCGTTGCGTTATCTGCGGAAACACTCACAACGTAATGCCCAACGCACATTTTATATCAAGGGCTAACGGTGGACTTGGTATAGAAGAAAACGTTGTCACTCTATGCACTGAATTAACGCCTAATAAATGTCACCGAAAATATGATTTTGGGACAAAGGCTGAAAGAGAAACAATTGGAAAGAACATCGAAGAATACTTGAAGTCAATATACCCAGACTGGGATAAATCAAAATTGACTTACAAAAAGGAGAATTTATGAACAAGGTAATTTTAATAGGAAACTTAACACGTGCCCCCGAACTTACTGAAACGCCATGTGGTGTTCCAGTTTGTAGGTTTGCTGTGGCTGTATCAAGAGATTATGCAGACAGCAACGGAAATCGTGAAACTGATTTTTTCAATATAACAACTTGGCGTGGTAAAGCTGAAACTTGTGCTAAATTCCTTAAAAAAGGGAACAAAGTGGCTATTGTTGGCAGTTTGCAAAATCGTTCTTACGAAGATAAGGATGGTATTAAGAGAACTGTGACTGATGTTATTGCAAGTGAAGTGGACTTTTTAACGCCAAAGTTAGAAGAAGACGGACAATCATCAAGCAAAAAGGAACATAGAATCGAAGTAATTGATGATAATCAGTTGCCTTTCTAAAGGTGGTTCAATATGGAATTTAGACAAATTAAAGCAAAAGAAAAGGCTAACAAAGAGATGCTACTAAAATTATATCCGTTTCTCGATGAAGATAGTGGAATTTATATTTTGACGAGGGAAGAAAACGGATTTAAGTATGCTTATGTAGGACAAGCGAAACATTTGTTAACTAGAATGGCGCAACACTTAAATGGTTATCAACACATAGATTTAAGCCTTAAATCACACAAATTCAAAACTAATGAGAATCCTAGTGGATGGAAATTGGAGATTGTAAAAGTTCTTAATAACCTTGATTGTTGGGAGCAGTATTATATAAAAAAATACGCTAACGAAGGCTTTCAGATGAGAAATAAAACGGCCGGTGGGCAAGGAAATGGTAAGTTTGAAATAGCTGAGACAAGAGAGCGAAAAACTTATCGTGATGGCTTAAAACAAGGATACTTAAACGCTCAGAAAGACGTTAAAAAATTGTTTGAAAACAACTTAACCTTTGACGTCAACGGGAAGATAAATAAAAACAAAGAGAAAGCGTTGAAAAAATTTAATGACTTTTTAGGCAGGTAAATATGAATGAATATTTTTCACACGATTATAATGCTAGAAACGATATAAATCTAAAAAAACTTTTTATGAGTGAAGGTTTATTAGGCATAGGGCTATATTGGTGTTTAGTTGAGATGCTTTATGAAAACAACGGATATTTAAATCTTGACGATATACCTACTATTGCTTACGATTTACGGACTAAAGTAGAAAAGGTAAATAACGTAATTTATATGTTCGATTTATTCTGCACAAACGAAAAACAATTTTTTTCTAATAGCATTATTAAAAGACTTAACATTAGAAACGAAAAATCAGAAAAAGCGAGAAAAAGTGCTGAAGCAAGGTGGGAAAATACAAAGGAAAATTATAACAAAAATGCGAACGTAATGCGAACGCATAACGAACGCAATGCAAGTGCTTTGCGACCAAGATGCGAACGCAATGCTATAAAAGAAAATAATATTAAAGAGAAAAAAAAGGATATTATATTAGATAAAAATATTAAGCAAGCAAGTAATATAAAAAAAGAAGTAACTAACAGCACGCGTGTGAGTGTTAATTTTCAAAACAAAGATTATGATGTCTTATTTGATGAGTTTGGAGTGTTTAACGAATATCGAAACGCATTGTTTAGATTTATAAAGCATCTGAAAGCAAACTTTAATTTGTTAATGATGAATGATAGATTAGAAAGTTTGATACTTAAACTTGATAGACATTATACAAACGACTTTGAGAAGGTTGCAGTAATAGATAGTGCGATAGCAAAAGGGTATAAACGATTGGAGATAGAAGAATGAAAAGTAAACGTAAAGAGGCTACTGCAATCAAAAAGTATATTTTTTACATTATAAGTCGTGTAAAATTAATAAAAATTGAGATGGTTGAAGTTTCAGATAATCAAATCAACTATTATGAGTCTCTTTACAAGGCCATAAAAGAGTATTCAAAGTCACATAAACTTTATATGCGATACGTGTTAGGGAAACTCACTTTCGAAGATGTAAGAAAAATATTAGGTTTTGCAGATAGGGATGTTTTTAGATATTTGGCAAGATAGAGACAAATTTTAATAGGGTATATCACAGAAAAAGAAATCGAATATTTTGCTAAATATCCTTTTGAAGATGAAATTACTATAAATACAAAGGTGAGTTATGAAAGATAAAGAAAAGCAAATTGAATTTGAAAAAAGAGTAAATTATAATATTGGTTATTGCGAAGATATACCGAATAAAGAAATTGAAGAAATGGCGAAAGACATTGAAAAGGTTGAAAAAGAAGTATATAGCGTAATAGTAAAAGAAACGCAGGCTTATGTTCAAAAACACCATAAATACAACGCAAAAAAAGATTATTCACTTGCTCATACAAAAACTATTCACGAAAGAACGGCAGAAGATATGTTTAAACTTGGCTACCGAAAACTACCCAAAAATAGCGTGGTGCTTTCAAGGGAAGAATATGACAAGTTTTTAAGACAAGATTTTATAATTGACGAGTTAAAAGATTGTGTAAAACTTGCAAGCAAGAAAACGGCAGAGAAGATTTTGACTAAATTACAACCATACATTGGTGGCTGGGTATTATTCAAAGAACTTGAAAAAGAATATGGTGTTGAAATAAAGGAGTAGGGGTATGAAAGGAATATTATGGTCTATCCGTAAACCGCATACGGACAATATTAAAAGCGGTAAAAAGTGGGACGAAATAAGAAAACACATACCAAAAGACTTGTCGCCGTTAGTTCCAAATTACATCTACGAAACAAAAGCAAACGGTGGGTGCGGAAAAGTTATAGGTGAGTTTAGGGTTTATCAAAAAACCTATATCTATGCTTATGAAAACAATGGTGAAAAGCATTTAGGGAATACGGCGTTTATAATGCCTGCACTTTCAGATGAAGATTTATATAACTACTTATGTAGTGGCAAGAATAAAGACGGTTGGGCGTTAAGAATTGACAAGTTAAAAATCTACGACAAACCGAAAGAGTTAAGCGAGTTTAGAAAGCCTTGCGATAGGTTTTTAGATTGTATTACTTGTAAGCGACTTGTAAGAAATGATTTTTTAAGTTGCGACAACATAATTACAAGACCGCCCCAAAGTTGGTGTTATGTTGAAAGTTTAGGAGAATAGATATGAGCATATACAAAGCAACAAACATTGATACGGACAAGTTTCTTGAAGCGTTAGAAATTAAAAAAGAACTTGAAGAAGAAAGGCATAGAAAGGCAGTTGCCATAGAAGAAGCAAGACACAAAGAAGCAATGGAAAAATTAGGAGATATAGAAGATATGTTTTTTTGTAGTAACTACGAAAAGGGAGAATAATATGGAAAGCGAAAAAGTGAAAGAGATTAAGAAAGCGTTGGAAAACTGTCAAAAGGATAATTGTTTAGATTGCCCTTATTTTATAGATGAGAAAAGGTGCAGAGCAAACGATTTATTACTTGATACAATAACCCTAATCAACGAACTTGAAAGCGAGAACGATACCTTGCATACTAACTTGTGCGAGTGGAGAAAAGAAAACCAAAAACTCAAAGATGAGAACGAAAGGTTGAAACGTGATTATGTCGTTAAAGCTTATGAGAAATTGTCGGAAAGACACAATAAATTAAAACGAAATTTTAAAAATATAGAGAAATATTTCAAAGAAAAACTTAAAGAAAAAGTTAATGGAAATAACGTGGACTATTTCGTTGATGCAATAAAAATACTTAAAAACACTATTAAGGAGATGCTTAAAGAAAATGAGTAGACTTACAAATAAAGAACAAGCAGAAGTTCTTTCAAAAAAAGAAGGGCGAACGCTAGATGAAAATATTTATTTAAAACTAGCAATATTTGAAAACGAACAAGAGAACAAAACCTTATTTAATAAAGAACAGTTTAATTTTGCATTAATTAAAAGCGTAGAAATGGTATCTAATATTGTTAAAAATAAAATAACAAAAGAAATTGTCGTTACGTTCTTAAACGAATTAAAAGGAAAAGCTAGAGACGGAAAGTTAAACTATTCTGATGCCGAATGGTTAGGTAAAGAAATAATTAAAAAGGTAGAAAATTCAAAATGACAAAATATGAAGTAAAAAACGAATTAAGTAAATATTATGCTTTGTGTTGTGAAATTGAATGCCTAAAAAAAAGAATCGATAGACTAAAAGAAAGCAATCATTGTGTTGATACAATTAAAACAAGAGTTGAAGAACTTACCGAGCAATATAATAACACAATGCTAGAGTCAGACATTGCCCTTGCAAGAGCATTAGAAATTATAAACCAACTAAGTAACACTGATTGCGACGTAGAAGTTCTGAAGAAATATCACATTGATGGATTATCCGAGAGAGAAATAGCAAAACAATTGTGTTTTTCCGTGGATTACATACGTACAAAGCGCTGGAGAGCATACGAAAAGATATCAAAAAAAGAAAGTCTCAAGTAAAAATTGAGGCTTTTTTTAATTGATACGAAATGATACGGATTGATACGAAATGATACGAAAAAAAGTTATATAATGCAAATGTTGAATGAAATTCAAGGAGAGATGATTATGCCAAAGGGCAGTACGACACCACCAGAAATTGTCGAGAAGATTAAACTATGCAGAGCAATAGGAATGTCTTATATGGGTACGGCAAGAGCTTGTGGAATAGGAGATACAACTGTACATGCAGTTATGGGAAGGATAATGAAAAATCCTAAAACCAAGGAAGAATTTGAGAAATTATGCGAAGATAAACAAAAGGAACTAAGGGAGCAAGCGAATAAGGATTTTGATGCGTTAATGAAATATGAATTCGAGATGCTCTTTAAGAAATCTGTTAACGTGATAAACAAAGCAATAGATGAAAATAAACTTTCTCCACGAGATGCTGTTACGGTTATGGGAACGACCTTTGACAAGAGGCAAGTTCTTACTGGTGGCAAAACGGCAAATATTGGATTAAGTTATGATGAAGTAATGAAAGCGATAAACAAGGGGAACGAATATTGACCACAAAAGAGTATATCGAAAAGTTTTTAAAGATAAGAACTAAAGATATGCAAATAATACCTTTTAAATTTAATGCACCACAAGAAAAACTGTATAACGCTATAAAATACCAAGCAGAACAAGGCAAGCCTATTAGAATTATTGTTCTTAAAGCAAGGCAAATGGGCTTCTCTACTGAAACAGAAGGCATTATTTTTAAGAATACTGCAACTAAAAAGAATATAACAGCTGGTATAGTGGCGCACGAACTTTCAGCAACGAACAACTTGTTTGAGATGTTTAAAAGGTTCTATCATAACTTGCCAGATGCATTAAAACCTGAAACGTTAAAGAGCAATGCCAAAGAGCTAGTATTTAACAATAAGGAAGGAACGGGCTTGGATAGTAAAATCCAACTATTTACTGCTGAAAGTGGAGATAGACTTGGTAGGTCGGGAACGTTTAATATTTTACATATTTCAGAGTATGCATTTTGGAGAGACCAAAAAGCAACGTTAACGGCTTTGCTTCAAACCGTGCCTGATAAACCTGGGACTATAGTTATTATAGAAAGCACAGCGAACGGCTTTGATGAGTTTCAAGAGCGTTGGCAAAAGGCTGTTTCTGGTGAAAGTGAATATATTCCTATTTTCTGTGCTTGGCACGAATTACCAGAATATACGAAAGAACCACCAGCAGACTTTATTCCTACGCCCGAAGAATTGTCCTTAAAGGCTCTTTTTAATCTGACGGACGGACAACTTTACTGGCGAAGAACGAAGATTGCAACGACGTTTAACGGCGATATAGACCAGTTTAAGCAAGAATATCCAGCATCACCGGAAGAAGCGTTTATAGCCACGGGCGAGTGTGTGTTTAATAAAACGCTAATTATAGAAAGGTTAGCACAATTAAGGAAAATTGAGCCAATTAAGATTGGTAGGTTTGAATATGATAAGAATCATTTTTCTAGAGACGTCGCAAAGATAACAAATATTCGATGGGTTGATGATGTTAATGGGGAAATAAAAATCTATCAATTACCGGAAGTAAGTGATAACGGGCAAAGAAAACCATATGCGCTTGGTGGAGATACTGCTGGAGATGGTTCGGACTACTTTACAGCGAAAGTTATAGATAATATAACTCAAAAAACTGTTGCAAGTTATAGGAAACAAAAAACAGATGATGACTTGTATGCTGACCAGATGTATTGTCTTGGCATGTATTACAATGAAGCGATAATCGGAATAGAAACAAACTTTTCTATTGCACCGACAAACGAACTTGAAAGACTTGGATATAAAAATTTATACATGAGAGAACAGTTAGATGAAATATCCAGGAAGATTGTCAAAAAGTATGGATTTAACACCAATAGAATAACTAGGCCACAAATAATTGCTAACTTTAAGGCTTTATTTAGAGAGGATCCTGAAATAGAGTGTGATAAAGATACTTTAAGGGAGATGCTTGCGTTTATAAGACACGATAATGGAAAAGAGTCTGCGATGGATGGGAAGCACGATGATTTAGTAATGGCTTCATGTATTGCACATCATGTGGGAACGCAAGGAAGTTTTGTGTGGTCTAAGGAAAAAGAAGAAAAAAATGAAGATATAATGTCATATTTTATTGACAAAAAAACCGAAGGAGATGGAGGTTTTACAGAATGGTAAATAAAAAACTACTTAAAAGAGTAGAAGAACTAGAAAAAGAAAATAAGGCTATTAAAGAGTATTTTGGTAGAATGCTTAATTCCTTAAAGTCAATTAATAAAAGATTAAACTCTCACGTTAAGAACGAAAAAGCAAACGCTGAAGAAGAAACGACTATAAACGACTGGTTAAGTGATGAGAGGTTGGATGAAATACAAGATTTTCTACATAAAGGGGTTAAGTAATGAAAACAACAAAGATGCAAGAGATGGCAGAGAAAATTTGGAAAGAATATGAGAATGGAAGAGCTTATCAGGCTATGCTTGGACTTGACCGGATAATACCTTTATGCGTTGATTTTTACGAAGGAAGACAGTGGGGAAAAATAAAAAAAGGCACGGAGAACTTTCCTAGGCCCGTAGTTAACTTTATTAAAATGATAGTCGATAACAAAAGAGCAAATTTAATGTCCTCACCATTAAAAATAATATATAAATCTGATACTCCAAATGAAATGACAGAAAAATTCAACCATTTTGCAGAGTATTGGCAAAAAGAAGCCCAAATTAAGTATTTAGATGCAGAAGCAGTAAAACAAGGAATTATAAAAGGAACCTATATTTACCATTATTATTGGGACAACGAGGCAATAGGAAGAAAAGGCAAAGTAGACGGGGCTCTAAGATGTCAATTGATAGACGTTAGGAATATTGTTTTTGCTAATCCTCAAGAAAAAGATGAACAAAAGCAAGAATGGATAATCATTGCCTCTAGAGCAACTGTAAAAAGTGTTAGAGACAAATTACCTAAAAGACTTAAAGAATTTGTTATTTCAGATAACGAAACAAGTGATTATGATGGCCAAATCGACCAAGACGGAACAGAAATGGTGACCGTTTTGACAAAGTATTATCGTAAAAATGGAGAAGTGTATTTTGTTAAATCAACAAAACAACTAGTTTTAACAGAAGAAATGTCTTTAGCACCAGACTATGAAAAAGCATATAAGTATGTAGAAGATAAAGTTAAAAGATACGATTATAACGAGAAAACTGAAGAAGAAAAAAATACCAATGGCAATATAGATTCTACCAATCAAACACCAGATATTCCAGATGAGAAATCAAACGATAGATATAGGGCAATATATTTTCCGATTGTTGTAGGTAGTTATGAAGAAAGAGAATGTTCTATTTATGGAATAGGTGAAGTATCGGGTTTAATTAATAATCAAAAAACCGTGAATAATATATTGGCATTGCAGGCATATGCAACTGAAAATAATGCGTTTGGCAAGATTGTAGTTAAGGGTGATGCGCTTGGAGACCAAAAAATAGATAATAGGCCAGGGCAAATACTCTATGACAATTCAAAAGTAAGTTCACAAGGTATTTACAGGTTAACAGACCCAACTTTGTCTTCTATGCCATTAACTGAAATAGAAACTATAATTGGGCTGTCAAGGAGCGTAACTGGTTCAACAGAAGTGCTAAGTGGTGAGGTTCTTGGTCGAAACATGTCGGGGCAAGCTATTGCACAATTACAAAGTCAAGCGCTGTTGCCAACTGAAGAAAAAAGGCAAAGACTACAAGAGTCCAAGATGAAGCAAGGTCGAATAATGGAAATGTTCTTTAGAACGCATTATGACGAAGACCGAGAATTTACCTATTCAACTAAAGAATTTAACACAGCAAAGAATAAAACCGAAGAATTGATTAAACGAGATGTCTTTAATGCATTAAATTACACAAATGAAATTTTTGACATTGTAGTAGAAGTCACTGCTGGAACAAGGTCAAGCGTATCGGGTGACATAGCGATGCTTGATTTAGCGTTGCAAACAAAATCAATTGACTTTTTAACTTATTTGAAATTGTATCCATCAGATGCATTAAGCGATAAATCTAAATTGATAGAAGAATTAGAAAATGGTCAAAAAGAAGAAATCGCTGTTTTAAGAACTCAAGTAGAGCAATACGAAGGGCAAGTCAAAAAACTTGCTGGCGTTGTTGCAAAGCAAGATGAAGTAGTACAAAAGGCTATACAATGTATCAAAGGATATGAGACACTGCAACAATTGGCAATTAAACAAAACGTAGAGTTTGCACAAAAAATTCAAATGGCTAATGCTCAAATAAAAACACAGGAAGGGTTAATAAAACAGACTGAAGAAGAGAGAAATAAACTGTTTAAGGATTCTGGAGATATGTTTAACAAAATGTGGGCATATATGTCTGAAGAAGAAAGAGCAAAAGCGCTTGCTGAAATGCAAGCAATAAAAGGTAATGAGGGTTAATACCTAAAAATAATATTATTCCCACGTAGGGTGGCGTAAGCCTAAAAGCAAAGGAGATTTTATGGAAAATCAAGATAATTCTGCAGTAAAAACCGAAGAAACTGTTTCTGTGACCACTACAGAAGTAGATGAGGATATCGTTATCGCAGAAGACGGTGGTGAAGAAGTGGAAATAGAATTTGCCGAAACTGAAGACGAAGTAAGTGAAGTGGAAGACAAACCAACGGAAACGAAAACGGAAGAAAATATTGGCAAAGACAAGCCGAAACAAAGCAAGGAAAAGAACAAAATTTACGCAGAAAAAAGGCGAGCGGAAAAAGCATCAAGGGAAGAAACGGAGTTAAACATCCTAAAAGAATTCGTAGGGGTTAATCCGTACACTAACGAACCTATCGAAACGCTTAGAGACGTCAAAGTTTATAAAACTATGAAGCAAATCGAAAAGAACGGTGGTGACCCAGTGCAAGACTATCACAAATATGCAGGGCTTGAAGAACAGCAAGCCAGAGATAGTGAAAAGACTCGAACAGAACAAATCAAAAAAGACGTTGATGATTTTATGTCTGCGCATCCAAATGTTGACCTTAACGAGTTAAACAAAGAGAAAGAGTTTGTTGCATTTTCTAATAAAATGCTTGGGAAAATACCTTTAAAAGATATTTACGAAGCTTATAACGGTATAAAAAATAGTCTTAAAGCAAACGCTGAGGAAACGGCTAAAAAAGAAATTGCAAGAAAAATTGCAAAAGATAATACTTCTACGGGAAGTATTGGAACTTCGGGAGATGCCAATGCTCCAAAATATTCCTTAGAACAAATCGGAAAAATGTCTAAAGCCGAGATAACTAAAAATTGGAAAGATGTAGAAACATCTTACGATTATTGGCAAAAACATAAAAAATAATTATTAAAGGAGAAAAACTATGGCTTATGCAAATTTTATAGAATCCGTAGAATCAAAGAAACTTTTAACGGAAAGAGATAAGCATTTAATTCTTGCCGACCATTGTACTAGAGAATGGGAAGGCGAGATAAAAAAACAAGGTGATTCAATCATCGTGAAAGGATTAGGTAGAGCAACTATCTATAAAGCAGACAAAAATGGTATATATACTGCTAACGAAATAGGTAAAGGCAGTATAGCAGGTTCTGGTAAAGATGTAATACATAAAGGTATTCCAGACCCTGAAGAAATTAAAGGTTACGAAAAGAAATTTGAAGTTAACCAAATCGCACTTTTCAACTTTATGGTTGGCGACATCGATGACCAACAATCATCAGAAAAAGGCATTATCAACAAAACTAGACCAAAAGCAGCGCAAGATATTGCTTATCAACAAGATGAACACGTTAGAGACGTAATTATCGCAAATAAAAATTGTGCACTTGCAAAATATGCAACCAAAGGTGTAGCAAACGCAATTACGCTAACTTCTGGTACTGCAAGTGGCGACCAAGTTAATATTCTTGACTTTATCGACGAGTTTGTTATGGCTTTAAGACTAAATAACGTTAAAGATAGCGAAAAACTATTTGCGGAAGTTTCGCCAGCCTTTATGCGCAGATTAAAAACGGCGTTAAGAAACATTGACACCGATAATAGTTCAATTGTTAGAGGTAGGAAAATAACCACTTATAACGGTATTGACTTTTACATGTCAAATGCAATGTTAAAGAAAGTGGATGATAAAACCATGGAAGAGTATTGCTTTATTAGAACGGGCGACTCAGTTGCATTCTTCGACCCGTTAACTGTTATTCAACCATACAAACCCGAAAAAGGTTTCGGAGACGCACTAAAAGGGTTCAACTTATACGATGCAGGTGTGGTTGATGAAAAGGCATGCTTGTTCGCTAAAATTGGTGGATACGTAGGTTAAAAAGGGGGTAAAAATTTATGACTATCACTAAAATGCTTAAAAGAAACAACGCAGTAGCAATTGGATATGAAAACGTTACGGCAGAAGGTGTTGCAATAGTGCCAAATGCGAACGATAGTAGGACCGTACTTCTAATTAAAGGTGGCACTGCCGAAAGTGTTGTGACCGTAGTTAAGGGTAATAGCCCTCACGGAGCAACCTTCGATTTAGATATTACCGTAGGCGCAAATTCAGACGTAGTTGTATCACTTGATTCAGCACTATACAAAGATATGTCAACTGATGGCTATCTAGTAAAAACGTCTGCATCAGGTGTTAAAGTAGCGTGCATTACGCTTCCATAAAAATACTTTGGCAAAAGGATAAGACTTGTATTGTCTTATCCTTAGGCCATTTTTCTTGGGGTAAATATGAAACTAGGCGAGATAAAACTAGAAAGTTTGCGATTAATGGGTGCAAACGATGATGAATTAGATATAGAAAAACTTGAAGACTATAAAAACGATGAAAGATATAAAGATTATCTAGAGAGAATGCCCGGAGCGATAAACCGTGCGATATCAAGATTAACAGTATACAATGTTATACCCACAAAGACCGTTGACGTTAGACCTTCGCAAGGTATAACTATAAAGCAGTTTTTGAAATTTAATTTGAAAGAACTTATTCGTGACTTTAACTCACTGGAACGAATAATTTACATATACGAGCGAGTTGTGCCCAATATAAACTACCAGACTATAACTGACGGAGTAATTTTAATTCCATTTGATTCAAGTTATAATTTTAAAGGTGAAGTAAAATCTCCACCTAAAAATTCAAAAATTGGAGATGCTTATCATGTTGATGGAGTTTGTAAGTTTTGGAATGGGTTTGATTGGCAAGAGATAATTGAAGATGAGATGTTCACTATCGAATATATGCCAAAAATATTGGTTGATAAAGATAGCGAAGAAATAGATTTGCCGGATGCTTTAGCAAGAATGATTCCATATTTTATAAAAGCCGATTTATTTGAATTTGATGAACCAAGTTTATCTGCGACGGCAAGGAACATATTTGAAAGTGCGTTAACAGAATACGTATCTTTTGGGAGACCAAGAAAGCAAAAACAACAATACGTAGAGAACACTTTTTTATGAAAGGCAACAAAAAACTAAAAAGAGCATGGCATTGGTTGAGAAAAAATGTATTAAACAAACAAATGATAGTTTACGTGCTTATAGCTGAAATGATATTTTGGTCCCCTTGTGTTGTGACTGCTCTTCTAGCTTTAATGGTAAATCCATGGTGGTGGACTATTTTTGGCACTATATGTGCGTTTTGGGCAGGACCATTTACGCCAGCTATTCCACTGCAGATAGGGCTTGCTTTTTTATTAAAAAAGATAATTAAAAGGAATAAAAAATGAATATAAACTCAAATATTAGCTTAAAAAATCGTTCAGTAGTGACTCTAAGTGGCTTCAAAGGACTAGACACGTTATCTTCTTCAGTTAACGTTAGTGCAATTCATGCTACTGAAATAGAAAACTTAATATCAAGAGATGGTGTTAATCATAAGCGATACGGCTGGAAAACACAATTACGAATCCGTGATTACGATAATCAAAACAAAGGCTTTTTTCCTAAAATTCAAGGAATATTTGAGTTTAATATATTTACAACTAAATTTATATTTGCTTATGCAAACAAGAAATTTTGGTGGATTGATTTAGATAAAGGAACTTATATCAATATAAACAACCAAAGTCTTTTTCTGGGAGAAGGAAATGAGTTGAATTACGTCCCAAAAGGCAAACAGACAGTGGCGCCATTAAAGGAAGGCTTTTTGAGAGATCAGCAGTGCAAGTGTTTCCAAAACGGTAATAAAGTATATTTTATTGGTTGTGGAGATTATTTAGTGTTCTCAAGGTGGGGAAATAATAGATTTGAAATACGAAGAGTTATTGGCAATGAAGACGTTTATATTCCAACGACAACGGAGAATATCGGTTGGGAAGGCATGACAAACCCGCCTAAAAGGATTACGGCAGAAGAACGAAATATTTTATCAGCATATAATAAAAATACTCTTATTGGACCTGACCAATTAGGAAGTAATAAAAGCATTAGATATTATCTAGATACAAAAGATTTTACAGATATAGAAGTTGAAATAAAAAATAAAAATGGAAATCTTATACGGCTAACAAAAGGTGTAGGCGGTCAACAATATGAAGAGAACGATGAAATAAATGTTTTAGAAATAGTTACAGAGCCGTTTAGTTTAATGAAAGAATATGATAATGGAAATGTTATTGTAGCAAGTCTTGACTCTATTAGACTTGGGGAATTTAAACTAAAAGAAACTGATATTGAAGAGACTTATTCGATTCTTTTGATGTTTACCCCGTTAAGCTGGAAAGAAGATACTACATATAATTTTACGTTAAAAACGATTGAATACGCGGAACTGAAGGTAGTTGCTTATAAGTGGGACGGAAATTATGGAATAGATGAATATATCATAAAAAATATACGATTACAAAGTAATTTAAGTTATTTTGATGATTCTAAAGTGCAAATTACATATGAAGCAGACTTAGGAAAATTTTGCGTTGATTTAACTGATAAACACATAATTTTTAAGAGTGCAGAAGATTTTGTAAAATTATACAATCCTAAATATAACTTAATTTATGAGGGAGATTTAACTGGTTATATTTATGCAACTTACAATCCTAGTGAAGGTTTTATAGATTTTTATGGAAGAGGTGATGATTACTTCTTTTCCCCACAAGTAGCGTATAAACCAAACATTATTGTAAAAATGAAAACTGAAGAAGTAGAATACTTTACTTTTAATGGTATAGCTAGAGAATTTGGGTTGCAAGGTGCAACAGATAGACTATTCATTGTAGAAAATAATTTTGTTAGATGGTCTAAGGATGAAGATTTTACTTATTTTGGTGAAAAATCATGGTGCGCTTGTGGTACGCCAGACAAAAAAATAATCGGAATGGAGAGGCTTAACGATAATACACTGTTATTAGTTAAAGAATATTCTGCAAAAGACCATTCGATATTTGCTATAACGGGTAATTTAGTGACAAAACAAACAGAAGGCAATACCGTGGATTATTTATCATTATTTTCGGCACGTGGCTACCAAGTAGGAGAAGGAGCTGTAGGTGGTATAGTAAGTTTCAATGGTGAGTGTTTAATGATTGCAAGAGATGGTTTTTATGCTATATCTTTAGGCGAAAACGTAGCAGTTGACCAAAGATACGTAGTCCATCGTTCAAAACAAATTTCTAACGAATTGAGCAATTTTGAACTTAGAGAAGCAAAATGCGTTGCCTACGACGGTAAATTTTATGCTTGCGTAGAGAAGAATGATAAGTATTATGTTTATGTTGCAGATAGTAAATATCTTGTAAATTTTGAAAATTCTACTCAGTATGAGTGGTGGAGATGGTCAAACATCCCAGTAAGCGCATGGGGGTTCGTAAACAATGAACTATGGTTTGGGACGGATGATGGACAAATTTGTTGTTTTACTAAAGAGTTTTACGATGAATCAATGACAAAACTTGAAGATGGTTTAATAAGCTATAACGCCACAGAAAATGATATAACCGATTTTAACATATACGAACGTATAAATATAGAAAATGGGGACTTAATCATTTTTAATTGTGATATGTGGGGAAAAGTTGAAACCGATTTTGATATAGTTAATGGCAAAACAATTTATAATTTACCATTAAAAGATTACCAGAGAGACACTCATTTTTATTATGTAATAGATAACGAAGTAATACAGAAAGAGATAACTAGAACTGAATTAGGTATCGAAATTGATGGAAAACATGGTGGAGTTTTCTATAAGAACTATAAAAACACGCCTTTAACTGTCAAAATAGAAGACGGAAAGATATATCTTCAAAAAAACAATAAAAATGTAGAGTGGCTTAAAAAAATATGCACAGGAAATGATAAGTTGGTTGCAACATTAAAGACTGAAAAAACTATCATTGCTAAATGGAAAAGTGGTGCAATGGATTTAGGCACTAGAGTTTATGCAAAAACAATTACAGGGTTTAGTTTGACTGGAGAAAAAGACCTTGCAAACCGATTAAAATACAAAATTCATCATAGATTAGGAAGAGAAGATTACGAACATTTTAGGGCCAATAATGACCTTGATTTAGAAGGTGTGGATTTGCAAACGATTTCGTTAGATTCTAATTTTGCATCGACGTATTCTAAGAAATTAAACATAAGAAACGTTAATTTTGTTCAACTGGAACTTGAACAAGACACAAGAGAAGATATGGCTATAAACTCTGTTCAATTAGAGTTTAAGTTATGCAAGAAAAATATAGGAGTTAGATAATATGGAATATAAAATTCTGGCAAACGAAGATGCTATAAAAAAAATTCTTTCAAAGGGCGTAAAAAACATGCCTCAAAATCCTGCAGCATGTGGATATAAGCCTGACCAAATACGAAAATTCTATTATGAAACTGAAGAATTAACTTTAGAGTTGATGAAAGCGATAGAAGAGAATATTTATAAAACTATCGTAAATTATGCTGCTTTTGAACACCCAAAAACTTATATAGGTGTAGACTATCCTAATATACAAGGTGTTCAAGGTGGCGAAACTTGGACTATTACCTTACCCAAATACACTGGTTGGACTTGGAAAGACCGCTCTATTCAATTACAAGCAGATATTACTATTACATTAAGCGAAATGGAGACAGAAGCAAAAAGGCTTGCTTATGCTTATGTATTTTTCAAAGGAAGTGAAACCGATACTAACGAATATCCTTGGGTAACCTATGTAACATCGCCCGACGCATTTATAGTTGTTGCTCAAAGTGCAATACCAAGTCTTGATTTAACACAATATCGTTTTATTTGCGTAGCCAAATTGCCTATTTATAAAGATAACAAGTATTCAACTATTCCTAGTTTAGATATGGGCGGTTTACCTTTTAAGTGGAACGACAAAATCATCGTTGAAAATATAGAAGTAAACAAAAGAATAGACGAATTAGAAAAGAAAATCAACAATGGTAGTGGCTCAAATTTAAACACAACCCCCATATATGGCAGTATTAAAAAGTTCGCAAGGGAACTTTATAATAATGGGAAGTTTTATATTATGGTGCCTTTTCATACTACTGAAAGTATATCAGATGTACCGAACTGGGCAACAGGCTACGCAATGGGTTATATATGTATTGCATACTCTCAAATATGGATAGAAATAACCGAACGAGCAACAAATAAAATATATAGGTGTAATTGGGTTCACCATGAAACTATAACAGCCGATACAGACCTTTCAACAATTGTTGGTAAGTGGAGCGATTGGGAAGTTTGTTGTAAAGATATTGCAGTTGACACCAAATTATCAACCGAAAGCGAAAACCCCGTACAAAATAAGGTTGTTGCGGAAGCGTTAAACGGAAAAGTAACTGCAATCAAAAATACAGTTGGAGAACAGGCTTATACGCAAAACGCTAGTAATGAAACTGTTTTAACACCTGTGTCGGAATATGCAACTTCAAACACCATTGTAAAAAGAAATAACTCAGGAAGAATATTAACCGTTAGCCCTGTGACCGGTAACGATTGTGCAAATAAAACCTATGTAGATACTTTGTTAGAGAATAGAGTTACTTTTGAAGATTATCCAAGTTCTACCAAAGCAGGTGTTATTTGTGTAAGCGGACTTAATTATGGTCTTGAATGGGTAGATAGCCAAAAAGCACTTCGTGTTCGTGAAGCGAAGGAGGAGATAATTAAAGCAAGGTCGGGATATAGGTATGAAGCCGTAACTCTTGGTAAGGTAGATAGTGTTATTAAAGAAGTTTTGATTAACCCGTTGGTAACAATGTCGCCCGAAGAACAACGCAATGCTCAAGCGTGGTTAGGTGTAAGTGGTGGTTTGTTTAAGTATATACACAATTTAGATTTTAGCGACGCAAATGGGGTGTTGCATAGGGTTACGGGAATATCTAAATTTGGAACACTATTTACTTATGTACAATACAAAGGGATTTGTTTAGGAACTTTCAACGCAGATGAACACCCAGACATTTTTAATACTGGTTTACAACCAGATGTGCTTTTATTAACGAGTGCATTTATAAATAATATAAGTGAAATTGTATCACCACCAAGAGCAGAGTTTAGTAT
Organism: Christensenellaceae bacterium; assembly: GCA_045613505.1. Lineage (GTDB taxonomy): Bacteria > Bacillota > Clostridia > Christensenellales > Borkfalkiaceae > UBA1259. The sequence goes on from JAZLBC010000006.1 coordinate 125,969, forward strand.
AGAAGAAAGTGCAGATTGGACAGAAAGAACTATATATCTAACTAAAATAGAAGATATAGATTTAATTAACATAAATAATTTTTATACGGTTGTAAGGGAGGTTTAATATGTATATCGCATTTGATAAACAAACCAAACGAGTAATTGATATAGGCGAAAAGCCGTTTGTAAATTATTCAAACAATTTAGACATTGCCGAATACAATGGCATAATTCCTAAAAACGATTATTTAACTGTTATAAACGAAAGACAAGAAACTAAAACTTTTGTAGAAAAGAAAATTGTTCTTAAAACTGTAATCGAAAAAGAGCCACAAACCAAAAGAAAACTTATTTACGAAGAAGTTGATATTAAAGACATAGACGGAAATGTTGTTTTTGATAAAGACGGAAAAAAAGTAGTAAGTATCGTTCCTAAATGGGTTGAAGAAACTATCGAAGTTGAAGTTGAAAAAGAAGTTGAAGAAGAAGTCGAAGAAACCAAAACTAGAACTTATCTTACTTGCGATTTACTAGCGAACTTCTATCCATCAAAAACGGCAGAAGAAATTGCAAAGGAAAAAGAAGAAAAGTATAAAAAATTAGTAGAAATACTTATTCGCAAAAAATATAGTCAAGGTAAAGTAGAATCAATACATAGTAATTACTTAAAAGCAATGTTTAATGGTACTGATTTAACATCTGCTAAAAAAGAAGAATATATTGCTGAGTTTAACGCTTTTCAAAAGTATAGAGAAGAGTGCAAGAAAGAAGCGCATATCGATGTTTACGGAGGGGAAAAACAATGAGAAAAATATTTATACTACTTGCATTGACTTTAATAATGTCTTTAACAATTGGTAGTGTAGGAATAGCATACGCAAATGAGCCTATACAAGAAACTACCCAAACAGAAGTGGTCTTAGAATCTGAAGAACAGTTAACCGAATTAGAAGAGATTGAAAAAACAACTTCTAATATTTTAGAGTACATAATTGCAGGGGTGTTAGGATTATTTGGAACTTCAGTAGTTGCAGTAGGATTTAGAGCAAGTCTTAAATCGTTAAGTGGAACAGTAAAAGCCACTCTAGTAAAGGTTAAAGACACAAAAACGTTAGCAGAAGAAGATATTAAAGGACTAAAAAACGAGTGTGAGAAGACAATTGCAAGCCTTCAAAACGTTAAAGAAGAGTTGGCTAATAGTAATAACGAAGAATTTAAAAAATTACAACGAGAGATACAGATGCTTAAGGACGTAATATTTGCTTTGGCAACAGGAACGAAAGAACTAGTTGTAAACGGGACTGCAGAAAGCATATCAAACATTTTGAAGAACATTATTAAGGAAGTGGATGAAGATGGCAAACAAAAGATATAGCAGGGTAAAGATGTTTTTACTTTATGTATTAAGTTTATTGGTTAACTTGTTGCCATTGATAATTGTTTTAATTATTAATTGGGGCGTTTGTACTAAAACACAACGAGAAGGTGTAGCAATAACGGTTACAGGAATATCTTGGATAGTTTTTTTAGTTGCATCTATGATAGGCGCTATGCCTAAAAAAGTTAATAGAGTGGTAACGTTGGTGCTTGTGTTCGTAGTTTTAGAATTAATGAAGCCATTATTAAGTTGTATGTGTATGTTTTCGGGAGCAGCTGCAATTGGTGCTTTGCTAGATTTATGTGCAGTAAAACCGTTTATAAAGAAATATCAAGAATTAAGAGTTGCAACAAAAACTGCCGATATGACGACAGAACAAGTTAAATTGGCTGTAAAAGAAATCCTAAGCGAAAAAGAAACTAAAGGAACAAATTGTACGGGTAGGGTATGATGGACAAGAACATTAAAGAAAAATTAAGCGAAGTATTTGGGTATATTTTAGTAGCAATTACTTGTGGATTATATGTGCTAGCTCAAATATTTATTATCAGCCCGACGGGTAAAACTATTGGCCAAATATTAGGAGAAGGCGTTGTATCGTTTTTTATCGGTATAACCATTAATAGATTGTTCACAATACAAGGTGTTCAGAACGGTAAACAAACTACGGAGATGGCTAGCACTATGGCTTTATATGGCTCAACGGTTGAAAAGATTAGTTGCAATATCAACAAACTGGGTGAGTGGTGCCATAAAACCAATCATGAAACTTACCAAAGGGAACGTACGAAAATATTAGCAAGAGCAGGCTTAAAGTATGATGAATGTTTCCACGAAGATGGAACTGCAAAACCCTTTATATCAAAGTACGAAAACAGGCCCGTAATTAAAAATAAAGAATTGTTAAAAGACAAAAAAAGCAGAATACCTGAATTGATTAGGATAAGAAATTTAAGGCGTGAAAATAAGGAAACTAAAAAGGAAGATAACTATAAGCGTAAATCATATTGGCAAGCCGTTAAGTTAAAACTTACTGAGTTGCACCCTAGTGATTTAACAAGTGAGGGAGTAAAGAATAACGACCCAAATTACTTAGGAAAAACAATCAATTCATACTTAACCGAAAGTAGTGTAAAAAGCATTGTGCTGAAAATTTTTTTATCAATAGTATTTGGATATTATGGGTTAAGTTTGGCAGATGGTTTTAGTTGGTCGAATCTAATATGGGCAGGTTTGCAAATATTTATATTCTTAGTGTTAGGATTTTTTGCAATGAGAAAATCTTTTATGTTCGTCACTAATGATTATCGAAGTAGAATTATTAAAAAAATTGATAATTTAGAAGAATTTGATGCTGATATAAAAACTAAAGGAGAAGAACTATGAGTAAGGAAGGAACATCAAACAATAACTCTACATATACAACAGAAGAAGTTGAAAGTGTGTACAATACGGGCGCATTGCCAATTCCAAAAAACGTGATGAAAGATGATTTAACGGCTCAATATACTCAAGTGTATAACGATGCAGTAAATAGAAACAATGCAATGGCAAGAAATAGAGCGCTTAATGCCAATAGTGAATATAACGAGGTTGTAAGGAATGCTAACGAGATAAATAAAGCAAACGGAACTGCTAATACGGGATATGCAGGCGATACTTCAATAGAAGCCTACAACGCTTATAGGAACTCTGTAAATTCGGCATATAACGATGCGAATACGGCGAACAACGAATTATATAATTATTATTTAGACCATATTGCGCAAGAAAGGGCAAGACAAGATGAAAACGAAACGAAAGTAGTAGGTGAACTTGAAACAATTCTTGCTGATACTTATACGAGTGGATATATTACCGAAGAAGGTATAGCCAAAGCAGAAAATTACTTGACTACAATATATAGCTCTATGGATAATGTGCCGGATAGAATAAAAGCATATTTAGGAACTAAAAAGGGGTATACCGAATGGACAGATGACAAGGAGAAGTACTATAATAACGCCGATACATATGAACTAATAGACTCAGCTACGACTGGAAATCGCGAGAATACTAGAGTTGGTAGTGATATCGGAGACGACTTTTGTGTAAAAATAGATGGCGAAGATTATAAACTTGAGACAAGTGCTCACGGTTTAACTGATGAAGAACTCAACTTCGTTGATAAAAAATTATCTGATTCTATGGGCTCAATGATTAAATATAAAGGAAAACTATATATTAGAGATGAAGATGGCGGAGTAATGGGTGTAATAGGAAGAGATGGCAAGAATACTGATGACTACAATAATCTAATCAATAAATATAAAACCAATGGGAAATAAACAATGTACAATCCACAAGAACTACAAAGAAGAGCACAATTAAATTTACATGGCGTAGATACTAAAGCAAGAACCACGATAGAAACAAATCCACCAAAGGAAGAAAATGATAGCCATTGGCTTGTTAGGGGCCTTGCAACAGTTGGTAATTTTGTTAGCAATGTAGTTGAAGGCGCAGTTAAGTCGTTAGAAGGCATAGTAGATGCTGGTGCTATGTTAGTTGGTTTGTTTGGCGCTGACGTAAACGATTTTGTAGAATACGATTTCACGTCTGACGTGTTTGGAACCGATGAAGAAGGTGAAGGCTTACTCGATTGGGCGTGGGGTAGAAATCTTGCAGATGTTTCCTATCTTGATAATGACCATATAGTAAATCAAATAGCAGAAGGCGTTGGGGGGATGTTGCCAACTATTGCTTTGGCAGTAGCAACTGGTGGCACTTCACTTGCAGGAACTGCGGCTGCTGCAGGGGCAAAAGCAGTTTCTGTGGGGGCAAAGGTTGCAAATATCGCATCAAAAGTTGCATTTATTGGTGGTGCCGTTGGTAATGCGTCTGAAACAGCATTAAAAGAAGGTGCAGATTATTGGCAAGCATTAGGCTATGGCGCAGTAAGTGGTGCAATAGAAGGTGCTACCGAAATGATTGGTGGCCGTGTGTTCGGTAGTTCTGCAACGGCTTCAGTAGATAAAACTTTACTTGGCAAACTTGGGCTTGCACCAAAACTAGGTAGTAAATTAGGTACAAAGGTTTATAGTTTTGCTTCGGAAGGGCTTGAAGAAGTTGTTGCAGACTTATTAGACCCAGTAAATAAAAAGGTATTTGGATTATCAGACACTATTGAAATGCCTACCATAAAAGAATTAGGCAAAACTTTTGTCGTAGGTGGTACCGTTGGCGCAGTGTTAGACAAGGTAAACCTAGGGGCTTCAGCCTTACTAAATAGGAAAGAGGGTGGTATACACTACGCTAAGGTGTCTGAAAAACTAAACGATATTGCTAACGTGGGTAGAGTAGTAGAAGGTTTGCAAAACAGTAAAAAAGTTTCTAATGAGAAAATGGAAGCGACTTATAAACTTGCTACTGAAAGATATATGGACGACATAGAATTTATTTCTAGTGAATTCAAAAAAATGAGCCCTGAGCAAAGAACAAAAGCGTTCGAAACTTTAAGAGTGAATACAAACTTCGTGGACAACGTATTTAATCCCGATGGAACGATTAAAGATGGTGTAATGGATAAATATAGCGAAGTAATAAATAACGGTGCAAAATATAACGTATCGTCTAATTTGCTTTACGAAAAAAACAGAGTTGAAACTGATATAAAAGAAATTAATGCAAAATATAAGGCTAATTATGAAATATCTGACGTTAAACTAAATGATAATCAACGAGTAAGTTTTGCAAAGATAAATAGAAATATATCTAAAATTAGCAATAAAACTGGTACTAATTTAGAGTTAGTTATAATAAAAGACTACGTTAATGCTGATGGTGTAAATACCAACGGGTTTATTGACAAAAATAGAATATACATAACTGAAAGCGCACTAGAAAACGGAGATTGGGCAAAACCTTTATCACACGAAATATCGCACTATGCTATTGGTTCTAAAGAGTTTTTAGATTATGCAAAATATATTACAAGTGATAAAAAACTTCTAAATACAGCAATTGATAACGTAGTTGCAAATTATTACGATGATTTTGGCTTTTCAGTCGCAGAAGGCAATGAAATAGTAAATAAAATTGCTAAAGGTGAAACTAGACTAACCGATAAAGAGATCGGCTTTTATGATGAAGTAGTTGCGCATATTACTGAAGATTTATTTCAAAACGAAAAGAGCGTAAATCGCTTTGCTAGAGAAAATACAAGTTTAGCAAGTAAAATACTTTCAAAAATACAACAATTTTTGGCTATATTTAAGGGAACTAACGCTAATAAACAAACCGTAGTAAAACTAAGAAAAGCCGAGATATTATTTGAAAGAGCACTAGAAGGTATCAAGAAAGAAAATCAAGAAACAAGCAAAAAGATTAATAAAGCCACTGAGCAATATAAAAAGGACAAAGATGAATATCTTTCACTTCCAGAATCCGAAAGAGAAAACTGGCTTAAAGATAAAGGATACAAGAAAGAAGACTTTGCTGACGATGTACTCTACAACGGCGAAGAGCTTGACAATTCTGGTGAAACACGCTATTCTAAAAAAGGATATGCATATAGAAATCCAAACTCTGTTAATGAAAAAGATTTTAATCATCATTATTGGGCTATAGCCTATGATTTTTTGTCTAAAGAAGAAATAGGTGTTCTTGATTCTGCTATAGGCAAAATAAAATCTGGGGATTATTATTCTAAAAACGCCGATGGATTTTATATGATTCCTGTTGGCGAAAATGGTGTATTAAACAAGATAGTTTTTACAGATGGCAATTATGAAAGATATTCTATAGATACAATTATAGAAATAAATAGTAAAGATGAAAATACTTTGTCTAAAGAAAGGGAGAATATTTATGTCAGTGAATATAAAGGAATACAGACGCAAACTAATGAGTTACTCAAAGTCCACTATGCAAAAAATTACAGATTTAGCGAATTCAGAGCAGAGAGTGAATCAAATTTACGAAATAGTAATGGAAAGCAAGACGGAACAAGAAGTGATGGAGAAACTAGATTCTCTAAAGACGGAAGAGACGTAAGGTTTTCTAAAAGAACGGCTAGATATATAAACAACAAATTAGATACGCCAACGTTAAGCCACATAAAAAAAAGATTGAGAGAAATATATGGCGACGTAGATAGCGCTATAGCAGATGGTATTGCCATAGAAAAAGAAAATGCTGTTTTTGTGGTTGATTCTAGTGTAGAAGATGGCAATATAGATTTTGGTGTTAGACAAAGAAAAGTTATTTCTAATGATGAGTTAAGAAAAGAATTTATAAGGAGAAAAAATGACAAATCAATACGAAATGGGTATATTAGTGATGGATTATCTTCAAGATTTGGGGATGAGTATGATGACAGTTGGAACGGCTATAGAAGATGGAAATCTGGAGAAGAGTTATCAATTAATAAAGGACAATCCGAAAATAACGAAAGCCGAGTTTTTAGAGAAGATGGGGATAACAGAGGAAGAGGACTAAGATTTTCTAAAACTGGTGGTACAAAAATCTCGCAAATATCAATATTAGAAGCATTGGACCCAATAAAAATAAAAGATGAAAAAGAATATAAACGATTAGCGAGAGAATTAAAGCTAAGAAATGGGAATCATCCGTTAAATTATGAATGGGTAACAACTAATGATTATTTATACATAGTAAAAAATAATAACGGAGAAACCTTTGATCCAGTAATAAAAATAGAGATAGACAGATATTTTGATTTTTGTGCTAGTTTGTTTAGTTTAGTAAAAAAAGAAAATATTAATTCAGAAGCGACTATTAAGCTATGGGTGAGCAAAATATTAGACCACCCAGACAACGTTTATTGGTTATCTTTTAATCCAATGTACGAGCCGTCTTATAATGAGTTAGCGTTTACAGAGGATGCGTATAGCAGACAAGATAAAGAGTTTGATAAAGGCGTTGATAGTGCAGGAAAGAAACTAACCAAAAAGCAAATTGAATTCTATAAAAACAGTAAAGTAAGAGATAGATACGGAAGATTAAAAGTAGTATATCACGGGTCTTTTGCAGAATTTTACGTTTTTGATAAAGCATTGCTAGGAAGTGTTACAAAAGCCCAAGATGCAAAAGAGGGTTTTTTCTTTACAGATGACTTGGGCTTAGCAAAAGATTATGCTGAAGTAGCAAAATGGGAAAAATTACGTAGCTTAATGCTTTCTATAGCAGAAGGAGATAAAGAAGTTGTCGATTTTTTAAAATCTAATAGGAATCCCACTATAGAAGATGCAAAAAGACTTGGCTCAAAAGACTTAGAAACGTTAGTTGATATAACTGATAATAATAGAAAGGGAAAGATATATAAAGTCTACCTAAATATAGAAAATCCTTACGTAGAGAATTGGGGACATAAAGGTTACAATAGAATTAACTTATTAAGAGCTATAACAAAGGCGAAGTTTAACGGACACGATGGGGTAATAATAAAAAGAATTAACGATTCTATATTAGAGAAGCGCCCAAATACTAATATATACATAGTGTTTGAGCCGGAGCAAATAAAGTTAACTACAAATAAGGCTCCAACAAATAGCCACGATATTAGGTTTAGTAAAAAAGGTTATTCACCAAGAGATATTGACAGTATTACGAGCAGGGAATATTATCATCATGCTTGGGCATTTATTAACAATGTTATTACAAAAAGCGAATGGGGTGTAGTTAATACTGCGATTGCAGATATTAAAATAAGTAAAAAATATCCTTGCCTTAAAAATGTTTATATGGTGCCAACGGGCGAATATAAAGGAAAAGATACCATTTATAATAAAATAGTATTTACGGATGGAAATTTTGAAACGCCTTCTATTATTAAGGTTTTACAATTTAGTAAAGAATTTGAAAAAGAAAATAAATTTATAGAATGGTTGTTTAAGGAGTATGAAAATGGACAGTCAACAAACCAAGAACTTTTCAGAGTTATTGAAATGTATAGTAAACAGCAAGGGGAAATGCACTGTAGGGAATTCAGTTTTAAAGATTTTGGAACTCTGCAAGAACTCAAAGAACAGAGAAGAAACGTCGGTGAAGTTGACGAAAATAATCAAGGAGAGCCAGACGGAAGAAGAAATACTCAAGAAGATTCGGGAACTATAAGATTTTCACGAAAAGCAAGTGAAGGCGAAACTAAAAAGAAATTAGCTGATATATCTAAGAAAAAGGTATATAGTAAAAAAGAGGCGCAAGAAATAGTATCTACTATAATAGGAGATGTAGCACTTGGTGGTGGTAATTATATCCGTGTCACAAACAAAAACCAAGAGATGATCGCAGATGAACTATGGAAGGTATTAAATACTTATGATAGTGGCAAGCGTGTAGGTGTTAGTGAAAAGATTGCTGATTACATAATTGATAGCGCTATAATGCACAACGTCTATGATGAAGAAATAAACGATGCTAGTATAGAAACCGTAGCAACATTAAGGAAATATTTACATAAAATAAATCTTGATGATATTAAGGATGAAATCAAATATCATTTTGACAAAAATAATAGTCCATATTTGTTGTGGAGCAAAAGAAAAGGTGAAAAAGGGTATTCTCCCGATGAACTTGCTGGATTGCTAAAAGAAGACGGTATTTTCTTAGAGTCGATAAATGGCGCTGATATGTTCTTTGAAATGGATTCACTTTATCGTAAAGCCGTTAAAGACTTGAAAACTAAAAAGACTAAGTTTTTGAACGAGGCGTTGGATGAAGGTGAAAGAACCGAAATTCGTAAAGATATTAGAAATGAAATCTTAAAAGCGTTCGCAACTAACGGTAGCAAATCTAAACTTGCAAAAATAATTGAAACTTACTCAAGAAAGGCTAAAGTTTGGAAAGACCTTTATTATGAAGAGAAGACTAGAAACAATAACATAAATAGTTTGTTAAAGGAAATCAAGAATTTAAAAGGCTTGGAAGAATTTAAAAACGCTACGCAATATAAATCAGAACAATTTAAGGGTAGTATAGAAAAACTTGAAAAACTCGACTGGAGAGGCAACCTTAACGAGTCAGGCGCAAGGAATATTGTCGCAAACTTAAATGCTTGGTACAATAGAAATAATAAAATTATCGGCGATAGATTCGATACTGAAGTGTCGGAAACTTTAAGCGAAATTGCAAGTGGAGAGGGTAAATTAAATTCTACTGAAATTAGAAATCTTGCTAACGTTGTTACGTATTTTAGGCATTTTATAGAAACTAGCACAAAAATTTATCGTCAAGACAAATGGGTTGATGCTAAGCCTATTGCTGAAGATTACGTTGCTAAAATGAAAGCATCTGAGAATATTAAGTTTGGGCCTATAGGTTCGGTGCTTGAAAAAGTAATGAGTGGTAAGTACGTAGAGAATTTTTCAGACCCAATGGCGCTTGCTAGATACATGGACAAGTATGAAGATGGCTTTTACACCAATACGGTACAATCTTTTAGAGAAGGGGCGATAGGTTCTGCAAGATTGGAAATGGAACTTCGCAAAACAGCCGATGAATTCTTTAGAAAAAACAAAAAATACTTAAAAGACTTACAAAACAAATTCATTACTTATCGTGGTGTTGAAATTCCATTAGGAAAGGCAATTTCGCTTTATATGACTCTCAATAGGGACCAGGCTATTTTAGGACTTGCAAAGGCTGGATTTAAGTTTGAAAACTTAAAAACAAAGAAGACTATTGAAGTAAAAGGTTTTGAGGTAAGAGACGATTTAACATTTGATGAATACAAAGGAATTGCCAGAGAAGTGCAAGCCGAAATTGGCAAGCAATTGACAGAAACTGACTTAAAATTTATAAAAATCGTTGAAAACGATTTTGAAAAGTGTAAAAAATACAAATATGATAGAGATATGCAATTGCGAGGATACTCTAACGTTATTGAAGGATACTATTTCCCTATTAGAAGAATAGCTATTGCTGAACGCATTGACAGAGATTACTTTAATGGAGACCGTGTTTCTAATCAATCGTTTAATAAATCAATAGTTAAAGGTGCGCAACAAGCATTATTTATAGATTCTATTGAGAATATATTTGTTAGACACGTTAGGGGAATTGCTCAATATTACCACTTGGCACCAGTTATAGAAAATTACGATATTATAAACAATTTAGATATAGGTGAAAATTTAAATGCACCTATTAGTGTGGCATCAACTTCAGTAAACGTTTGGAAAAATGGAAGTGAATATCTAAAGAAAATGCTCGCTGATATTCAAGGAGTTAAAAACGGAGATGGTAGTAGATTGTTTGGCTTTTTAAGAGTAGGTTTTGCTAAATTCCAATTAGGCGCTAATCCAAAAGTTTGGTTTTCTCAATTAGCATCTTTATTTGCCTCAACTAGTATTTTAGATTACGGCTCTATAATAAAGGGCTTTGGCATGAAAACGGCGGACGTGGATAAATATTGTATGCTTGCTGAATATCGTAATAATGATAACGTTGCAGTAAAATCGCAAGGGGTTATTGACGAAATAGGTAAGATAGGAGATGTTTTAACTAAACCTATAGGTTTTACAGATAGACTGGTAATTAGGGCATTGTTTGGTGCTTGTCAGGTGCAAGTTCAAAAAGAAAACGGATTAAAAATCGGCACTGAAGAAAATAAGATTAAAGCAGGACAATTGCTAACGAAAGTCATTCTTGAAACTCAACAAAACAATCTAGCAACTGAAAGGTCAAATGCGATGCGTTCTTCAAGTGAATTAAAGAAGACCTTTACTATGTTTACTGCAGACGCTATGAAGGTTTTGGGAAGAGTAGTTGATTCGTTTGGGCGTGTTTCAGTAATTAAGGCAAGACTTAGAATAACTACAGATGCTAAAGAAACGGAAAGGCTTAAAAGCGAACTTAAGTCTGCACATAAAGATGCAAGAAAATCAGTGAGTGCTTTAGTAGTTCAAGCGGCGTTCTTGACGGTGTTAGCGCAACTCTTTAAGAAATTCTACAATAAAGACGATGAAGAAGAACAAGTTAATGATATAGCGTTAGATTTTCTAGGCAATATGATTGGTGGTTTGCCGATTCTAAAAGACTTTGTTGGAAAGGTAACTGATGGTTACGACGTTAATAATTATGCTACTTCATCTATCAACGATTTGTTTGAAGCGATTGGCTCGCTAGGTAAAGTTGTAAATGGGGATTCGAGAGAGCGTGCATCAAGTATAAGAAAAATACTTTATGCAACCGGACAAATATTTGGTATTCCTGTGAGAAATTTGTATAACGTATTTTACGGAACTACAAACTTGATTAGTCCAGAATCTGCTTATAAAATGGATGATATGTTCTATAAGCAAAGTTATAGGAAAGACTTGAAGAAAGCAATTGAGAACGAAGACTACGATATGATTTCAACAATAGCAGGGCTTATAACAAAAGAAGATGTTGGCGTGTTTAGTGGAAACACAAGAGAAGAGATTGCCAGATTGCTTGCTAATGGTCAAGACGTATTGCCAACTAGTATTGGTAATACAATGACTATTAATGAAACGCAATATACTTTAGATGGTTCACAAAAGGAAGCGTTTAAAAGTGTATATAGTGGCGCAATAACTTCGATAGACAAACTTGTTTCTACTAATGGGTATAAGGTTGCAAGTGATGAAGCAAAGGCTAAAGCAATTAAATACGTTTACAGATACTATTACTATATGGCCCAACAAAAAGTTTTGGGTGTAGAGATTGATAGTAAACTATTCTTGTTTGGGAAAATTATTTCAATCGAAAAATTAGCCCTAGCGCTTGCAGAAGTTCCACTACTGGTCGAGAACTCGAAGAATAAGAAACAAGTCGTTGAGAGGTGCTTGCAAGCCTCGAAATTAAGCGTGTTAGAGAAATATCTGCTAATGGGTTATTTCGGGTATAAAACTACTAAAGGCGAATCAATGATTAAAAGCGCAATCAATCGTTCGAGTCTTTCAAAAGAACAAAAGAATAAGCTTTTAGAAAAATGTGGGTTGAAAAAAGAGCAAGTTTGAAAACTTGCTCTTTTGCTTAGCAATCTAGAATTAGAATAATTTATTTTTCTTCAGTAAATTACAAATTTTTTGTTGTTTGAACGGATATAATATTGACAAAAAATAAAAATTATTATAATATTTAAGGGAGAAAAATTTGTATAAAGGTAGATGCTATTTAATGGATATAACACCAAAGAGAAGAAAAGAGTTGGATGACATTGTTCAAGATTTTTGTAGTAAATATGGGTTTGATGTAAAAAATGATTTATTTGTAGAACTGAAAAAAATAGGATTTGAAGTTTACAGTGCTCAATTTAAAAGACAATTATCTGGAATGATTTTGGTAAATGAGAAAGTTGATAGGATAAATAATTTTAAAAGCAATAAGATTATTGTGTATAATAAAAATTGCAGTTATTATCAAATAAGATTTGTTTTATTACATGAACTTTCGCACTATATTATTGAGAAGTTTGAACGAGGTCAAGATAAATTATTGTTCGCTGTAAGAGACCCGAATGAACGATATCACGATGATGTGGAAGAGCAAGAAAAAGATTATATGGCTGCAGCGATGCTTGTTCCTACAGAGGAAATACTTATGGATATTCAAGAGTATAAGAAGACGTTGGACTGTAATATAATTGATAATCTTATGAATTTGTTGACTGAAGATAAATATTTTATACAAATGTTACAACGCAAGTATAAAATAGAAGATGATTTAGCGGAAAGAAGAATTAAAGAAGTGATGGAAAGTGCGTAAGAAAATGAAAAAACAAGTTAGTTTTGATGAGTTGTATGAAGAAGTTGAAGATGTAACACCAATTAACAATGAGAATGCAGCTAAAATGAATAGGCCTTTAGATAAAAGAGATGAGGTTTATACTCAATTGGTGGGCGCGTATAAAGATTACTATAAGGACAAGTCGAAAGTTAATATAGAACTAAGAAAATGTTTTTTATGGTTAAGTTTTTCGCTTTTATTTGTTTTAGTTGGTGGTTGTGTGGCTATAGGAATAATAGGGTGTTATAGTCTAAATGGGGTTATAGCAATATTAGTGCCTATTGTAACTAGTGTAGCAAGTATCACGACTTCAGTTTTGGTTTTACCTAGAATAATTGGTAAATATTTGTTTCCACCAGAGGAAGATAAAGAAATAAAAGATTTGATAAAAGGCTTTAAGGATTCTGATGATTCGAGAAGATTAAATAATAAAGCAGAACAATAAATTTTAACTTTATTGATTGCTTAATATAGTTTTTCGAATTTTATGCAAATATTACTAAAATGTTGCTAAAAATAAAAAACCACAATATTTTGTGGTTTTTATTTTATATTATATACATATATATTGTATAATAGAAGTCCCATCCTTCACACCAAAATGGCGTTTTTTTGATTAAAAGGGGTCGAAAAACGCCTTTTTTTTATACTTTTTTTATTAGTTTCTTTAATTTTTGGCGAAATTTTTGGCGAAACTACTTACCAAGCGTTTAATTTTTTCCCTTCAGACTTTAAGTAGTCGTCGCTTAAATAAGTATATGTGCTATCTAGAACGCCGTCAGAGTGCCCCATAAAGTGTTTTCTTGCGTGGTCCGAAACGCCAAGTTCCTTACACCGTGAATTGAACGTCTTACGTAAATCTTTTGGGCTGTGGTTCGGAAGAACGTCTTTAAATTTAAGCCTTAATTGCTCGTAAGCAGGGAATTTCGGAATACCGTTTTCGATAAACGGTTTAAGTCTATCGCAAATGAATATGCGTTTATATTCTACACGCTTAGTTTTTCGCTTACTATTTACGGCAACGATAAATTCTCCGTCAATTCTGCATTTTTGCCACTCATTTGGTCTAAGTCCACAGTAAAGCGATAGTGCAACGGCAACAACTGCAGGCGTTCCTTTCAACTTTTCTAAAACAACGTCTTGTTCTTCTTTGGTTAAAATCGTTCCGGTTTCTCGTTCGTGCTTTACGAAAAAAACAATGTCTAGTGGGTTAAGTGTTAAAATACCGTGTGCTATTGCGCCCTTGAATATTTGGTTAAGTAAACAGCGCACATCTTCGCAAGTTTTTCCGTGTCCACGTGCTAAAATGCTATCTAAAAGCGTCTTGCAGTCTAGTGGCGTTATTTTTCTAAGCGAAACGTTCCCAAAATGCGCAAACAAATGATTTTTATAAAGCAGTAGGTCATGCTTTATAGAAGTATCTGAAAGTTTAGGTCTTCTAAAGTTCTCAAAATAGTACGTTGCAAACGCTATAAACGTCGTTGGAACGGCTTTCGATACTTTTTGCACCGGTCTAGCATAGGCAAGTTTCTCAAAAAATTTCTTTTTTGCTTTCTCAATGGTTTGCCCACTAGCCGAAATATTATAACCATTTTTTCTAAAACGTATCTCGTAGAAGTCGCAGTTTCCTACGGTCCTTTTAGATAAATGGCAACGTTTGCCTTTAAGTGTTAAGATTTTTTTAATTTCTTCTGGCATCGATTTAATCTCCTTTTCTGTAAAATAAATGTAATCATTAGCGCCAGGCTCTTCGTTTTTATTCGGTTGTAAATCTACAAGGCTTGCGCATCGGCGCAACTCATCATTAAAAATACCGTCAAGAGAGTTCTTGACGGTATTTTCATTTTCAGCGTTTATACGTTTTAATTTTATCAGTTCGGCGCCGAGTTCTGCAAGCACCTTAATAAAAAAATCAATTCTTTCGTTGTTCATTACAGTATTCTCCTTAGTTTTTTAGAGAATATTGTAGCCTAAAAACGCCCAAAAAACTTAATACCGTTTTAACTCACTTTTTAAAAAGTATAGTAAATATAAAAACTCACTTATAAAAAGTGAGTTATTTTTTTATTAGTGGCTTATCGCCGTAAACTCTGGCATTATATTCTTCGCTAGATAGCGCATCAATTTGCACGAGTATAGATTCTCTCTCAAACGGACCAAGTTTTCTAAAACGCTCTAAAAGCGTTTTTTCGTCTTTACTAAGGTCGCTTTGGCTAGAAGAAACGCTAACGTTCCCAAAATCATCTTCTCGCCCTACAAGATAATCAATACTGCAACCGAAAAAGTCAGCAAAAGCGAGTAGGACGTCTAAACTAGGGCGTCCTTTATTATTTTCAAACTGCGAAAGGGTGTTGGTGGCAATGTTTAACGCTTTAGCCACTTCTTTTTGTTTTAAGTTTTTTTCAAGACGTAAGTCTCTCAATTTTGTTGAAATATCTATCATATAGAAAATTTTACAAGAAATTTTAAAAAAATGCTTGACAAATCTATAATATAGAACTTATAATTATAAAAAATCTACGCCATAGAACTCTACGGCATAGATAAAAGGGTAGGGTATTTTTTATGCATTGGATGGTTTGGGTAGTAATTGCATTGTTCTGTGTTGTAAACTACCTTTTATTTTTATCTTTTGCGTGTCGTATTGAAAATAATACGTTTGAAATTAAAGAGAAGGTAGATAATATCGCAAAAAAATTAAATGAAGAAAAAGAATCGCCCGAAAAATCGGGCGAAAAATCGACGGGCACAATATTTAAGTAATTCGTTCTATTTTTTGCGAGAAAGTTTCTTAAATTTAGAAATTTCGGAGATTAAATAGTGTTTAGTAAAGCATTTATGCGTTGCTATAGAATTAAACTTTTTAATCTTTGCATTACGTGAACTATGCTTATATAAAATGCTAAATGGGTTTTTGTCTTGAAAATAAAGATATTCAGTAGCATCAAAAATCATATAAATTTGTTTTCTGTCTTTTGGAGATAAGAAAATTTCGTTATTAAAAAAAGTGTAGTCTGCAAAAGTATCAGTTTTTAAAAATGAAATTAAAACGTCATCTTTTTGGACTTCTGTTAAAGGCATTGGCGTAGTTGAAAATTTAAATCTTTTCTTTCTTTTCATAAATAAGCGAACGTCGTATAATTTACCTTCGCCAAGAGAAAGGTTTTCTACGTTTAATTTTATAATAAGCAAGTCTTTGTTTAGCGCTTTAGAGTAGTACATAAAGAAAAATTTATTTTCTTCATTTTTATTTAAGTTGGCATAAACGTTAGGTTTTGGAAATTTTGAACGAGTTTTAATTCTATCAATTATGATTTTGCTTACAAAACCTAAAACTGCACTAATTAAAGAAGTTATTAAATGTTGTATCCAAGTTGCCATAGTTTGACTTTACCTCGTTTTTGTTTAAGTTTTGTTTGGTAAATAAATTATAGCAAAAAACGGGGCAAAAGTCAACGTGAAGTAAATTTTAAATAAGGTAGGTAACAGCATGATAAAAATAGAAGGCGAAAACGGAATTTTCTTCGAAAATTTCTTAAATACAGTTCAAAAAGAACTAAATATTCCAACAAGAAAAGAAACATTAAAATACGTAGTTAAAGCGATTAGGCTTGTTGATACGTTTGATGTTATTTGTGATGCCATTATCCTTTTAATGAAGCAAGAAGCATTAAAAGATATTGATAAAAACACTTCGAAAGATACTCATAAATAGCCTCCGAGTATTAAATTACCTATTCACGTTGGCTCTACCGAAAACACCTTGCTAAAATCACGGTAGAGCCGATAAGAATAGACCGAAGAAGTTAAAATTAAAAGTTCTGTCCATTGTAGTCTCCTAAGTATTTTTCGCCTACGCCAACGACTTGCTTATTTTTTCATTTGTATAGGCAAGTCTAAAAGTGTAGGTGGTAGACCAAAGGACTTAAAATATTAGGTAGGGAATTATGAAAGAAAAAGCAAAAGAAATTTTATTAAAACTAAAGCAAAAAAAGCAAGAACTATCAGATTCGATTGACGCTTACTCTAATATGGTGGCAAAAGAACTAGATATTCCAGAAGAAATTGCAAAAACAGTAGTTTTAGATGATATTACTAATAAATATCAAAAGCAATTACTTCTTTATGAACTTTTTAGCGAAGAAACGTTAAAAGATAATGGGTTAATTTAGGGGCGTTATGAAAATTATATCTATAATTCTAAAATTATTTAATAAATGCACGTTTGATAAGAACGGATATTGTAAATTTAGCCGAAACGTTAGAGCAGGTTCTAAAGCTGAGCACGACGTTTTATTTTACGAAGATTAAATTTTTGGTAAAAAACTGAAAAGTTTTTTATATATTACCTACCTAGTCGGAACGGCGGAGCAAAATGTCTCCGCCAGAACGACAAATAATTTTTAAGGAGAAAAAAATGAAAGCATTAAAAGCGATTGGTTTGGTGTTGTTAGTGGCAATTCTTATTGCAGTAGTGTTTGTAGGCGTAGAAGCAGTTGTCTCTATGTTTAATGGTTTAACACTTAAAGAGCAATTGAAGTATGCACTTATCAATATTGGCGACTTTTTAAAAAGACCATTTATAAAATAGGAGAATAAAAATGAAAGAGAAAACAAAAAAATTAGTAAAAAGGCTAAGTATTATTGGTGGCGCTATCGTGTCGGTTTTAATAGTGCTTGCTATAGTTCTATCACTTACTGCATGCAGTTTTAATAACTCTGAGCAAGAAGTTGAAGTTCCTGAAATTAGTGTCGAGATGATGAATTCGGAGAGGGTATCATTATCTATGACTCCATTTGTAGCTTCTACAATGAGTGAGGTAATGCCTACAAGTAATTTATATTTAACGGCAAGGCTAACAGCAACCATTTTACCTAATGATGTTATTGATAAAAGCGTAGATTGGTCTGTTGAGTGGTTAGAAAACAACATTGGCGATTCTGCCGTTGTGACTGATTACGTGACAGTTATTCCTAATAGTGATGGCTCTCATCAGGCAGAAGTTCGTTGCCATAGGGCGTTTACTGATTCTGTAATTGCTATTACGTGCACCACAAGAAATGGTGGTTTTACAGCCTTGTGCATGGCTAAGTACATTGGAAAGCCAGTTGAACTTAATATTATTACAAATGGTGAAGATTGGACCTACGATAGTTCTTGGGGAAAAGATATTATTAATCTAGAAGTTGGTTCGACCTATGACTATTCTCTTAAGTTAACTGATTTCTTTGGAAATAATTCTTCTAATAATTTCGAGCCTTCTTTTGTTATTAGAGGAATCGCTTATGGTGGAATAAACTATCAAACTAAAATTTATGCTCCGGGTGGAACATTAACTGAAACTAAACTTGAAGAACAAAGGGCAGGTGCTATAAATCTTTATAAATATATTAACGGTGAAAATGTAAAGCTTGATAACGAGCTCTATTGTGGAATAAAAACTGATAGTGCTTCATCTCCTGAAGGATATACTATAGGACACACAGAATTACACCTTAAAATTACAGGTAATACGTTATCGATTGAAAGTTTGGCAGCTTCTTCATCAAAAACTCACTATGGAGCTGGTCCTGGAGGTTCTGCTTCTGGTGCTTTTTATAGCTATCTTGATGGGAAAAAGCCATATTATGAAATAAAAGTTAAGGAAATGAAAACTGGTGTAGAACAAACTATTTTAATTCGTGCTGTAGCGAAAGTTGAATCAGTTGCATTAAATTCCTCAGAGCTTGTTTTTTAAGGGATAAAGTAAGAGAAAAAGAATTTTTAAAAAAATTTCTATAATACGTTTTAATTAAAGGCTTATGAAAAAATTTATCATATTTATTTTAATTATAGCAGTAATTGCCGGTGGTGCCATATTTGCGCTAAAAGAAGTTAATGACGTAAAAACTGAAGAAGAAAACACGCCGTTTACGGTATTATCTTCCGACGGAACAGTATTAGGTAAAGAACACGATGCAACGTTCGTTGGTGGTGTAGAATATGCGTTTAGCGTTAGTAAAACGTTTACGCTAACTATGCTCCCTAGCGAGAGTGCCAAAGATTTTCTTTTTACTGTTGACGGTGTTAATAGACAGTTCGCTGCCGAACTAAAACTACTTAATGCGTTTAAGGTGGATATTACCGAAGACGGCTTTGTTATTTCTGTGCCAAGTGGTTCTACATTAAAAAGTATATTAGAGAGTATTTATTCTGATAAAGAAGTAAATGTTCCCGAAGACGTAGAAAATAGCACGGACAAGTTATTTACTTTAGTTATTTCAGATAAGAACGAAACCGGCGAAAAAGTAAAAATTACGTTTAATCTAGTTAAACTTTCAATTGAAATTCCAGGGGAGATTTTATTTTAATGAGAACTTTAATTAAACAATTTATTCAAGCGTTTATAGTTCTTCTTATAGGGATTTCAATTACTATCACGGGCCTTAACGTTGCTTATGCCTATGACGGCACTAAAAATTTAGATACTACGGACCCGTTGGCCGATTTGCGTCAAGACGAAAGTTTTGACGTTTCCAAATATCCTTTTAAGGCAAACGCTGATTTTGAACTAGTAAATTTAACCGAATATTGTTATTCGTTTTATCCAGAGCATAACAAGAATTTTGGGCTTTACGTTTACGTGTATAATCCACAAGGGCTTATTTTTAATGATACGAGTCTAAATCGTATTCAAATGGCAGTTGGCTATGATAAAGACGGCAACCCGAACGATTATAAGAAATACGAACTTAAACTTGTTAATTGTTCTAAAGGAAATGGATATAGTTGGTTGTTTTATAAATTTAAGGTTATAGATGACGGCACGATATACGATAGGTTAATTTCTACCGAACGCCGTTATGACGTTTCAGGGTTAGAATTAGTAACGGAAGGTTGGTTAAACGCTTCTGAAAGTGGTGTTTCTAAAACCTTTATTTACACCGGTTTTAGTGCAGGCTACGGTCCGAACGGACAAACTGAAAGCACGCTTAAATGCGATTACGACGTTTTAGAAACGGTTGAACTAAAAGTTAATCATACGTATTGGCGCAGTAAGTCTTCTAACCGTGGCGTAGGCTATCAAAATCAATTAGATTCAGTTTACTTTACCGTGCCTAATAGTCTTTTAGAAGAATACGGTAAGTTGCAACGTATTAAAGCCGAGTGGTATGAATATCTAACGAAAGATGTTCTTGTGACTAGCAACCAAGAAGTATATAACGCTGTAAAGAATTATATTGGAAAGAGTGATTTAAGTGGGCTAGAATATGGGTTCGCACAAAATTTACAAGAAGTATGGTTATCCGAACACCAAACTCAGCCATATTACAAGGCAGATTGGTCTTTTAACCCTAGCGTGACTGCGGGAAATGGCATATCCGGGTCAAGTGCTTTGCCACTATTTTATCTTTTCCCAACTGCTAATTGGTGCGAAATTAATGCTTATGACCCTTACGGTGATATAACGTCAACGGGTGGTGTTTCTGGCAACGCGCTATATGAATATATAATAAATTATAGCAAAAAGGCAAGTAGCAAAACACTTTCTATAAAAGACGGTGTTATAAGCGCTGATTTGTTTGAAAGTGATATAGAAGAATATCGAAAAGTAGATAACGAATATGGAAAAATTCAAAACGGGTATAGTTATTATGATTTTGATGCCGATTTAGATTTTTTAACTTGGGACGTAATGAAACCCGGTTCGAATCACGACTTAGATTTAGAATACTTAAAAATAT
This sequence comes from Christensenellaceae bacterium, assembly GCA_045613505.1. Taxonomy (GTDB): domain Bacteria; phylum Bacillota; class Clostridia; order Christensenellales; family Borkfalkiaceae; genus UBA1259. Next base: position 146,808 of record JAZLBC010000006.1, read on the forward strand.
ATGGTTTTTGGGATTGGTTTATAGGCGATAGTTTTGGTAATGAAATTGATACCGGCATTAAAGAACTTCCGCCTATAATGAAACTGTCGGATTCCGATTTAACGGGGGATTTTCAAGAAATATCTGATAGATTATATGTTAATTATAATGACGTATCTAAAATAAAAGCTTTGCAAGAGCAAGCAAAGAAGAACGACGAAACGGTTATTTTGTTTAGATTTGCTTTAAGCGATTATTATTCAAAAGAAGTTAATATTACACAAAATAGGGGTTCTAATAGTTATTATATTAAACAATTTAATGGCGAAGCTTACCGTGCGAAACAAAGCGTGTTTTTAGATTTCGATATAATACAACTAACGTTTAGTAGAAACGAAAAATTAACGGTAATTCCTGCAGTTGCTAACCCTATAGATATTGTTAACGATATAACGTCGCCAACGATAGTTTCTGGCCATGCTTGGTGGGAAACGGTGCTTGCTTACGTTATAACGATAATTGCAAGTATATTAGGGCTTATTGTAGCCGTAGGCGTGTTTAAGACATTACTTAGTATTTATAACGGCGATATGAATATCGTAGGAAAAATACTCTTTACGTTGCCCGTTTTAGCCGTTCTTGCACTAATTTTAATCTATGCGCTTCCGTGGGTAATATCTACCGTAAACGGCCTTGGTGGACTGTAAAAATATATGAGTAGGGGGAAAATAAATTGTCAAGTAAAGTTGCAACTAAAAAGGACTTAAAAAAAGCAAAAGAAAGTTTAAAAGAAAAGATTAAAAAGGCGAAAGAAGATTACGCCATTAAAAAGATGCACATAAAGCACTCAAGACGTGTGGGCTACAGTTCGGGCGCACACGACTATGAAAAGTTGCCTAAAGTTAAAGGCGCAGCGAAAAACGCTAAAAAAGGTTATGGCACCGCCTTAAAAGACGGTGCTAAGCGTGAAAAAATAAATTCTAAATTTGAAAAGGGGAAAAATTATGGCAAAAAGTAATGCTAAAAAGAAACCAAGCACTAAAAAAAGCGCTACCAAAAAGGTAGCGCTTAAAAAAACAACCGGCAAAGCACCGGCTAAAAAGAATGTTAAAAAAGTAGAATCAAAAAAGACGCCGAAAAAAGCAACGTCTTCTATAACTACTACGCCTAAAAAGAAGACTACACCAAAAAAGGCCGATAAAAAGAATGCAACTACGCCTAAAAAACCTAATTTAAAAGCGCCTACAAAGAATACTGCTAGAAAAACGGGCAGTAAGTCGACTAAAAAACCGGTAAAAAAAAAGAGATAGGCGAAACGGTAAGTAAAAAAGTGCCGGCTCAAAAAACTGAGTCGGCGCAAAAAGAAAAACTTTTTAATTTTAGAAAATATAAAAAGATTGAAGGTGGAATAACGAAAAGGGCAAAACACCCAAAACTGATTGTAGATGAAAATAAAACTCAATTTGGTTTTATGGGACTAACAGAGTCTAAAAAACGTGGACATCACTCGAATATTGATTTAGATGAAAACCCACAAAAGAATAACAATAGTAAAGCATACATAAGAAAAGAGTTAAGATATGATGAAAAGGTAAACTTTTCGAGTGTTTTAAATAATTACAATTTAAGTTCAGAAGACAAAAAGAAAATTATTGCTTATTTAAAAAAAATAAAAAAGAAAAAGTAGCCTATTGGCGGTAGTCATTAGCTACCACAGGTCTACTCTTCAATGAATATAGTAAACTATTAAAACAAAAAAGTCAAGGGTTTAAGCAAAAAAAATGATAACAATTATTTTTGGACCGCCTAGAATCGGAAAAACAGCGTTCTTGGTGCACCAACTTAATCTCGCTGCGTTTAATTACGAACGAAATCACGCGATGCAACGTGTAATCGAAGAAAAGAATAAAAACGGTTTTAACCTAACCGTGCCAACGCACTCTGTTAGCGCTAATTTCGACGTGACGTTTAGAGAATACGGTTATAGAGAACGTAAGGCAAGATACATAAACCCATATCGTTTAGGCTTTGCGAACGATAAGGTTAGAACGCACTTTACGCTTCCTTACGAAACGATAGGGATAATGGAAGCGCAGAAATATTTTAACAGTCGTAGTTATAAAGACTTTAAAGATTGGCAAAGTAGATTTTACGAGCAACACGGGCACAATAATATAAATATTTTATTAGATACTCAACGACCAGGGCTAATTGATAAGAATATAAGAGAACTTTCTAATTTCGTAGAGATTAGAGAGTTAAACGTTAAAACTAAAAGAAACGGTAAATTCGACCGTATAGTATGGAAAATACGAACGATTGATAATTACGGCTTATTAGAAAAATACTTGGCTTCTGGTAAGAAAGATAAGTCTTGCTTTAAGGAAGGAAAAGTATTTTCTGAAATCAACGTCTTTGAATTATACGATAGTTATAATTGTGAGCCTAAGTTTTATGAAGGGCACATGGATGAAGACTTTGATATTAAATATTACGAGTCTATCGGAAGCACGAAAGACGATTATATTAAGTATTTGAAAGACTATGATGACGAGTTGCCGGAAGAACTAAGATAAGGGGTAATTAAATGAAATTTTATAGGAATTACGGTTTAAACGATATGGTGGCTAGTTATATCGATAGTTATAACGTTATGGCTGATACAAGTTATATAACAGGAAACAATTTTCATAATCTTTATGAAAAGTTTTTAGATAAGGCTTTTAGTTTAGACTTAAACCGTAAAAGTAAAAATTATAAAAAGTGTATTAAATTTTTAAGATTACAATTTAAAAATGAAAATAAAGTAAAAAAATTAGCACTTAAAGGTTGGAAACTCAAAGAGAAATATTCTTTGTATTTAGATATAGTTGAAGAAATTGTAAATTCTTCTGATGATAATAAAGATATCGAAGAAGAAAATGAAGTTACCGTTGCGGAAGAATCTGAAGCAACGGAAACTGAAAATAATCCTGAAGAAGACGGCGATAAAGCCGTAGATTCAGGCGAAAAGAAAGAAATAAAAGAAGAAGATAAGCCCGAAGATTTAGGCGATAAGCCTAAAGATATGGGCGTAAAAAAAGATAAGGTTGCGAAAGGTACAGAAGCAACCGAAACTAAAGATAACGTTGCGAACGAAACGGTAGCAACGGAAAAAAAGAATATTGAAGCACTCTTTAAATAAAGAGTGCGGAGAGAAAAAGCAGGGAAGAAAACGAACTTAATTTTCAAAAATCGAAGAAAAGAAAGAAGATAAGGCGGTAGCCGTTCTTCTTTCACGATTTTTGAAAATTTGTTGTTGTCTTAATGCTATAAATATATACCGCTTAAAAAAATGCGGAGCGTAGCGGAGCAAGATTTATAAAATTCCCCGTTTTTTCTTCGAAAATTTTTCAAAATTTCTTAAAAGGGGGTCTAAAATGCACGTTTGGGCTTTAAACGATTCTAGAAAAAATTTGACAGTGCCTATGAAGATTTTTTTCACACTTATTACGTGCGCCGATTCTCTCGGAAAAATCAATCTGCGCCAAGAAGAACTTGCAGGATACGTAGGAACGTCACGCCAAACGGTTGGTAAATATATAGGCGATTTTGTCGCCTGCGATATGCTTAAATTTAAGTATTCAGGAAAAGGCATCATAAACCCAGAGTTTATGTTTAACGGACCTAAAGAACAATTTAACGTAGCAAAAAAAACGTACGAAGAGTTTAAAAGCGATTTTAAATCTTTGTAATAAATAAAACAAAAGGTAGGTAATTATTATGAGAAAAGAAGAACTAAAAAACTGTAGGCAATTTAAAGAAGCGCTTAAAAAAAGCGAACAAGCCCGTAAAGACGGGATAGAAAGGTCTTACGCTTATATCAATAACGTTCCACTTACGTGGTGCGTTGCTTTTGATTTAAGTGCTACGGACCTTTTAATATATTGTTATGTGCGTGACTGCACTAAAAATATGAAAGAGCAGGCTTTTACGGGTTCTGTTAAGGGGTTGTGCGCTAAATTTAATACAACTATCCCTACGGCGCGCAAGAGTCTAGAAAAATTAGTGTCTTTAGGTTTTATCCGAAAAGAAAAAAGCATACGTGGGCAAGCGCAATGGGTACGATACGTAGATTTACTTATAAACTATCACTCACACGTAGATAAGCGTGATTTGTCTGAAATTTTAGCGACTAATAGGTTGCGAAACGAAGCGATAAAGTGACATAATACATATTTTTTTTGCCAAAATTAAGGCTAGACGGGTTTGTCTAGCCTTTTTTAATATAAAAAAACTTTATTATATAGTATAAAAAAATTTAATACTATACTTACGCTATAAAAAACATTTACTCTATACAAAAACGGGCAAAAGCAGTAAAAAAATTTTACTAGGTGTGTTTATTTACACTTTATAATGTATAGAATAAAAAATATTTATTCGGGTAAAAGTTTTTGTGGGTAGTAAAAAAATATTACTCTATACAAACGACTAAAAAACAACGAAATCATAATAAAAAATTTTTACACCTTTGGATAGAATAAAGAAATTTTATATGATTGTATAGTGTAAAGAAAATTGATAGTAAAATATAAAAGAAAGAATTTAAAAGAAAAAACGCACGTGTGTGCGTAATACGGAACAACTTTTTCGATTCTAATTCATACGTTATCGAAAGTAATGCTCGTATTTAGTTTGGTTTTGTTATGCCGGCAAGCCGGCGCTAAAAAGGTATAATAAAAAGAAGAGCCTGTTGCTTTAAATTTTGGCGAAAAAAAGACCGAAAAACGAGTTTCGTTAGAAAATATCTAGTGATTTACAATGTTCTTTCTCGCTTCAAGTCCCATCCTTCACACCAAAAAAAAGACCAACCGAAAGTTGCGTACCCTTAAGGGCAGTTTTTGTAGTTAAGTGAGTTAATAGATAAAGGCGAGCCAAAATGATAGGCTCGCCTTTATCGTCTTAATTATAATTTCAATCAAAAATAAAACTCAAATCGTTTTTATAATTTCTCAAATTTGTTTCATACGTATCAATAGTTGTTTTTAATTGTCCAAAAGATCCTGTTGGTGATTTGCAAAATTCTGCATATGCAGATGCCTCGGAATAATACGACTTTAATGTCGGATATCCGGTATAATCTGAATAACTATTTGTCACAGCTTTTAAAGAAGATTTGGCATTTGAAAGATTATTGTCTATTTGATTGTACACTCCATTATTTTTATATACGCATTCCACAACTTCTACCGTAACGCTAAAAGTACTAAGAGCTGCTAACTGGTGAATACCCGTCGGATTAGAGTATCCCATGGATTGCAAAACTGAATTCAATGCATCTAATGCATCATCATAATCCAAATTTGCCTCTAAACAAAAAGCGTTAAAACAAGATTGTGCGCTGCTGTAATCATCCGCCTTGTATATAGCAAAGTACCATGCACCATATATGGAATCCATTACATCAATGCAAAGATCGTGTGTCTCCGTTAAATAATTATATGCATCATTAGCTGCTTTAAATTCGCTTTCCTTTGGGTCAACGGCTTGGCAGTATGTACATTTTCCATCTTTGTAGAGATGATCTGTCAAAGCACTACCTTCCGTAGCAGAACATACGGTGCAAGTTTTTGGAGACTCACAGGTTGCTTTTTTCCAACTATGTCCAAGTGATTTACCTTCCGTAGCAGAACATACGGTGCAAGTTTTTGGAGACTCGCAATTTGCATCATTCCATATATGATTGCAAACTTGCTGTTGTGGTCCCCCCTGATTTTGAGATGTACTTGAACTATTGGAACCACAAGATGCTAATGCGGTGATAGTTAAACACATTACTAAAGCGACAGATAAAAATTTTGTGAGTTTCATTCCTTTTTTCTCCTTTTGGTTTTGTTTTTACTTTCGGTGAAAACAAAAAAGTGCGCCAACCGAAGCAAGCGCACCGAAAAACGCAAACTCCAATTGTCGCCAAACAATCTCTTCATAGCATAGGTTCTCTATACAATCAAGCAGGAGCAGCGTTTTTACCAAAACGAGTTTGCTTAATTGTATAGTGAAAAAGGTTATGGCTATCCCATAACGAGAAAAAGACCTATAACTATGAATATTAAGATTGTTTGGCATATTTATTATACCACGATTTTTGCGGTTTGTAAATATATTTAGTGAAATTTTTTCTAATTACCTTCCGGAAAAGTAAGAAAGCCTTCCTCTAAGAGGAAGGGGGTACGCGAAGCGTGACGGAAGGAGCACGCATTGCTTTGAAACAAGTAATATCTTTATGGTAACGCGCTCTCCCTCACCCGACTTCGTCGGGAGCTCCCTCTCGGAGGGAGACTTTTTATGTTCATCTATGACTCATAAATTTTCTTGACAAGCACTGCATTTGTGTTCACAAACGCAAAATACGGCATACCCCTTTCGAGACATACCGTATTTCTGAAAACCGTCCTTTAGAGTGATGCTCTAAAGGTTAGGTCTTTTTTTATTGTATTAAGATTACAAAAAGGCAACCACGCGTAAAAAATCTAATTTAAAACCACTTACAAAGAAGTAAATGGCAAAAAAAAAAGAACGTCTACGGACCGAGTTAACCGTATTTATGGGACATCGAAACTGAATTCGCATATCTCCCAACGTTCTGTTAACATTATATTCAACTCTAACAAAAAAATCAAGGGTTTAAGCAAAAAAAAAAGAAAAAGTAGCCTATTGGCGGTAGTCATTAGCTACCACAGGTCTACTTTTCAGTAAATATAGTTTAAGCTATTAAAACAAAAAAGTCAAGGGTTTAAGCAAAAAAAAGAAGGGACGTTAAGTCCCTTAAATGCGAGGTCGGAACAAAGCCGACAACTAATCTATTGATTAGGTTCGCTACCTTGCTATTATTATACGAAATAATGGCAAGAAAGTCAACAAAAAAATAAATATGAAAAAAAACAAAGATGTTTTTATACGTGAAAGGTTATTTCGCCAGAAGATACTTCTTTTTCTTCTTTATTATAAATAACTTTAAGTGTGCGGTTATTATTTACGTTAAGGCATTTAACTTGAACGACTTTATTATCGATATTAGCAAAAACAACTTTGCCAGATAGATAATTGTTTTGGTTAAACGTTTTTATAAAATCGCTTTTATCTTTTTTATAAAGTTTTAGTTCTTTTTTGATAATTTTATAAACCGATTTTTTGATCTTTTTAATATCAAGCGTTTTATTAGTTTCAAGTTTAATAGAAGTAGGTTGTGCGTTAAACTCGCCGTTAAATTCGGTTTGATTAACGTTTATTCCAACGCCAACAATAACGCAGTTATCGTTATTTTCGCCGATAATGCTTTCAAGCAGTATTCCGCAAATCTTTTTATCGCCCACGTAAATATCGTTTGGCCATTTTATAGAAAGATTAGAAAGGTTAAAGATTTTTAAGGCCTTAAAAACGCAAACGCCGATAAGCAGAGAAAGCCCGTTTACTTTATCAATAATCTTTTTATCTTTAATTAAAAAAGAGAAAGTAAGGTTTTCGCCCTTGTTGCTAGTCCAAGTTCTACCTAGTCTGCCGTGCCCAGAAGTTTGATTGTCGCACGAAACGAACGTTAGGTTTTTTAAAAAACTTCGCCTACGCTTAATAAACGTAGACGAAGAATCTAATTCTTTATAATGAAAGTTTTTTCTAAACAAATTCATATTATAAGAAAATTGACATTAAAATGCCCGCAGCAGTTGCACTGCCGATAACACCTGCAACGTTTGGACCCATAGCGTGCATAAGTAGGAAGTTAGATGGGTCTTCTTCTTGACCGATTTTATGAACAACACGCGCTGCCATAGGAACAGCAGAAACGCCCGCAGCACCAATCATCGGGTTGATTTTGCCTTTTGATAGTTTGCACATTAACTTGCCGAGTAGTAAACCACCGATAGCAGAGATAATGAACGCGCCAATACCTAAACCGAAAATCTTTAAGGTAGAGAGTTGCAAGAAAGTTTCGCCGTTTGCAGTTGCACCAACAGAAAGACCAAGTAAAATGGTGCAGATATAAAGAAGTGAGTTAGAAAGCGTGTTAAGTAAGTTAGGAACAACGCCACATTCTTTAATTAGGTTACCAAGCATTAAGCATCCGATAAGCGGTGTAGCCGATGGTATGATTAAGCATACGATAATGGTAACGATTATAGGGAACAAGATTTTTTCAGTTTTAGAAACTGGGCGAAGTTGTTCCATTTTAATAAGTCTTTCTTTCTTGGTGGTAAGGCCCCTAATAATAGGTGGGAAGATAACGGGAACTAGCGCCATATAAGAATATGCTGCAAGAGCAATCGCTGCTAGCGTTCCGCCGTTGTTTCCGCCCATAGCACCAAGCATTTTGTTTGATACGAGTATTGCCGTAGGGCCGTCTGCACCACCGATAATACCGATAGATGCTGCTTCGAAATAGTTAAAGCCAAGTAATAGCGAGCCAAAGAACGCAACAACAATACCAAGTTGAGCAGCCGCACCAAGCAACATAGTTTTCTTGTTAGCGATTAGCGGACCAAAGTCGGTCGTTGCACCAATGCCTAAGAAGATAAGGCAAGGGTAAAGTTCGTGTTCAACGCCTAGGTGTAAAACGCCTAGAAGTCCACGGTGCATGGTAACGTTTACAATCTCACTTGCAATAACTTCACTAAAAGTAGAAGAAGTTAAAATCACTTCTTCAGCAACCATTTGGTTGAATATAGTTTCAGTCAATTTAGTAGATGTAGTAAAGGTTTGGGTTATATCTGATTTAATAACGTTACCAAGGTTATCGATTAGTAGCGACGCATAACTATACGTGTATCCGTCAACTGTTTCGGTGATGTAAGTTTCAGGGAAAATGTTAACTAAAATAATACCGAACGCGATTGGGATAAGAAGATATGGTTCGAAACCTTTTTTGATTGCTAAAAACAAGAATAAGCAACCGATTAAAATCATAATAAGTCTCATCCAGCCATCGCCATGGAAGAACTGGGTGATAACCGTTCCATCAATGATAGAACTGAATAATTTTTTAATTAATTCCATAATTTTTTACCAATAAAAATTTTTTGTCTTAAAAGAGTGTTATGCAAGTTCAATAAGCGCTTGTCCGGCAGTAACCATATCGCCTTCTTTAACTAGAATTGCTTTAACGGTGCCGTCGAAAGCAGAAGGGATTTCGTTTTCAAGTTTCATTGCTTCAACGATAGCAACAGATTGACCTTTTTTAACAGCATCGCCAACCTTAACGCTAACTTTTAATACTTTGCCTGCGATAGGTGCATTTATAACGTTTGCACCGCTAGATACAGGAGCAGGGGTAGCAACAGGCGCAGTGCTTGCAACTGGTGCAGAAATATTGCCTGCAACTTCGTTTACTTCTTCAAGTTGAACTTCGTAAAGTTTACCGTTTACTTTTACTTTATAAATTTTCATAATTATCTAATCTCCTTAATACTAACTACTTTGATATCTTTTTTGGTTTTTGCCCTATAATCGATTGATGCAACAAGGCTTGCAACGACAGCGTCTTCGTCGGTTAAATCGAGTGGGGTGTTGGTTGTTGGTTGGGCTACTTTTTCAATGACTTTTTTGCTTGACGCTTTCTCGCTTGCTTTGTTTATTCCTTTACCTACGTAATAGGTTATAAGAACGATAACCGCAAGAATTAGAAAAACGAAAACCATCGTCATTAAAGCAACTAAAGCGCCATCAAGCAAACCATTATTGCTTCCAACTAAAATCGGTGCTAAAAATAAATTCATTTTCTTTCTCCTATACTAAAAGGTTAAATTCTTCTACTTCGTCTTCTGAATATTTTTTCTTTAAGAAATCGGTTGCAACGTTTTCGAATAATGCAAGTGATAAAACGTCTTCGTCACACCTTGCAATATCTTTATATTTTTCTTTAAGTTTTTCAAATTCAGGCTCTAATAGGTCTGCCGGTCTACAAGTAATAACTTCGTCGTTGCCAACTACTTGTTTGTAAACGTCTTTATCGACTGGGGCAGGGAATTTGCCGTATTTGCCGTGAAGATAATCTTTAATTTCCTTTGCAACCATTTTATATCTGCCCATAAGCACGTTAAGAACTGCTTGAGTTCCAACCATTTGAGATAATGGTGTAACTAGTGGTGGATAACCCATTTCTTTTCTAACTCTTGGAACTTCTTTTAACACTTCGTCGTATTTATCCATAGCGTTTTGACCTTTAAGTTGGTTCATAAGGTTAGAAAGCATACCACCAGGAACTTGATAGGTTAAAATATTTGGATTAGCAGTAAGCGCTTTAGGGTTAAGTAAGCCGTTAGCAAGATACTTAGAAACAACCTTGTCCATAATAGGCTCGCAAGCGTGAATAACGTCTAGGTTAAGATTTGGGTCGTATTTAGTGCCTTTAAGCGCAGAGTTAAACGCTTGGGTAGAAGGTTGACCCGTACCGCCAGATAGTGGCGATAAAGAAGTATCGATAATATCGCAACCTGCTTTAACCGCTGCCATATAGGTCATTTCACAAATACCGCCCGTGCAGTGAGAGTGAAGTTCAAGTGGTAATTTGGTGTTCTTTTTAAGCGCGGTAAATAATTTAGTAGCATCTTCTGGAAGAAGAACGCCTGCCATATCCTTAATGCAAAGCGAGTCTGCACCAAGTTCTTCAACTTCTTTTGCAAAGTTAACGTAGTAGTCTATGGTGTGAACGGGCGAAGTGGTGTAACTTAACGCTATTTGACATTCGCCACCGTATTTTTTAGTAGATTTTACTGCTTGGCGAAGATTCCTAACGTCGTTTAAAGCGTCGAACACACGGATAATATCAATACCGTTTTCGATTGATTTTTTGCAGAACGCATCTACAACGTCGTCTGAATAGTGGCGATAGCCTAAAATGTTTTGCCCACGGAATAGCATTTGTAGTTTGGTTTTTTTGCAAACTGCTTTAATTTTTCTAAGTCTTTCCCAAGGGTCTTCGTTTAGAAAACGCATACAAGAGTCGAACGTTGCGCCACCCCAAACTTCTAGGGCGTGATATCCCGCATCGTCTAAAATTTTTGCCATAGAAACAACTTCTTCGGTTGTCATACGCGTAGCGAATAATGATTGATGCCCGTCGCGAAGCGAAGTTTCTACAATTTTAACTGCCATAATTTCCTCCTTATGTTTTGTTATATTTAACTTTTTATTTTTTGATTTAGTTATTTTTTTAATTTAGGCCTAGGGCGCAAAACCCCAAACTCCCTTATTGTAATTATACCTTTTTTACGTAGTAAAGTCAATATTGTAGCGAATAAAATTCAAAAAATAATAAAAAGGATTGTAAAAGTTTTCGTATCGTAAAAATAGGGCTAAAAATTCTTTACAAAAAAGCCCAAAAAATATATAATGTTCTAGTAAATTCATAAAGGAGCAGTTATGCCATACATATTTTTAATGCTAGCGTGTTTTAGTTCTTCGCTAATAAACATCGCCAGCGGATATTTTAATAAGCGCACCGTTAATAAAAAAGACGCGCAAATGATTTACACTTTTATAACGTTCTGTTCTTCACTAGTAATGTGGGGGATAATGTATGCAATAAGTTTTAGTTTCGATGCTAAGGTTTTGCCATATTCAGTAATGTTCGGCGTGTTTTTAACGATGGGGACAATAGGTAATATCTTCGCGCTAAAAACGGGACCTATCGTGCTTACTTCGCTTTTAGTTCAAATATCAACCGTAGCCGTTGCCGTTTGGGGCGTTATCTTTTGGTCGGAAAAATTCACTACCAAGATAATAATCGGTATGGTTTTGGTTTTGGTTTTGCTATTTTTATGCTTATACACCAAAAAAGAAGAAGGAACTAAAACCCAAAAAATCACTCTAAAATGGTTGTTTTTCGTTATGCTTGCTTTCGTGGGGAACGGGGCTTGCCTTATCGTTCAAAAAACCCAACAAATTGCTTTTGGTAATCTTCACGGCAATATGTTAATGTTCTTTGCTATGATAGTTTGTGTAATCGCGGGAACGGTAGTACTTTTAATTAGCGATAAATCGGATATTAAACCAATCGTAAAAAGGGGTGGCGTGTTTGCGAGTTTAGTTGGTATCGCCAACGGGCTACTTAACTTGTTCGTGATTTTAATTACTAAAACCGACCTAAAATCTAGCCTAGTTTACCCAACTCTTGCAGTAGGTGGCCTAATTTTAACTAGCCTGCTTTCTATCGTGCTATTTAAGGAAAGGCTTAAATGGTGGCAATGGATAGGCGTTGCAATCGGCATAATAGCGGTGGGGCTACTTTCCTAGCGATAAACGAAAAATATAAAAAAACTTATAGGTAAAGGCAAAAATAACGATTTTTGCTTTTATTTTTTTATAATTCGTGTTATAATGATAAAAGTTAATTCATACGGGTGTAAATTATGGTAGAAGCAACTAATTTTATCGAAACAATTATCAACGAAGAGTTAGAGAGCGGAAAGGTTACTAGCATACAAACGCGTTTTCCGCCCGAACCTAACGGATATCTTCATATAGGGCACGCAAAATCGTTGTGCCTAAACTTTGGCGTTAAAGAAAAATATAACGGCAAGTGCAATCTTTTTTTAGACGATACTAACCCGTCCAAAGAAAAAGAAGAATTCGAAGAAGCAATAAAAAAAGATATTGAGTGGCTTGGCTTTTCTTACGACGTAGTTACGCACGCGTCAGACTACTACGAAAAGATTTACGAGTTTGCCGAAAAAGAAATTATGCTTGGCAACGCTTTCGTGTGCGACCTAACGCCAGAAGAAATTTCTAAAAATAGGGGGACTTTAACTACGCCTGGTGTAGAAAGCCCTTATAGAAATCGCACGATAGAAGAAAACCTTAAACTGTTTAGAGAAATGCGCGACGGCAAGTTTAAAGACGGAGAGAAATGTTTAAGGGCAAAAATCGATATGGCGTCGCCAAACATCAACATGCGCGACCCCGTTATTTATAGAATACTTCGCGAAACGCATTATAGAACGGGCGATAAATGGTGCATTTATCCTATGTACGACTTTGCGCACCCTATATGCGACTATTTGCAAGGCGTAACGCACTCGCTTTGCACCCTAGAATTTGAAGACCACCGCCCACTATACGACTGGGTTGGTATCACTTTGGGCTTTAACCCAAAACCAAGGCAAATCGAGTTTGCAAGGCTAAACGTAACTAACCTTGTTATGAGCAAAAGGTATCTAAAAAAACTTGTAGAAGACGGTTCTGTAAGCGGGTGGGACGATCCGCGTATGCCAACCCTAACTGGGCTTAGAAATCGTGGCGTTCCAGCTGAAGCACTTAAAGATTTTTGCAATCGTATCGGTATTAGTAAAGCAAATTCAGAAGTGCAAATTTCTTATCTTGAAGCGTGCATAAGAGAATACCTTAACGCCCACGCAGAAAGGGCTATGTGTATTCTTAAACCGCTTAAAGTTACCATTACTAACTATCCTGATAATAAAACCGAACTATGCGAGTTCGATATTAACCCGCAAGACGAAGTAAAGAAACAAAGGCAAATAACGTTCTCTAAACACATATATATTGATAGAGATGATTTTTCACTAAGTCCACCGCCAAAATATTTTAGGCTTAAAAAAGACGGATACGTTCGCTTAAAAGGCGCTTATATTATTAGGTGCGACGAAGTTGTTATGGATAACGACGGCGAAGTTAAAGAACTGCTTTGTTCTTTTGTTGAAAACAGCAAAAGCGGTAACGACACTTCGGGCGTAAAAGTAAAAGGCGTTATTCAATGGGTAGAAGAAAGCACTGCAAAAGCCGTAGAAATTAGAAAATACGGGCATTTACTTAAAGACGAAGAATACCCCGGCCAAGATTTTTCTGAGCGTATGAACACTGATAGCGTAGAAATCTTTAACGGCTACGTAGAGCCTTACGTGATGGAAAATAACGACGATAGGCCATATCAATTTATGCGCACGGGCTATTTTAAGAGATTAAAACTAAACGATAAAGAAATTTTATCCGAAATAGTTTCTCTAAAAGATAACTTTAACAAGTAAAAAATAAGTAAAAAGTAAAAACAATAAAAACCACTGAACGCTCAGTGGTTTTTTGTTTGTTTTACGTAGGGCTATATTCAAATATTATTAAAACACGTCTTTAACGGCTAAAATTTTACCTGTTTTCGCGTCCATTAGCATTGCTTTAATCTTATTTTCGTGCGATATACCTACGTAGTAATACGGATAATCGTTTTTAACTAAAATACGCATATAAATTTCGGCATTAAAAGTTCCGTCTTCGGCAGTTTTGTCTTTAATTAGGCTCGGCTGATTTTCTTTTAGTTTGTCAAGCGCTTTTTCGCAACTTAAAATATCGCTAGGAACTATACTTTTCAAGACGGTAGGATAACTTTTCGCGCCTATAAACAAACTGGCGTTAAACTCCTTAACTGAAAAATCGTTTATCTCAAAACAAACCGTATAAGAATTGTTTTCGGGCGAATAAACGAACTCTTTTTTATAGTTAAAACCGTCGTGCATAAAAGAAATGGAATAACTAACGTTAGAATCTAAATCGCCAACAAGTTTAAATTTTAATCTATTTATAGTGTTACCCGTCTTTCCGTCTAAAAGGTAAGGTTGTTCTATAAACCCGTAAGCACACTTAACGGTAATTTTTTTGTCTTTCTCGCTTAGATTTTCAGCGTCGGTTAATATAACTTCGCCAAGGTAAATTTCTGAACGCAGTTCGCTAACGTGCGATAATAGTTCGTTTTTTTGGCAACCGAAAGTAGTGATAATACAAAAAACAAAGGTGAAAGATAACAATAAACAAAATAACTTTTTCATATTTCCCCCTAGTCTAAAATATTAAAAACAGCAAAAAAATAGACCAAAATAATGCTAATTACTTAAAACGCTTGAAAATTTTTATACTATTTTATATAATAATCGTATGAATATTTTTCCACTAGAAGTAAACGGAAATAAAAAAGCGGGCTCGCTTTTTAGCCTAATGATATTTTCGTTTATCGTTTTTAATTTAATAGTATCACTCGTTTTAAGCGTGGTAGGGCTTGGTGCAGAACTTCTTTCAGCCCTTTCAACACTTTCGATACTTTTTGCAAGTATCACGGCAAGCGTTTTAACGAATAAAGATAAAAAATCACTTTTATCACTAGCGAACGAAAAAATCAGTCCCGTTTATATCGCCGTGGCAGTTTTAATCGCTTTTTCAATGATATTTGGGCTAGGCTTTATAAACGCGCTTATAGAAAAGTTTTTTTCATCTATCGGCATAACCGCGCCCGTTACCGATATGAACGTTTCAAACGCGGGCGAATTTATACTATATTCCATTTTTTTAGCGTTAGTTCCCACTGTTGCGGAAGAATTGTTTTTTAGGGGAGTTTTAATAACAAACTTAAAGACGGATAATTTAACTAAAATTTTAATTTCCGCACTATGTTTTTCGGTTTATCATTGTTCTATAAACAAACTTGCTTATCAGTTTATCTACGGCGCGATTTTAGCGTTGATTTTTATAAAAACCAACAATTTAATCTTGCCGATTATAACGCACTTTTTGAACAATTTTATTATTTTAACGGTAGATTTTATAGGCATTACGGTAGATTTGTTTAACCCTATCTGCATAGCCGTTGGCGTGGCTGTTTTAGCCGTTTGTTTAATGCTACTTCTTAAAAATCTAAAACTTAAAAATCAATTAGAACAACCCGAAAAGGCGAAAGACTTTTTTATTCCGTATTCGCTAATCGGCTTTATAATCTGCTTGGTAATGATTGTGGGCGGGGTGCTATAATGCTAAAAGTAAATATCGTTGCCGTAGGCAAAGTTAAAGAAAAATATTTCTTGGGCGGGATTTTAGAGTATTCTAAACGCCTTTCTAGATTTTGTGAATTCAGTATAAAAGAAATCGAAGAAGAAAACCTAAAAAATCCGTCTAATGCAGATATAATCGCAATAAAAGAAAAAGAAGCGCAAAAAATTCTTCCACACCTTAAAGGCAAGGTGGCGGTTATGGCGATAGAAGGCAAAAAACTATCAAGCGAAAGTTTGGCAGACTTAATCAAAACTTATAAAGACCAAACCGGCGTTATCACTTTCGTTATAGGCGGTTCTTACGGGCTTTCAGAACAGGTAAAAAATAAGGCAGACGTAAAACTTTCGTTTTCGGATATGACTTTTCCACACACGCTGTTTAGGCTAATGTTAACCGAACAAATTTATAGGGCGTTCACTATTATAGGGGGAATAACCTATCACAAATAATATTCATAAAATATACTATGAATATTATAAAAAAACTAAACCAAACTTACCTAAAATTTAACGGCGAAAAGGGCGTTTACGGGTATTCTACCAACAATCAACCACTGTATTATTTTAAGGTTTATAAAACCAAAAAACCCGTGATTATAGCGCAGTATTCTATACACGCGCGTGAATTTATCACTTCGCACCTAGCCTTAAAACAAATGCAAGATTTTTGCTTGTTCGGGGATAAAGGCACGGTGTATTTTTTGCCTTTAACTAACCCAGACGGAACTATTATTGCCCTAAAAAAAGATAAACTATATAAGGCAAACGCGCGCGGGGTAGACCTTAACGTAAATTTTGATGCAAACTGGGGCACGGGCGAAAAAAACACGAGAGATAAAGGTGGCGAAAATTATATAGGCGAGTTTGCGTTTTCCGAAAAAGAAACTATCGCTTTAAGAGATTTCACGCTTAAAATCTCGCCCGATATAACGGTTAGTTATCACTCTAAGGGCGAAGAAATTTACTATCAGTTTTTTCAGGGTAAAAAAGATGATCGGCGAGACGCAAGAATTGCAAAAACGCTAGCAGAAGTAACGGGCTACACCATAAAAAGCACGCCTAATTCCGCGGGTGGATATAAAGACTGGTGCATAAAAACGCTAAAAATTCCGGCGTTTACGATAGAAGTGGGCAGTGATAAACTTGCGCACCCTATAAGGGACAATCATCTAGAAGAGATTTATCAAAAAAATAAAAAAGTATTTTACGTTTTAACGCATACAAAACGATACGGGTAAAAATATGGAACGATTTATGAACCTTGCAATAAAGCAAGCAAAAAAAGCCTACGAAAAAGACGAAGTGCCAATCGGCGCAGTTATCGTTCTTAACGGCAAAGTTATCGCAAAAGCGCACAACGATATAGAAAATTCGCAACTTTCTACTCGCCACGCAGAAATTATCGCAATCGAAAAGGCTTCTAAAAAACTAAAAAGTTGGAGATTAGACGGGGCTGAAATGTACGTAACGCTAGAACCTTGCCCAATGTGCGCGGGCGCAATAGTGAACGCAAGAATAAAAAGGGTAGTTTTTGGCGCGTACGAAAAAAAGAGCGGTAGCGCAGTTAGTAAGTTTGATATTTTATCTTCTAGCGGGCTAAACCATAAAACAGAATACGTTGGCGGAGTGATGGAAACCGAGTGCGCAAACCTACTTAAAGAATATTTTAAGGAAAAACGAAAAGGCGAAAAATATAAAGTGTAAAATTAAATCTTATTAAAAAAAATAAAAAACCCACCGATTTTTCGGTGGGTTTAGTTATTTAATTTTGCTAGAAAATACTACGCGCTAACCTTTTTTGCTTTTTTGTTAGCGATTTTTCTTTGAATAAACTTAACGAGTTCCACAACAGGAATAACGATTAAGCCAAGAGCGACTGCAATAGCGTATTCTTTAATGTCAACGTGCGTAAAGCCGAACGCTCTTGATAAGAACCCAACTTCGCAAACGAGGGTGGTTGCTATTATAGAACCAACCGAGGCAATCCATAAAACCTTGTTAGAAGAGTGCATCTTAAACAAACTACCGCGTTGAGAACGCATGTTGAAACTATGGAATATTTCAGAGAACGAAAGCGTTAAGAACGCCATAGTCATACCGTGTTTGCTTGCTATAACGCCTGCTTCGTTAAATATAGAACCGCCGTGTTCGATAACCGCACCGATAAAGAAAGATGCAAGCGTTAAAACCGTAACCATAAAGCCTTGGTAAGCGATATCAAAGCCCATGCCGTCTGAGAATATACCCTTTTTAGAGTTGCGCGGTTTTCGGCTCATGATATTGCGTTCAGCCCTTTCCATACCTAGCGCAAGCGCAGGGAAACAGTCTGTAACAAGGTTAATCCAAAGTAGGTGAACTGGGTCTAAAATAGTAAAGCCGATTAACGTTGCAAAAAATATCGTTAAAACTTCACTCATGTTAGAGCCAAGCAAGAACTGAATAGATTTTCTAATGTTATCGTAAATTCTGCGCCCTTCTTCAACCGCGCCTACTATCGTTGCAAAGTTATCGTCGGCAAGTACCATATCGGCAACGTTTTTAGTAACGTCCGTACCGGTAATACCCATGCCAACGCCGATGTCTGCACTTTTAATAGACGGAGCGTCGTTAACGCCGTCGCCAGTCATAGCGGTAACGTATCCGGCTTTCTTCCACGCGTTTACTATACGCGTTTTGTGTTCTGGTTGAACCCTAGCGTAAACGCTGATGTTCATAAACTTGCTTTCGAACTCTTCGTCGCTCATTTCGTTAAGTTCAGCACCCGTAATAGCGTAAGTGCCGTTGCCGATAATATCGAGTTCTTTGGCGATAGCCGTAGCCGTGTCTATGTGGTCGCCCGTAATCATAATAGCGCGAATACCCGCGTTTTTGCAGTTTACGATAGCCGCTTTAACTTCGGGTCTAACAGGGTCAATCATACCACATAGCCCAACGAAACATAGCCCAACTTCTAGTTCTTCTGCTTCGAAAGAACTTGGCGCGCTTTCGTACACTTTTTTAGCGAGCGCAAGAACGCGAAGTGCTTTTTCAGCCATATCTTTGTTTGCTTTGTAAATACTTTCTCTGTATTCATCGGTAATAGGCACTATTTTATCGCCAAGTAAGTAGTGCGTGCATTTGCCGATAATAACGTCTGGCGCACCCTTGGTGAATTGAACGGTAGTATCTCCGTCAGTGTGCACGGTAGACATCATTTTTCTCATAGAATCGAAAGGCGCTTCGCCTATACGTGGATAAGACGTTTTTAGTTTAGATTTATGATTGCCTAGTTTGTTAGCCCAAACTACGAGCGCCGCTTCGGTAGGTTCACCGGTAACTGAACCGTCTTCGTCGATTTCAGCGTCAGAGCAGAGCGCCATGCCGTTTGCAACGTATTCTTCGTTTTCGCCAAAGAAGTCTACAACCGTCATTTTATTTTGGGTTAGAGTGCCAGTTTTATCCGAACAAATAATTTGCGCGCAACCGAGGGTTTCTACCGCGGTGAGCTTACGGATAATTGCGTTACGTTTGGACATATTGGTAACGCCGATGGAAAGCACGACGGTAACAACCATCGCCAAACCTTCGGGAATTGCGGCAACCGCCAAAGAAACGGCGATCATGAAAGATTCCAAACCGAAATCAAGCCCTTTACCTGCTTGGAAAACCCCTTCTACCGCACCGCGGATAAGTTGAATACCAAACACGACAACGGAAATGCCGATGATAAGGAAGGTAAGAATTTTAGAGAGTTGCGCAAGCTTTCTTTGTAAAGGCGTTTTGCCTTCTTCTGCCATGGTAAGCGCGCCTGCAATTTTACCCATTTCCGTAGCCATACCCGTTGCGGTAACTACGGCAACGCCTCTGCCGTAAACAACAACGCTGCCCATATAGACCATATTTTTTCT
>JAZLBC010000007.1:0-1300 GCA_045613505.1 Christensenellaceae bacterium
ATTGTTGCGCCGATTATTAGTTTAGGTATTCCGCTAACTTCGGCAATCCAAGACGCAGCGTCAACGAAGAAATCCCCACCCTTTACTATAAAAATTATTCCTACCACGAAAAGTAGTATAGTTACAAAATCCATTTTTTCCCCTAAAATGCGTTTTTATATATTCTATCAGTTTTTTTTCAAAATATCAATAAAAAAACGCAAACTGTTTTATAAACTATTTTTCGCCAAGAAGAATTTGTTTGTTCGTGCCGTAGAAAATATCATCTCTATTAGAAACGATTTTTAAAAATTCTTCTAGTTTATCCCAAGTATCGCGCATATTAAGTTCGTAAGAATGCCCCATTATGCTAAATAGTTTTGGGCTAGTAGGTTTAAGGTTAACAAAGTCTTCGGCAAGCCTAAACAAATTATCGTAATCATTATGTGATAGGGTTGGATGAAAACGATAAAGGTTAGTTGGCATTTCAAAGTTATAAGTAAAGTCTATGGTGCGCGCGTATTTTACGCCCGTGTTCTCTTTTATAATTTTTGCAACTCTGTCATCGTTATTAACGCCACCGCAAGGGTAAGCAAAACCCACTATTTCGTAACCGAAAATTTTAGAAAGATTTATTCTATCTTCTTCTACTTCTTTAATAATTTCTTCTTTAGATAGTGTGGTTAGGTTGGGGTGGTTTAGGGTGTGTGCCGCGATTTCGTGCCCATTATATAGCCCGTTTATTTCGGCTTGCGTTAGTCTTAAATGCGGAATAAAAAATTCGTGCCAAGTAAAGTCGTGCCTTGTGCCGAAAAGATTAGAGTTAAGGTTAAACGTGCATTTAATATTGTATTTGTTTATTAGTTCAATAAATCTAACGTCTTCTACTACTCCGTCGTCGAAGGTAAAGGTTAGTGCTTTTAATTTTCCGTCGAACATAATTTCTCCTTTATGATAAAAGCCCCACGCGTGTGGGACTTTTTTGTTTTATAATAATATAATTAAGAATTGCGAAACCAAAACTATTAGCACTAGTGCAATAGGATAGGTTGCAGCATAAGCAGACGCAACGTCGTCTGTTTTAGAAACGTTGATTAGCGCGCCTAACGCCGGCGTAGAAGTCATACCGCCCGTTATAGAACCAAGGTTATTAAGAAGTGGTAGCCTTAAAGCGCGTTTCGCTAGTGCAAAACCAACAACCATCGGAACAACCGTCATAAGAGCGCCACCAAGCAAGCCCCAAACAACGATTGCGCCACCATATTTAGAAACTTGTTCTACAAGCGATACTCCGCCGTGGAAACCTGCGCCTAGTAAAAAG
>JAZLBC010000008.1:0-21242 GCA_045613505.1 Christensenellaceae bacterium
AACGCAAGAATAAGCGAGTTAAACTTACCAAAAGCACCACGAAAAGATGCTGTTCTTATGGCTTCTTTCGTTGTTGGCTCGGATAGAGAATTTTTCAAGGGTTTAGACGAGTATGAACAAAACTGTTTTTTCCGTGACTGCACTAAATTCTTTGCTGAACGATACGGAAGAAGAAACATAATCTCTGCCGTTGTCCACAACGACGAAACCACTCCACATATGCACCTGAACCTTATCCCTATCAAAGACGGTAGGCTATGCGCCAAAGATTTACTTAACCGTAACGAGTTGTCTAAATTACAAACGGAATTTTACGAGCAAGTTGGTAAGCGTTGGGGTTTGCAACGTGGTAAAGAAGGAAGCACGGCTTCCCATCTCTCTACCGCCGAGTTTAAGGCAAAGTGTATCGTGGACGAAGCGATACATAAATCTTCGGAAATTATTTCAAACGCAGGAAAACGTGCGTACGCGGAATTAGAAACGATGGAAAAAGCCGTTCAAAAAGCGGACGAGCATTTTACTGAAACAATGAAAGAAATCTCAACGGCGAAAGCCGAGCGAGATAAAATCGTTGAAGAACGTAATGCCGAAGCCGACTACACCCAAGCATTGGAAGATGCCAAACAAGGCAAGTTTTCTTTTACGAAAAATGGACTAAAAAATCAAATCGTGGTATTGACTGCCGAAGTTAAACGTTTAGAAGAGGTAGTTGACCGCCAACAAAAAGATAGCGGCTTGTTGTATAAAGAAGTTCAAGAACTCTCAAAAGATAAGGATAAGTTCAATAAAATGAGCCGTGCCTACACTCTTTTTAGAGAACGAGAACCTGAAGCGTTTGCACGTGCTTTTTACCGTGCGCCTTCTATCGTTGGTGCTTTTATTCCTAAAGATGAGCCTATCGCCAATTTAGGGAAAAGCCGTTTAAGGCAAATCGAAAAAGAAATCGAGCGTGAAAAATCGCCGAAACCAACAAACAAAAAATTTAATAGTAAAGGAGATTAATAAGGAGGAAAAAAATTATAGGTTAATGTCAAGAAAGCGTAAGAACAACACGGGAATACCTGACTTTGAAATCGATTCGCTTGCAAGGGCGTTGTTGCCTGCAATACAAAAGTTATTTGAAAGCGAAGAAGGCAAGCGCGAATTTGAAGAATGGCAAGCCGAAAGGCAAAAATCACAACTGAATAAAAAACAAAATAAAAAATCTCGTTGATTACATAGAGATAACCGCCGATTAAGGTAAAGAAAATAGTAAAATGTAAAAAGGAACGGCGGACGGGTTTTGACCGTTTTCGTATCCCGAAATAAAAAAACGGTTAAAAATAATTAAGCCGTTCCCCTATAACGGGGACGGCAAAACACAAACGGAGGTAAACTATTGAAATATAAAAATTGGTTAAACGAGTGGCTTGCTTTGTACGTCAAGCCCACTACGAAAATAAGAACGTACAAAAAGTATCAAAGGCAAATAGAACTACATATACTCCCCGCGCTCGGAGAGTTTGAACTTAACGATTTAGCGGCAACCGTTTTGCAACGTTTTACTGTGGATTTATCCGAAAAGGGTTTATCCGCAAACACGGTAAACGGCATAATATCCGTGCTTAAATCTTCTTTGCGCCGAGCAGTATTGCTTGGCGCAACGGACAAAGAGTTTACGATGGCTATCGTGCGTCCTAAACAGCGAGAAAAACAAGTTGATTGCTTTTCTAAGGAAGAACAGCGAAAAATCGAGCAGTTTATCTTTGAAAAGAAGAAAAACAAGTTGTTCGGCGTAGTTCTTTGTCTTTACACGGGCTTACGTATTGGAGAACTTCTATCTCTTACTTGGGGCGACGTTGATTTACAAAAAGGGATTATAACCGTTTCAAAATCTTGCCACGATAGTTGGGAAAACGGCAAATACGTTAAGGTAATCGACACGCCGAAAACGGACTTTTCAGAACGTATTATTCCTTTACCCAAGCAACTGCTTACAAGGTTAAGAGAGTATAAGAAATCATCAAGCGGAAACTACGTTATTTGCGGTGAACGCGTACACGGTGCACAGGTGCGCTCTTATCAAAAGAGTTTTGAACTATTATTAAAACGTTTGAAATTACCGCATAAAGGTTTTCACTCTCTTCGTCATACGTTTGCAACGCGCGCTTTAGAGTGCGGAATGGATATTAAAACGCTATCTGAAATTTTAGGGCATAAAAACCCTACGATAACGTTAAAGCGCTATGCCCACTCTATGCTCGAACATAAAACGGAAATGATGAATAGACTTGGGAAATTGTTGCTCTAAACGCGCTGAAATGCGCAAGAAAACGGCGAGATACTCTCTCGCCGTTTTCTACATAGAATAACATAATCTATGTAGATATTATAGCACTTTTTGTCGATTTTATCAAGTGGTTTTGTAGGATATTGGCAAAAAAATTTACACGAACATTAATATCTAATGTAAATAGTTATTTATTATCACATAGATTATGTTAGTCGGCGTAATTTATCTTTTTTCAAAAATACATATATAGGAGGTACATATGGGACAAATAGCCGATATTATAAAATATGAAGGCGATAATTCCACTTTTATATGGAAACATCCCTGCGAAGATTTTAATAGTTTAACGCAGTTGATTGTTCACGAATCGCAAGAAGCGATTTTTATGATGAACGGGCAAGCGTTGGATATGTTCGGTGCAGGGCGTTATACGTTAGAAACACAAAACATACCGAAACTCGGCAAAATCTTAAATCGAGCAACAGGTGACCAAACGCCATTTCACTGTGAAGTTTACTTTATCAATAAAACAGAACAAATGGCAATTAAATGGGGAACGGATAGTAAGGTTCAGTTTATAGAACCCACGTACGGATTTCCTATATCAATTGGTGCAAGTGGCGAAATGGCTCTCCGTGCAGACGATTCAAGAAAACTCTTATTGAAACTTGTTGGAACGGAAGATGATTTATCGCAAATAAAGCTCGTACAGTATTTCCGTGCCTTTTTAATGACAAAGGTTAAAAGTTATCTTGCACAAACGATAAAAGCGCAAAAAATAAATATTTTTGAAATTGACGAGAAATTACAAGAGCTTTCAACTACGCTAAACGAAATGCTCCGCCCCGACTTTGAAGATTACGGCGTAGCGCTTGAAAGATTTTTCGTTACGACTATTGTAAAACCTGATGGCGACACTCAATATGAAAGCTTTAAGTCTTTACACTTCCGTCAATACGCCGATATTGCAGAAGCAAAGCTTCGTCAACAAGTTGGCATTATTGACGAAGAAACAAAAGCTCGTCAAACGATTATTGAGTCACAAGCAATGGCGACTAAACGTGCGCAAGAAGGTTATACATATCAACAAGAACGCGGATTTGACGTAGCCGAAGGCTTTGCAAGTAATGAAGGCGCAGGACAATTTACAGGTATGGGCGTTGGTCTTGGAATGATGGCAGGCGTTGGCGGTACAATGGCAGGAGTCGTTGGTGGCGCAATGAACGACGCGCTAAACGGAGCACCTGCTATTCAAACTAAATGCGTTAAATGTGGAGCACTTCTTCCAAACAATGCAAAATTTTGTTTAGAATGTGGCGAAAAAGTTGTTCAACCTAATAGCATTATTTGTCCTGAATGCGGAAAAACAGTAATGAAAGGTAAGTTTTGCCCCGAATGTGGTCACAAATTCGCAAGTGTTTGCCCTAAATGTGGCGCAGAAGTAAAAGGCGGTAAATTTTGCCTTGAATGTGGCGAAAAATTATAAGGAGGCAAACAATGAAAAAGAATTTTAAGTATTTTGGTATTACTTGGTTAGTCGGTTTTGCGCTCTTTAACGCGATTACGTTTTTAATTCCTAACGAAGTGTTTGGTGTAACCCGTTTTGACAAAGGCGTTTTTTGGATAGCATATGCACTTATTACCCTATCGTTTATCGCTCAGCTTATAACGGCATATAAATTTGTAAAAGATGATAGCAATGAAAAAATGTTCTTAAATATTCCGTTATTAAGAACGGGTTATACGGCAATTATTGTTTCTATCCTTGTCGGACTTGTGTTTATGATATTCCCCATTCTTCCCGCTTGGATAGGTGCTATTGTATGTCTGCTTATTGCAGGATATTTTGTAATTGCATGCGTGAACGCTTCAACCGTAGCAAACGTTGTTGCGGATATCGACGTTAAAGTAAAAACAAAAACGGTGTTTATTCGTATGGCTATCGTAGAAGCAGAAAATATTTTGGCACGCGCAGCGACGACGGAAATAAAAGTAGAAGCAAAAAAGGTTTACGAAGCATTAAAATATAGCGACCCTATGTCAAACCCTGCGCTTGATGATATAGAACAAGAAATAGATAACGGCTTAAAAGAATTGAAAAAAGCGGTTACGTGTAATGATAGTATAACAGTTTTAAGTGTTACAGAAAGTTTATTGCTTAACATTAAAGAAAGAAATAGTAAATGTAAATTATTAAAATAAAAATACGAGAGGAAAAATAATTATGAAACAATTAACTTGTGAGATGTGTGGTGGCGTAGATTTGATTAAACAAGATGGAGTTTTTGTTTGTCAAAATTGTGGAATGAAATATTCAGTAGAAGAAGCAAAGAAAATGATGATTGAAGGAACGGTTGATGTACAGGGTACTGTAAAAGTCGATAATTCTGCTTTCGTTGAAAAGTATTTAGCTAATGCACGTCGTGCTTTAGAAAAAGAAGATTGGGAAGAAGTTGAAAAATATTATAATATGGTTGAGCAAAACGCTCCACATAATATGGAAGCCGTTTTCTTTAGTTCATATGGAAAAGCAATGTTATCAATGACGGATTCAGATTATTATAAAAGACAACAGAAATTTACAGTACTAAATAAATCAATTTCTGTTATAAACGACTATTTTGAAGTAACAAACGAAGATAAAAAAGCTGTTTTGGAAAAAATAGCTTCCGCTATCGAAAAAATGTTTTCCGTTACCTATGTATATAATCCAAATAATGGATATGGTGTTGGCGGTAATGGGTGGATGAAAAACATTTTGAACGCAACAAAGAATGCATTTATAACCGAATTAAAGCAAATTGCTGAAAAGCATAGCGATGCTTACATACAAGCACTTATTACAAGAATGTCAGGGTTACAAACAACGGCAGGTGGATGCTATGTAGCAACCTGTGTATATGGTTCATATGATTGTCCGCAAGTTTGGACTTTAAGAAGATACCGTGATGATACACTTGGGTCAACTTGGTATGGACGTGCATTTATTAAATTGTATTATGCCATTAGCCCTACTTTGGTTAAATGGTTTGGTAAAACAAAGTGGTTCAAAAAAATGTGGAAAGGTAAACTTGACCGTATGGTTAAGAAGTTACAAGATGAAGGCGTAGAAAGCACTCCTTACGATGATAAAGAATGGTAATTTAATAATGCAGTTAAGAGAAAAAGCGGTAGATTAAAAAATCTGCCGTTTTTAATATCTATTTTTTATAAATATACCCATATCGTATTGACATTTATAAACTTTCTTGTTATAATAATGTAAATCAGTAATAAAAAGAGGTATATATGGATAAAAGAACATTAGACGAGCTTCTTTCAAAATTTTCTTCAGATCATCCTTTAATTAAATATAAAAACAAACCATATTATATTGAATTTGAAAAACTAATATGTTCTTTACAATTAAACAATGCAAAATTGGATTTAAAAATAGAAGAATTGTTAAACGACAATGGAAATTTTTCAATATACAAGTATAATCAAGGTATATCCGAGTTGCTTGTTTGGTTTATGTTGGACCAAAGAAAAAAAGTTACGAGATTGAAAAGAAAGTTAACACTACACAAAAAGATGTTGATATAGTATTATCAATGGAAGATGTTTTTTTAAACTTAGAAGTGAAAAGCCCTGAATACGAAGAACGAAAGGATAATCGATTAGTAGGAATTGTTGCTAATCGGTCTAATGATAAGGAAGTTTTAAATGTAGCTAAGAATCTTCAAGAAATTTTATCTCTACATATTAATACCACAAGCTATTCACAAGTAGATATAGAATATCCAAAAGACAATAAAGTAAAAGATACTTTGTTGTCGGCGCAAGCAAAATTCAACAATAATAATACTAAAAATAGCAATGCTTTATATATTTCAACAAAAACAAGCGAATTTGTAAAATACCTTAATTACATATTTAATCCGGAATCTGGATTTTTCACTCCAAACTCATACGTGAACCATTCAAAATATGATAAGGTTATGGCCATTGTTCTAACCAACGCTATATCTCTTAACCATAAATTTAATGAAAATAGTTGGGATGTGTCAAAAGCAATAACATTAATATTACACAATCCCTTTTGCGAAACTAAAGATTTTACTTTGCTAAAAAAATGGTTTGAAATAATTCCAAACCAAACATATAAATTTTGCGAAGGGTTGAAGGAATTTAGAAAACAACAACTTAATAAAGAAAACCCTTTACCCGAGTATTCCTATTATATTGATTTTGTAGCTAGTGAAGGATTCAATTTAAATAACGAAAAATAATCATAAAAGAGGTGTATATGCAAGAAAACATTATTGGATATAGAATTAAGTTATTAAGAGAAAAAGCAAAGTTATCACAAGCAAAACTTGCTACGGCGCTTGGCGACGTTAAGCAACCCGTTCTCGCTCGTTATGAGCTTGGCTCCATTATGCCATCTTACCCCGTGCTTGTTAAAATTGCCGATTACTTTGACGTCTCGGCGGATTATTTACTCGGCAGAACGGACAATCCCGAAGGCAAGCTTTACGGACAACCTAAATTAGAAAATTCTGACCGTATGCAAGATTTTATCGAAATGTGTTTTGACCCAAGCACTAACGCGCACGCAAAACTCAAAGAAACCTTAAAGAAAATGTTGGAGGAACAAAAATAATGGAAAATTTTCTTAAAGTAGATTTGAAAAGCCTTATACAAATGTTATCTATGCAGTTTCCTAATGTTGAATCTGTACATCTGTTTGGGTCTAGAGCTTATCAAACAAATAGCAAACGTTCAGATATTGATTTGTTAATACTATTTGACCCTAAAAATGCTATGTGCGACAAAAGTAAATTGCAAAAATTTCAAGAAGGTTATCCTTTTATTGACATTTTTATCAATCGTATTTATTCTGCCCAATCTATAGTTAACAATAGTGAAATTCTAAAAAAAGAGAAATTTCCTTCTATAGAGGAACAGCTTGATGCAATTTTATTATGGAGTAAAGAATGTGGATATAAGGAAGAAAACAACCAATATTTTATTCAAGAATTGGCTAAAAATCAAACATTTCATCCTAGTTATATCCCTATGAATAATCCACTTCTTAATTTTGAACAAATAGTTCATAATTGTGCAGATATAACTAATGAACAAAAGATTTATTTAAAAGAAGCAATTAAATGCCATATAAATGAATGTTATTTGGGTTTTACTTCTTTATTAGGGACATATTATGAGGATTTGTTGATTCAGTTTTGTAAAAGTTATGAAAATAGAATAAGGAGTCATTTTTCAACTCTCTTAACTATTTATCAAAACAGTGTCATAAATTGCAAAAAAGCAAAAAAACATTTAGAAAACTTGCTTGACTTTATAAAAAATAGTTCACGCGATATAAACTTTTTTAATTCCAATGGAATAGAATCGTTAAATGATATTTCTTTAACGTTTGACGTCATACGAAAATATAGAAATGATATAGACCACCCTACTGGAAGAACTGTAAACGAGATAGATTGTTCTTCCTTAATACAAATTTTTGTTTCCTATGTAAGGAATATATACGATATTATGAAGAAATTTTAATATTATTTAATAATCAGGACAATAAAAATGCAAAACAAACAAAAGATGCCGCCGTATAATTATGGCTACGCTAAAAGTAATTATGAAAAATTAGAAAAATACGAGATGAGTACAACAATCCCCGTTATCAAGCAAGATGAGGTTTTAATTGTAAGACTTGATGGCAAAGGATTGACGTCAAGATTTAAGGACAATAACGAATTGTTTCTGTCTGATTTCCATTTAGCAATGCGACGCATTTTAGAAAACATAAAGAAATATTGTTCCTTTGTGGATTTTGCTTATTCATTTAAAGATGAAATTTCTTTTGTGATAAATAAAGATATTATTCAAAACAACAAAGAATATGCAAATCGCATTGAAAAGGTACTACCTATTATATCAGGATTTGTATCTTCTATGTTTTCTCAATACATTTCAAAGAAACTAAAAACTATTCCAACTGAGGCGTTTGCGTTTGATGCGAGAATAATTATTTTACCAAAAGAAGAATTAAAAAACTACTTCCATTCTCGCCAATCATTTGCAATGGCTGCTTTTATGGATAGGCTTTGTTCTTTTTATCACCTTTCGGTTAAAAGAAAAACAGTTGTCGATGTTAAAAAAGCATTAAAAGAAAAGAATATGGATTGGAATAGCTTTCCACAATATGTTTGTAGTGGTTACGTCGCTTATACGCAAGATAAATGGAAGGTTGAAACAGCTAGCGACTTCTATCAAAAATGGGGAAAATATTTTGATAAGGAGAGTCCTTATGACTAAATCAGAAGAAATTACGAAACTAATATCGCAAAAGTTTTTTCTTAATCAATTTATTTATACGGATATTTATTTAAAGAAAGATAATGAAGAAAAGGAATTTTGCGATTGTTTAATAGAGTTTGAAAATATCTATATTTGTATTCAAATAAAAGAAAAAAGCGATGACTCTACTTCCTTGCCTTATACGTGGTATAAAAACAAGATTTTACATAAGGCAAAAAGTCAAATAAAGGCAACTATTAATTACTATAAGGATGACACGAATTTCATTTTCTCCAAAAGTTCTGATTTACAAATAGATAGAAGCAAAGTTGTAGTTCCAGTTATTGTATTTGTTAGTAACGAAATTACTTATTACGAACGCATATTAGAGTCAAAAAAATTGGATGCACCTATAAACGTCTTCAAATTTGAAGATTTTAAGACAATGCTTGAAACGGTTGTGCTACCGTATGACATAATTAAATATTTAGAATTTCGAAACATATTTAGAAATAATAACGATGGGAAATTACTCTTTGATAATATTGGTGATGATACAATTTTAACTAGATGTGAAAACGAAAAGGATTATTCTGAACTTTTTTTAGTTCACTATTATTATAAGGAAATCTTAAAGAGCAAATTATCAGAAGAGAATATTAAATTTTACAATCAAATTATTTATCGAATAAACGAAATGCGTCAATATAAACGTGACGACTTTATTTCAGGTTTGTTATTGGTTGATTATGTAAGAGCTAATACTATTTCTGCAAAATGGCTTAAATTTGTTGAGAATGCGAAAAAAGATTGTTTTGTAGCACCTTTTCATTTTTATATTGACAATAGAGTATATATGTTTTTTGCAAAACCAAGAAACATGAGTGAAGAAGACTTTAGTTTGAGATTAGATTTGTGTTTAGTTTACTACAAATATAAATATAGAAAACATTTTGCACACATATTTATTTTCAAAATGGAAGATGACAATAATTATTCAGTTTCACTAGGCGATATAAATTTAGAAACAGAAATTCCCTATAAAGAGCTGATCGACACAGCCAAAAAGATGTTT
The DNA here is from genome assembly GCA_045613505.1 of Christensenellaceae bacterium. Lineage (GTDB taxonomy): Bacteria > Bacillota > Clostridia > Christensenellales > Borkfalkiaceae > UBA1259. Next base: position 9,651 of record JAZLBC010000008.1, read on the forward strand.
GAAAGTTAACATATCACATCAATTTAGTGTTTATCGGCTTTTTAAATAAAGATTTTTACTGTTTTAGAAAAAATAAAATCGCTCTAAAAGAGGGCGATTTTATTCTAGTTTAATAAAGTTTTGATAAAGACATACTACTTTATTTTGTATTATATTAATGTCTTTATGCCAATGTCCAAAAAGCCATGATTTGTATTTACAATTATTTTCTATAATATCAAGAAAATATTCACTTTGCCCCACCTCTTTATTTACATTATCTTTACATAAATTTTTTGTGCAGTATTTAACAGGACATGTATGTGAAATAACGTAATCAATCGTGTAATCATAATTCTTAAGATTTGAGAAAGCCTCTTGAATATTTTGTTGAGTTATAGATTCTTGTTCCCACCAGCTTAAGTTTCTTATCCTTAAATGTTTATCTGAACTCTCTGCACCGCCTAATGATAAAAGTTTTTTACCCTCTATGTTAAAAATTTGCCCTCTTGTTAAATGTATAACATTCTTTGTTATATGATGCACATAACCACCATTCCATTTCTTTAAAGGAAAACTGTTTAATAAATCATAATTTTCGTGATTTCCATCCACGAAAAGAATATTACAAGGAACAAGAGATAATTGAATTAAATTAAAATTTAAACTTTTCTCATCCCATATGCAACCAAAATCCCCAGCAATAATCACATAATCTCGATTTGAAAGTTTGTGAGTTTTACATGCAAAACGGATTTTCTCTAATCCTATTATGCCATGAGTATCTCCTGTTACTAATATCATATATTGTTCCACTCAAATTTTAACTTCATGCCATAATCTTCATTCAATGCGCACATTGCAATACGATTAACCTCTAATCCCGGCTCAAAATCCCTATTTTGACCTCGTATTCCTTTTGCTTTTAATTTCTTTATTTTACAGTCAGCAGCATTTAACATAAATTCATAACGATTATAAACATCGTCATAATTATTAGCCGTTAAAAGTTCACATTGCTTTTTTAAGCAAAACAGATAGTGCTTAAAAGAGTTTGTTTCATTATAGTTTGTCGAAGAAGGGATTGCCCCTGAAAACAACATTGAGGAATATTTATTTGTAAGCTCGCTTGCTGGTAAAAATAATTCACTTAAAAAATTACGTTGATTAGCAATATCAAGCAAGGTAGCTTTGTATTCACTAAAAGCATCTGGTAAATAATACCATGTGCTACGATGCTTTATGTCATCATCTTTATAAGATTGAAATTTTTCTTGATTAAAAGCACGAGTATTCATATATGTCCCAGAACAAATTGCATCTACTTTTGCTAAAGAAGCGATAAGAGATTGGTGATGCGCATATCCAAGTATTACAATTTTATTTAAAAGTTTTAAACATGTTATTAATTTTAATAACCCCATTTCCCATAAAGCATCCGAATTAATATAACATCCTTTTATAGGTTCTGGGACAACATAGAACCCATCTACATCTAAAAGCTTAAAATAAGAGAGGCATTGTTCAATAAAGGAATGATTTCGTAAACTTTCAGAAGAAAAACAAAGGGTTGCTAAAAGCTTTTTATTAGTCTTATCCCTAAAAAATTTTGAATGAAAAGTTATTTGATTGTATACGTTTGCGAAATTGGTTTCTTTTATAAGAGTTCCTGGTAAAATGAGATGTTCAGTGTTAATTTGTTCATTAAGTCTTAATAATTCTTTATCTATATTGTTTAGTATATCTCCATTCGAAATTGTACCAGAGGGCCAATAATCGTATTCTTGCAACTTGCTATGAGCATCCCTTGGAGTAAACAGTTGAGGGTCAAATAGTAACTTGCCCCCTAATAGTTTAATTTCTTTAGCGTATTTAATAAGCTGTGTTTGTTTGATATTTACAGGGCTAATAATTAAATTTCCACCATTCCATTGAGAGATAAATTCTTTTGCTAAACTTTGCATACCATGCCCCATTTGTAAATAAAGATCCATAATTTATTCCTCCAATTCTAAACTTGATTTAATAGCTCTTAAATAAGATAGAGCTTTTTGTGCGGTGTCGGGTCTTTGCGATGGCGATTTGGCCATCATGATATTGATTAGCTGTGCAAATAATCCGTTTTTATCACCATTTAATTTTAAATAGGCAGGGGAAACGGTTATTGTTTTATAAACAATTTCTAAAACATTATCTCCTTGTTGAACAAAAGGATTAATTCCGGAGCACATTTCATATATCGTTACACCTATTTGGTATAAATCCGTTCTTACGTCCTGTTCCATACGCTTGTTTGCTATTTGTTCGTTAGGAGCATATCCAGGAGTGAAAGGCCCATTTATCGCATTGGAACATGTAATTTGTTTACCGTTTAATATTTTTGCCAAACCAAAATCTATAAGATGTACAGAACCATTCGCATTATCAATCATTATATTGTTGGGATTTATATCACGATGCAATAAAGAAGAATTTTCCAATTCAATTTCAATTAATAATAATTCTTCTAAAAGCTTATACGCCTCAGTTAAATTAAATTTTTTACCTTGATTAAGCAAATCTCTTAAAGAGTTCCCGATAATAAATTCTTCTATAATATAGAGAGCTTGTTCTCCACTTGATTCATCTGTAATATATCCTTTTTCCAGTATATGTGGCACATTTCGTATATTCATATTTTGTACAATTTCTATTTCTTGTAATATACGTGGATCGTCTGAATTATATATTAGCTTCACGGCAACCCATCTACCGTTTTCCATTGCTTTATAAACAACTTTTTGTCCACCTTTTTTCACTCGAGAAAGGTTCGTAAAACGATTAATAAAATCTTTCTTATTCAATAGTCTTCTCCTCAAAGGTTTTTCTCCAAATCCACTCATTAAATAGTAGTGCCATAAATGATACAGGCAAATCCAATCGTTTACTACTTATAATTTGAATAAATTTATCTGCCTTATTAACAATTATACCGACGCCTGCTTCTTCGCACTGATAATTACAAGCAATATTGGATATTTTATTCATTAAAATATACGACTCATTTGCAAACCATTGATTGGTGTATGATTGTTCAAACACATCATGCCATTTATTAATTTTTGCTTCTATAGACGTAATTTTCTTTATTCTATAAAAGTCATTTAATCTCTTTTTTCGAACACAATTTCTAGTCGTTGTTACTGTTATTAGATTGCTTTTTTCCAGCTTTTGTATGGATAAATTTATTTGTTCTATGGAAAAAGCTAAAAGCTCCTTTAGCTTAGATGTTTGTATAGAGTTAACACGATAAATTTCAAATAAAATTTTCAAATCAATATTATTTAATTTACTTCTCTCGCAATTCCATCGTTCCTTTTTTAAATCGTTATATTCAATTAATACTATATCTGGATAACCAGAATCAAGTTGAGGTTCAATAAATATAGCTAAATTAGTTTTTTTCTTTTGATACTTTCCTTGTATATATTCTATATAATTATTAACCAAATCGAATTCATCGCCTTTAGTGGAAATTCTAGATCGATAATTAATTTTTAAGTTAGAATGATTAAAAAATAAAATGCGTCCCATTAAACCTCATCTCCATTCGTTAACTCAAATTTTCTAAGAAATTTTGCTTGTACAGCTTCTGCTATTATATCTAATTCTTCTATTGTAAAACTGCAACGTTTTAATTTTGAATTAAATGATTGGGGAGTCGTTCCTATTCTACGCGCCAATTCGGCTAAACTGATATTTGAACGTACGCAAAGAACTTTAATCTGTTCTGAAATAGTCATTTTGCACCTTGTAAAAATATTTTTTTATATTATAAAACATTTTTATTATATTGTCAACTATATTTATGATAATATAAGAAATTTGTGCAGAGGTTTTTGATGTAATTATTCAATAAATATATAAAATTACTTGACAAGATTTTAATTTTTAAGTATACTTATTGAAAGTAAATTGATTTTACGACCAACTTTCAAATAAGAGGAGCGCTTTATGGGTGTAATTGCAAGAGAAAGATATTTACAAAAGTTAATTGACCGTAAAGAAAACGGTATGATAAAAGTAATTACGGGTATTAGGAGATGTGGTAAAAGTTACCTTCTCTTCCATTTGTATTATGATTACTTGCTTTCTATCGGTGTAAAGAAAGAAAATATTATAGCGATTGCTTTGGATGAAGAAGAAAACGATAAATATCGTGAACCGAAAGAACTTTGCGCTTATATCCGTTCTAAAATCGTTAATAACAACGAACAATATTACGTGTTTATAGATGAAGTACAATACGCTATCAAAAAAGAAGAACTTAAAAGTGACAAACCATTACCTTTATACGGCGTATTAAACGGTTTACTTCGTATGCAAAACGTTGACGTTTACGTTACGGGTAGTAACTCTAAACTTCTTTCTAAAGACGTTATGACCGAGTTTCGTGGGCGTGGCGATGAAGTTAGAGTTCATCCCCTTACTTTCAAGGAATACTATGGCTATTTAGGTGGCGATAAGTTAGAGCGTTTTGAAGAATATGCTCAATTTGGTGGGCTTCCGCTTACTTTATCAAGAAAAACAGCAGAAGATAAAGCAAAATATTTATCTGACCTTTTCAAAGAAGTGTATTTCAAGGATATAGAAGAACGTTATAGTATTGATTTACCCGAAGTTTTACAGCTTTTAACGGATGATTTATGTTCGGCAATCGGTTCACTTACCAACTCGTCCAAAATAGCAAATGCTTTGAAATCGGCTAAAAACGTTAAAGTGGATTCTCAAACGATTGCAACCTACTTGGAATATTTAGAAGAGTCGTTTTTATTTAACCAAGCGAAGCGTTACGACGTTAAAGGTAAAAAATATTTCCTTTATCCATCTAAATACTACTGCACGGATATGGGACTACGTAATGCGCGCTTGAATTTTAGACAACAAGAAGAAACACACGCAATGGAAAATATTATTTACAACGAATTACTTGCTCGTGGTTTTTCGGTTGACGTGGGCGTTGTTGAAATTGTAAGCGTTGGCGAGGATGGAAAACGCCATCAAAAACAATGCGAAATTGATTTTGTAATAAATAAAGGAATGAGAAGATATTACATTCAATCAGCATTGGCGTTAAATACGGATGACAAAGAAAGAACCGAACTCCGTCCTTTCCTTGAAACCAAAGATTTTTTTAAGAAAATAATCGTAACTAAATCATATATGAAGCCTTGGTTTGACGATAACGGAATCTATCACGTAGGCTTATACGATTTCTTGTTAGACGAAAGCATATTGGAAAGTTAGTCGTAATTATCACAAAAAATCTAATATAAGGAGCTAAATCAAATGAAAGCAGTTATATACGCGCGATATTCTTCGGATAGTCAACGTGAAGAATCTATTGAAGGTCAACTCCGTGAGTGTTTAGAATTTGCGAATAAAATCGGTGTGGACGTTGTTGCAAACTATATAGACCGTGCAATGACGGCAACGTCGGATAATCGCCCTGATTTCCAACGTATGATTAAAGATAGTTATAAGCACTGCTTTGATATGATTATCGTTTGGAAATTAGACCGTTTTTCTCGTGATAGATACGACTCTGCCCATTACAAACACATACTTAAAAAGAATGGCGTTAAAGTTGTTTCGGCAAAGGAAAATATTAGCGAAGGTCCCGAAGGTATTATTCTTGAATCTATGCTCGAAGGTATGGCGGAGTATTACTCAGCTGAACTCTCTGTTAAGGTTAAGCGTGGGCTTAAAGAAAACGCATTAAAGGCGAAAGTAAACGGCGGACAAGTTCCTTTCGGTTATTACATAGACGAAGAACAAAAACACGCTATTGACCAAACACTTGCTCCTATCGTTGTGGAAGCCTTTACAATGTATGCCGACGGCTATCTTATTAAAGATATTGTAAATCGTTTCAACGCAAAAGGAATAACGACAAGACTCGGCAAGAAAATGTCCTACAATATCGTTCAATATATGCTTACGAACCGCAAGTACATAGGCGAATTTAGATATAACGATATTGTAATCCCCGATGCCGTGCCTGCTATCGTTAGCAAAGACTTGTTTGAACGTGTCCAACGTCGTATGGAGCAAAATAAACACGCACCTGCCCGTCATAAAGCGGAAGATGATTATCTTTTAACGACAAAGTTGTTCTGCGGTAAATGTGGCGCACTTATGGTCGGCGAAGCAGGAACGGGAAGAAAAAAGGAAGTTCACCGCTATTATAAATGTGTAAACGCTAAAAAGCATAATTGTGATAAGAAAACGGTACGTAAATTATGGATTGAAGATTTAGCCGTTCAAAAAGCAATGGAAATTCTTTATAACGAAGTTGTAATTGATTACCTTGTGGATAGAATTTTCGATTTACAAGGAGAAGAAAATCCGCGCTTGCCGAGATTGCGTTTACAATTAGAAGACGTTGAAAATCGTATTAAAAACATAATTACAGCGATTGAGCAAGGCATTATCTTCGACTCAACGAAAGATAGACTTGCGGAACTTGAAAAAGAAAAAAGCCAACTTGATTTAACGATTATTCAAGAGCAAATTAAAAAGCCCTTCCTTACGAAAGAGCAAATACGCTTTGGGATAGAAAAATTTAAGAAGTTGGATATTTCAACGAAAGAAGGTAAACAAAGGCTAATCGACGGGTTTATCAATGCGATATACCTTTACGATGACAAGATAACCTTTACCTTTAACTACAAGGACGGAACAAAAACAGTATTCCTTTCGGAACTTAACTGCACCCCGTCCGGTTCGGATTTGAAATGCCTTGGGGCACCAGCGTAAGGCATTTATGCAAGATAAGTTGCATAAATGCCGTTTTTCTTTGTATTTTTGCGTAAAAATTCATGGTGAAATGGTCATTTTTCACGTTTTTCGCTACCTTTTGGCGTGTTTTTTGGCGTGTGAAATAGATAGAACGACCTGTCGATTATTTCTGAAAAACCTGTCGATTGAAAAATAAGCGAAAATCTTTTGTTTTTTGGCGTTTGTTTGGCGTATGGTAATTTTTAGGGCATAACAAAAGCAAAACCGTTTGGCGAGTGATTTTCTCACCAAACGGCGTTTTATGGATGAAAAATGATTGACATCTTTCGTTTTTTATTATATACTTATCATGTATTATTTGATAATACCCAATCAGCTTATTCCAAAGAGGGCGACTGCAATACTAATTAAGTAGGGTGAAAAATCATGATTTTCTTTGCGCCTATTGATTGGCGGGTGTAGCCTTAAAGTTTGACACAGGTAGGCGCGTTTTAGAAGTTTGGCGCTGTAACGCCTGAACCCGACGTTAATTACAAATAGGCCACGTGACATGAAAGTGCATCACGAACTGCAGCTTTACGCATTATATTAGTTTTGTGTTTAGTGACGAAATGTTTAAATGGCGGCTAATGGAACTTCTATCTCCAAGCTCATTCAAAAGATGGGCTTGGATTTTTTAATACTCAAACACGACTTTATCCAAATCCTTGTATAAAGTAGAATGGTTCGGATTTACTTTTATTCTTTAACTTTTATAACGGTAGGAATTTACGTTCCTGCCGTTTTTTCTTTTTACGATAAAAAAAGATAAAAATTCTTTCAACAAGACGTCAGGTGTACACGTTCTTGTACACCTGACTACTTATCTGAAAGTTTTTTAATTGTTTTTGTCGAAAGTTATTGTAACCGTTGTGCCAACACCGATTTCACTTTCAATGGAAAGTTCGGCATTATACAAAGCACAAATATGTTTTACGATTGCAAGCCCTAAACCCGTACCGCCCGTTTTTTTAGAGCGTGATTTATCTACACGATAAAATCTTTCACAAAGGCGTGGGATATTTTCTTTTTCAATACCGATTCCCGTATCGGCTACGGACAATTTCGTTTCATCTTCATCTTCGCTTATTTCTACGGTAATTTTGCCGTTTTCCACATTGTAGTGGATTGCATTCGAGCAAAGATTTTCAACCACTTCAAAAATCTTTTTATTATCTGCTAAAACCGTTCCCGCGCCTTTCACTTCCAAAGTTATATTTTTCTTCTTTAATTCAGAAGCAAGCTCTAGCGCAACTTCATCCGCAACGGCTTTCACGTCAACGGGAGCGTGAACCATATCAATATCTTCTCCGTTTTCAAGTTTGCTGAGTTTAAGCATATCCGAAATGAGCGAAGCAAGGCGTAAACTTTCCTTATGTATTCTATCCACTTGTTTTTTAGAGCCGTCGTCAAGCGTTTCTTTTGCAAGCAATAATTCCGACAAGCCTTGCATAACGGCTACGGGCGTTTTTAATTCGTGCGAAGCGTTTGCAAAGAAGTCGCTTTTTTGTTTTTGCATTGCTTTTTCTTTGGTTATATCCGTAATAATCACGATAGAATATACGTTATCGCTTTGACTATCCACCTTGCGAATCACAACGGACAACTCTTTGCCTTTGTAAGTATATTCCGAAGCGTAATTTTCGCCAAGATGACGGGCAATTTTCTCACAAAGGGGCAAATCGTCAATCAAATAGATGAAATCTTTACCCGTAACGTTTTCGGTAGAATCGAAAATAGTAGAAATGCTCTTGTTTACGAAGATAATTTTCTTTTGTTCGTCAATAGCAACGATGCCTTGCGAAACGTTTTCAAGTACCGTATTGAGCTTATTATGTTCTTCTTGAACCCTTTGGATATGGATAGCGGTATTTGCGTTAAGTTCGTTAATTTGATTAAGAACACAGTAGAGTTCAGGCTCGCCCGAATCCGTTTTGATAGGGATATAATTCCCAGCGTTTAAGCTACGTAAACTATCGCCGACTTCGGTGATTTTGCCCGATATTTTATTAGACAATACGTTGGAAATGACGATAGAAACAATCAAACAAACGACCAAAACGACAATCAAAATAGGAAGCGCAACGCCTAAATATCCGTTGATTTGACTGCTTTTGACAGCTAAACGCAGTATAATTTCCGTGCCGTCCGAAAGTTCCGTTTTCAAAGCGTAATAGGTCATATTGCAACCGAACGTTTCAGAATATCTTTCTACCGTTTCAGGCTTTCCGTTTAATGCGTTTTTAACTTCTTCACGGTCGATATGGTTTTCAAGTGGGGATTTTGTGTCGCTCTCAAAAAGCACGTTTCCGTCTAAATCCATAATCGTTACGCGGAAAGCATCGTCGTTTTCATAACGGAAAAAATTGTCAAAATCGTCTGTATTTTGTACAAGCGAGCAAGCAAGTTCCGTTTCTTCTGCAAGCCTTTCTTTCATCATTTCTTTTGCGTTGACGTTTACGGCAACGATACCAAAAATGAACATTACAAGCACGGAAAGAAAGGTAAGCGAAAGGATTTGTAATAAAGTTTTCTTTTTCATTTACTTATTTTCAAACCGATACCCGATACCACGAACGGTAACGATACAGTCTTTCCCTCCCGCTTGCTTTATTTTTTCTCTTAACGCCGCTATGTGCATATCGAGCGTTCTCGTTTCGCCCATAAAATCGTCTCCCCAAACCTCACGGAATAATTCTTCGCGTTCTACCGTTACGCCTGCTTTTCCGATAAGTAATTTTAATAACTTAAATTCTTTCATCGTAAGCCCCAAATCTTTATCATTATAAAACGCCTTATAAACGTTGTTATCAATTGAGAAACCATCAGCGCTTGTTATGTAAAGTTTTGCACGGCGTAAGTTGGTTTTTACGCGCGCCAAAAGTTCAAGCACCGAAAAGGGCTTTGCCATATAATCGTCAGCGCCTTTATTCAAGCCCTTTACAAAACTGATTTCGTCCGATTTTGCGCTTACGCAAATGACGGGGATTTTTTCGTCTATTTCACGGATTTTCGTCAAAATCGTAAACCCGTCCATAATAGGAAGCATTATGTCAAGAATTACAAGGTCGGGCTTTTTTACATTGAAAACGTCAAAAAAATCTTTGCCGTTTTCAAAGATTTTCGTTTCGTAATTTTCTTCAAACGCGCCTTCGTAAACCTCTTGCATTCCTTCGTCGTCTTCTACGATATAAATAAGTTCTTTCATTAGAATTTTTGGTGTACTCCCGTTTCGTTATATTTTGTCCATTCGCATACGTTTACCGCGTGGTCGCCGATACGCTCTAAATACTTTGCAACCATCATAAGCTCAATCGCTTGGTCGCCGTTTTTTCCGTCTTTTTTAATAAGTTCAATCAAATCGTTTTTAACGGCTAAAAACATCTCGTCCATTTCGTCGTCAAGTTTAATCACTTCGTCCGCTAAGCTTTCATTATTATTGATAAACGAGTTTACGCTTTCTCTAACCATTTTTACGGCAAGATTTCCCATTGCGGTAATGTGTGTGAGTTTTTTAATATACTTTTCGCCCGGCATAGTGCAAACCAAATCGCCTATATCACTTGCTTGGTCGCCAAAGCGTTCGATATCCGTTATCATTTTAAGAGCAGTAGAAACTTCACGAAAATCTTTTGCAACAGGTTGTTGTTTCAAAAGGATTCGCATACAGCGTTTTTCGATATCCATTTCATATTCGTCCACGCGCTTATCCATTTGACCGATACTTTTTCCAAGTTCTTTATCACGGTTAACGAGCGCCGTAATTGCATTTTCTATCATTTGCTCGGTTAAGCGGCACATTTCCACAAGTTCCGTCTTCAAAGCGGAAAGTTCTTCTTCAAATATTTTTCTAATTGACATTGTCTTTACTCCTTAATTATAGCGTTTTTTTACAAAAAAATCAATACTATGACGGGCATCAACCGAATCTGCCCGTAATATAACGTTCGGTGCGTTCGTCTTTTGGTGACGTAAATATATCGTCCGTGTTGCCGTATTCTACAAGCTCGCCCAAAAGGAAGAACGCCGTTTTGTCGGCAATACGGGTTGCTTGTTGCATATTGTGGGTGACGATAACTATGGTAATTTCCTTTTTGAGTTCTTCCATAAGTTCTTCAATTTTACCCGTAGAAATAGGGTCGAGAGCGCTCGTCGGCTCATCCATAAGTAGTATTTTAGGATTTGCAGCAAGAGAACGAGCAATGCAAAGTCTTTGTTGTTGACCGCCCGAAAGCCCTAATGCCGATTTGTTAAGACGGTCTTTGAGTTCATCCCACATTGCTGCTTGTCGTAAAGATTTTTCCACAATTTCATCAAGTTCAGAGTGTTTTGTAATACCAAACGTTCTCGGACCATAAGCGATATTATCATATACGCTCATCGGGAACGGGTTAGGCTTTTGAAATACCATACCAACGTTCTTGCGAAGTTCGTTTACGTCGATTTTGCTGTAAATATCCGTTGCACCTACGTAAAATTCACCTTCTATTTTGCAACCGTCCACCAAATCGTTCATACGGTTAAAGCATTTCAAAAAAGTCGATTTACCACAACCCGACGGACCGATAAATGCGGTAACCTGCTTTTTGGGGATTTCTACGCTTATATTTTTAAGGGCTTGAAAATCGCCGTACCAAAGGTTGGCATTTTTCACGGAAATATTTTGCCCGTATTCGTTTATTTCTTTTATCTTCTTCATTATTTATCTCCTTGTAATTTCTTGTTGAGTTTACCTGCGATAAATTCCGCTAAAAGGTTTAACCCAAGCACGAGTATAATCAAAACGACTGCCGT
>JAZLBC010000009.1:0-33423 GCA_045613505.1 Christensenellaceae bacterium
CCCGAATATATACCATTGCGGTGACGTTAGCGATGAGGTCCCACCTGTTCTCATACCGAACACAGAAGTTAAGCTCATCAGCGCCGACAATACTTGACTGGAGACGGTCCGGGAAAATAGGTCGTTGCTGCATCCAAAAACAAAACACTCACTACAAAGTGGGTGTTTTTGTTTTTAAACGACCAACAAATTTTCCCAGAACAACTTGCTTTGCAAGTTGATGTCCGAGAAAAAGTCGAAAGTTTTAAATAAAATAATATAAATTTCATTCTATACTTGTTTGTTTTTTTATTGAATAGTGCGCTTATCGACATATTGCTTGCGCAATACATGGTCGTTGCTGCATCCAAACATAAAAAGACGAGCCACAAAGGTTCGTCTTTTTATGTATAAAAAATTATTACGTCCGTATCCTGAACCGATAAATTACTTTGTAAGTTATGGACCGTGAAGAAGTCGAAAGTTACAAACAAAATGATTAGCTTTTATGCTAAAACGTTAATTATTATAAAATTATTTAATGAGTTGTTTTAATTTGCTAAAATTAGGCGTATATGTTATTATAGTTGTAGAAGGGTATTGTTATGGATTTAAGTTTTTCTTTTTTTATCAATAGCATTTTGCTCGGCGTTGGGCTAGCGATGGATGCTTTCTCGGTGTCGCTTGCAAACGGATTATCCGAGCCGTGCATGAAGAATAAAAAAATGCTTACCATTGCAGGAATTTTTTCTTTATTTCAATTTTTGATGCCAATGCTTGGTTGGTTGTGTGTTACCATGATAGCACACGTCTTTGGTGTTTTTGAGAAACTTATACCATGGATAGCCTTGTTCTTGCTCACGTTTATCGGCGGGAAAATGCTTTACGAAGGTATAAAAGAAAAAGATGACAACGAGTGTAAGCCGTTAGTTAGTTTTGGCGGTCTTATCGTTCAAGGTATTGCAACTTCGATAGACGCACTTTCGGTAGGGTTTACTATTTCCGGCTATAACGGCTGGGAAGCATTATTGTCTTGCGCGCTTATCGGTGTAGTAACCTATCTAATCTGCTATGCGGGCATATTTATTGGTAAGACGGCAGGAACTCGCCTTGCAGGAAAGGCTGGAATATTGGGCGGTATTATTTTAATTGCAATCGGGTTAGAGATATTTATCACAAGTTGGTTTTAACGTTATGGTGGTTGAAAAATGAAAAAAACAATAGAGAAATGGTATAAGATTTTAGGTTTTCCTAAAAAATACGACGGCGAATTTTACCTCTCGCTAGAAAACTTTATTGAAGAAGAAATCGACTGCGAAACTTACGATTTAGAATGCAAAGACGGCAAGAAGAATCTTCTTTCATACCTTTATTTTTGCGAAAAGGCGTATAGCGACTATATAAATGCGGGGATAGACAGCGAAATTGCGATTAACACCTTAAAAGACATTGTTATTTGGTGTGAAAACTGGACTAAGGTTTATAACACGCTATGTTTATACGAACTTGCTTGGCTAAAACATCACTTAAAAATGGAAATTTTTAGGCTTGGCAGATTGCAGTTTACAATGAACGACGCGCTTTTAGACGTTTCTAAATACAACCTAAAACAAGGCGACAAGGTTTTAGGCATACATATTCCACGTGGCGAAAAACTTAGCATAGAAGACGTTAGAGTGTCTATTGAGATGGCACAAAGTTTTTTTAGCAAGCACTATCCTGAGTATAACTATAAAGCGTTTACTTGCAATTCTTGGATGTTAGATGATAACTTAAAAGAATATTTGCCAAACACAAGCAACATTTTAGCGTTTAGAAATCTTTTTGATTGCTATTCTAAATTACAAGTTAATAGATTATTAAAGTTTATTTTTACGGTAGACACCAACGATAATAATATTAAAGAAAAAGAGCCGACTTCTAGTTTTGCCAAAAAAATAAAAGACGCCGTTTTATCAGGCAAAGAATTTTACGAAGTTTACGGCGTGCTAAAACCTTTTAACGAATAAAAACAAAAAAACAATAAAAAACCACTCTAAGAGTGGTTTTATTATTTTAAAATAAGATTTAGTAAAGTTGTGCACAAAAAAATTATTTATTGACGTTTGGGCAGTTTGTTCTAAACAATAAATAATCTATCGAGCATCCAAAATAATCGGCTAAAACGATAAGTGTTTCGGTTGTGGGAATTCTTGCACCAGTTTCGTATTTAGAAATAAGCGCTTGCTCTATCTCCGTATCCATTTGTAATTTTATTTGCGATATCTTTCTCGCTTTTCTTAATTCTTTTAATCTACATTTTATTTCCACATATAACATTTTGTCATATTTTGCTTGACTTAATATGACAAATTGTCATATAATTAAATATAAATTTGCATTAAGGAGGGAAATATGGCTTTTACAACACAATTATTTTTGTTTATATTTTTCCCGTTTAGTATGCTTGTCTTTTACGCAACGCACTTTTTACAACAAAAAGGCTTTTTATCTAAACTATTTACTAAGATAAGAGCTGCTGACGTTATTATTATACTTATTAGTTTTGCTTTTTATGTGTGGGCTGGCATAGGTGATTTAGTAAGGCTTGTTATATATATCATTATAGTTTTCTTTTTAGGTAAAGTAATTGAGAAATTAAAAGATGATAATGTACACCTTTTAGTTTCAAGCAAAAATGGTGACAAAAAAGTCTATTTCTCTTTTTTAGTATTCGCCCTTGCTATTGTTTTAACACTTTTTGTTTTAGTGCATTTCAAGTACGTAAATCAAGTAATTTCGTTTTGGAATAAATTATTTAAAGATAGCGCTAGAGAAAAATCAATTATTGCACCGCTAGGGGTATCTTTTATTACCTTTTCTGCAATATCTTATCTCGCTGATATTTATATGCAAAAATCAAAAGCCGGTAGTATTATAGATTGTGCTTTATATATTAGTTTCTTTCCAAAAGTTGTATCGGGGCCAATAGAGTTGTGGCGAAATTTTTCTTCTCAAAAAAACAGACAAATCACACTTGATGGAACCTTTCATGGATTAAATAGAATAATGATAGGTTTCATTAAAAAGGTGATCCTAGCCGACACGTTTGGTTCAATTATAGCATCTGTAGGGGCTCCTTTTGATGTTCCGTCTGCATGGCTAGTTGGCATATCGTATATGTTGCAGATTTATTTTGATTTTGCAGGATATTCAGATATTGCAATCGGTCTTAGTTTACTTTTCGGTTTTTCATTGAAAGAAAATTTTAATAGTCCTTATTTATCAACGTCTATCTCTGAGTTTTGGCGCAGATGGCATATATCACTTGGGACGTGGTTTAGAGAGTACGTATATTTTCCTTTGGGTGGAAGCAAGAAAGGAAAAAGAAAAACCATATTAAATTTAGTAATTGTATTTGCCCTAACAGGTATCTGGCATGGAGCGAATTTGGGGTATTTATTATGGGGATTAATTAATGGTTTCTGCTGTATTATTGAAAGACTTATTAAAGATAGAAAGTGTTACATTAGAACACCAAAAATTATTAAATGGTTCTTTACGATCTCAATAACGTTTTTCTGTTGGCAATTATTTAGGTTTGGTAGTTACTCTGAATGTATTAAATGGCTAGGTAACTTGTTTGGAAAACAAGAGGGCGTTGTTGAATACACGTGGAGATTTTTTTATAGCATAAAAAATGTTTTATTTATAACTATAGGTATTATTGCCTCAACGTTATTAGGTTTACCGAAAATAAAAAATTTAGGAACTAGGATAGCAAAACATAAAATAGGCGCAATTTTTACCCAAATTATACTACTTGCGCTATTTATAGTATCGATAACGTTTATGGTTAATTCTAAATATAGTCCGTTTTTATATTTCCAGTATTAAGGAGCGAAAAATGAAAAAAATAACAAGCATTTTCTCAATTGTGGTATTTTTCAGCCTGATAATTTTACCTATCGTATTTTTTAATTTTAAGCCAAATTCCGTATCTATGATAGACAATAGAGTTCTAATTGAGAACCCTTTCAAATTAGAGGGAGATTTAACAGATAATATTGAAAAATATGTAAATGACAGAATCGGATTTAGAGAAGAAATTATAACAGCAAATACTGTTTTAAACGATAGATTTTTTAATGAAATGTCTCACCCTATATATAGTTACGGAAAAGATGGACACGTGTTTGGCGCTGGAATAACTACTAAAAATGGTTTCTCTGAATATCACGAATATTTTGCCGACATGGTAAAGTCAATACAAATCTATTGTGAAGATAGAGGAGTTCCGTTTGTTTTCGTTTTTAATCCAGCAAAACCAGCAGTATATTCTGATAAAATAAGAAACGGGATAATATATAATAGAGAGTGGGTAACAAATTTTTTTACAGAACTTGATAAACGCAACGTTAAATATATTGATAATACGCCAGTGATGATAGAATTAAGAGAAAAAGGCATAGATGGATTTAATAAAAAATACGATGCTAATCATTGGAATGATATAGGCGCTTTTTACGGAACAAATAATGTCTTAAATTGTTTAAAAAAAGATTTTCCATCACTACACGTTAACGAGGAAACAGAGTTTAACAAATCTTCGTGGTTGGCAAAATCACTACTTGTGTCTAAATTCCCAATAAAAGAAGAAATACCTACTTATGAGACAACTAATAGAGTTCAAAGCATTGCAGGATCATATCAAAGCATTGAACTAAATCCAGGATTTCGTGCTTTTGACTATTTTGTTAATGAAGAACGAAAAATAGAGAGCTCACCAAAGGTCTTAAGTTTTCAGGGCAGTTATATGAATGGTTGTGGAGGCAAATTTTTTAAAAATGCGTTCTCGGAGTATATTATTGTTCATGATTATCAAAATGTAATTGATTTTCCATATTACTTTAACATATTTAACCCCGATTGTGTTGTTTTTGAAGTAGCAGAATATACATTTGATAATGCGTATTTTAATAAAGAAAGGATGAGTTTAATTGATTATAATCCTTTATTTTCTTCCGTTGCTCAAAATTGTGAAGAGATAGATATAGGAAAAGGAGACATTATTGTAGAAACTAGCGGAAACATTACAAAATTATCTTTTAATATTGAAAATGACACTAAATACGTTTGGTTAAAATTAGATAAAGAATACGACGTAAAGAAGACAGAAAATGGATACAGTGTTACTGTAGAAAAATCGACTTATCTTGAAAACAAAGATAGTATGAGATTTTACGCAATGTATTAATGTACAATAATAAACAAAAACCACTCTAAGAGTGGTTTTATTATTTTAAAATAAGATTTAGTAAAGTTGTGCACAAAAAAATTATTTATTGACGTTTGGGCAGTTTGTTCTAAACAATAAATAATCAATAGACACTTCAAAATAGTCTGCTAGGAGAATAAGAGTTTCGGTTGTGGGTATTCTTGCACCAGTTTCATATTTAGAAATAAGCGCTTGCTCTGTACCCGTTTCTATTTGTAGTTTTATCTGAGAAATCTTTTTTCTTTTCGTAATTCTTTTATTATAACGCGATGGCTTTTTTGTTCATCGAAAAATTTTATAGATAAAACGTGTTTTTTATCTTTACCATTTTCTAATGTTTTCAGTGCTAGGGGGCTCGCCGATTAGGGACTTATAGTTGTTATAGAAGGTAGAATAATATTCGTAGCCCGATAGTTCGGAGGCTTGCGACAAAGAATATCCGTGCTTTATTAGATTTTGCGCGTGCTGAACGCGTTTAAGCACAACGTATTTATGAAGAGGAATACCCATGGTAGTGGTAAAAACGTGGCAAAGCCTAGATTCGCTAAAATTAACGTGCTTTGCAATATCTTTAATGGTTATTTTGTTTTTTATATTTTTAATAATATAGTCTGAAATTTGTTTTATCAGCTCATTTTCTGTTTTAACAAGATTTATGCCCGAAAGTTCTTTAATGGCGTTGTTAAAAGCAATAAAAAGGTTAATAACACCCATAGAATAACGGGCAATTGTAAAGTCGTCTGTTTGAGTAGAATATTCATCAAACTTAGAAAAAATATCGTTAATTTTGAGTTTATTAACAATATAAGACGGGATAACGCGCATAAAATTATCTAGACTTTCTAAAACGTTGCACACTAAAAGCCCGTTAACTTTCGTGCTAGACGGGAAGAGTTCGTTAGAAAACTGAATAACACGCCTATCATATTCTACAGATAAATCCACAACGAGTTTATGAACTTCGTTGCTTTTTAGAATTATAACGTCGCCTTTATTAACAAGGTATTCGTTGCCTTCTATATAGTATTTTACGCGACCAGAAATAAGTTGCAAAATCTCGTATCCGGGGTGAGTTTCGTTTTCATAAACCAAAGGGTTGACACTGTTTGGCGTTATAGAGTGGTGGTAAAATAAAAAAGGGTTGTTTGAGCAGTAAGAAAAAATGGTGTTCGTTTTGTTCATAAAAAAATTATAACGCGTAATGCCCCAGAAGTCAATAGACAGCAAGAAATAAAATAATTGTAGTGAAAATTGCTATACAAAAACTTCTATAAGTGGGTTATAATATACTTAACTATAAGTAGCGGGGGTATTTATGAGATACGTAAATGGCGTTATGAAAGATATAAATATAGCATATATAGGTGGTGGCTCGCGCGGGTGGGCGTGGGGGCTTATGTCTGATTTAGTGTCAGCGAGCGACATTTCGGGTACGGTTACCTTATACGACATTGATTATAATGCAAGTAAAGCCAACGAAATTATAGGCAATAAGTTTAATAGTGCAAAAGGCGCAAAAAGCGAATGGACATACAAAACTGCGTTAACTTTACAGCAAGCCGTTACTGGCGCAGATTTTATAATTATTTCAATTCTTCCAGGCACTTTTGATGAAATGCAAGTAGACGTGCACGCGCCCGAAGAATACGGGATTTACCAATCTGTGGGCGATACCGCGGGACTTGGTGGAATAGTGCGTTCGCTTAGATGTATGCCGATGTTTGAAGAGATAGGGCTTGCGGTAAAAAACTATGCGCCAAATGCTTGGGTTATAAACTATACTAACCCCATGGCACTTTGCACAAAAACTTTGTATAGAGTATTCCCAGAAATCAAGGCGTTTGGGTGTTGCCACGAGGTGTTTGCCGTTAAAAAGTTCTTGCTTAAAGCGTTTAACGAAATAAAAGGGCAAAACGTAGATGAAACAAATCACAGGCTTGTAAAGGCGAACGTTGTTGGCGTTAATCATTTTACTTGGTTTACAAGTGCGAGATACCAAAACCACGACCTTTTTGAAACGTATAGGGCGTTTGCTGAAAAGTATAAAGACGTAGGGATGGACGAGCCTGCCGATACTAACTGGATGAACCGTATGTTTATAAGTAGAGAAAGAGTTAAGTTCGACTTGTTCTTAAAATACGGATATATTGCGGCGGCGGGCGATAGGCATTTAGCCGAGTTTTGCCCTGGGGAGTGGTATTTAGACTCGCCAAAAACGGTAGAAGATTGGGGCTTTCAAATAACAACGGTAGATTTTAGAAAGGGAGATTTACAGCGCAAACTAGAACGTAGCAAAAGGCTAGTTTCTGGCGAAGAAGAACCAGTTATCGCCTTAACGGGCGAAGAAGGCGTAGACCAAATTCGCGCATTAGTCGGCTTACAAGACCTAGTTACTAACGTTAATATTCCTAACGTAGGGCAAATACCAAACTTGCCACTTGGCGCAGTTGTAGAAACTAACGCCATTTTTAGAGCCGACGAAGTTAGACCAGTATATTCGGGCAACGTGCCAAGTAATATATACTCGTTAGTAGAACGCGCCGTTAAAGAGCAACTTGGCGTAGACCAAGCAGTAAGCGAAAGAAGTTTAGAAAAGGCGTTTAAGGTATTTTGTAACAGCAATCAGTTAAAAGGCAAACACAATATAGCAAAAGAACTATTTAACAAGATGGTTAATAACACGAAAAACTATCTTAAAGAATATTTTAATTAAAATAAAAAACGGCTATTTACCGCTCTTCCCTTAGGGATTTTAATATTAATAAGAAAAATTCTTTTATAATTAAACTCAACTGCCAGTTGAGTTTTTTATATTTTAATTATTTTAAATAACTTTATAATTCAAATAAAATGTTATATAATATATAAAAAAAGAATTTTAGGTGTGAAATGTGTTATATTAATGTAGATTTGATAAAAACTTTAAGAAAAAATAAAAATCTTTCTCAAAAAGAACTTGGGAAATTGTTAGGTATTAGCGATAGAGCCGTATCGCGATGGGAACTTGGCGAAACTAAACCAACGGCTAAAAATCTTTCTTTATTATCTAAAATATTTGGTGTGTCTATAAACGATTTTTTTTATGAAAGTTCTTCAAAAACTAATAACGAAGAAATTAAAGGGATGAACTCTCTAATCGAGTTGTATAAAATCGGAAGAGGACCATCAAGTTCACATACTATTGGACCAGAACGTGCTTGCAAAATATTTAGAGATAGAAATAAGAATGCTCTAAAATTTAAGGCAATTCTTTTTGGTTCTTTAGCAAAAACGGGAAAAGGACATGGTACAGACGTTGTTATTAAAAAAACTTTATCCCCAACGCATTGTGAGGTTGAATTTAATATAATTAAAACTGATATTCCACACCCAAATACTATGGAGTTATATGCTTTAGGTGTTAATGATATAATTATCGATAGGGTACAAGTTTTAAGTATTGGTGGAGGTAGTATAATTTTTAATGGTGAACAAATAGAGCACAAAATAGTATATAAAGAAACGAAATTTAGTGAAATTTCTAAATATTGCAAAGAAAATAACTTAAAACTTTATCAATACGTAATAGAAAAAGAGGGTAATAATATCGTTGAATACGTAAAACAAATATGGGATGCAATGAAAAATTCCATAAAAAAGGGGTTGCAAGACGAAGGCTACCTTCCTGGCGGACTTAACGTTAGAAAGAGAGCAAAAATCCTTTTTTCAAACGAACACATTGATGAAACAAACGAAACTAAAGAAAATAGATTGGTCTGTGCCTATGCCTTTGCAGTAGGAGAACAAAATGCTTCTGGTGAAACAATTGTAACCGCTCCCACTTGTGGTGCTGCTGGTGTTTTACCTGCGGTGTTATTGTATCAGCAAAAAAAACATAATTATAGTGATGCAAAAATCATAGAAGCGCTTTTAACGGCTGGTTTAATAGGAAACTTAATTAAAACAAATGCATCTATATCAGGCGCTGAGTGTGGCTGTCAAGCAGAGATTGGAACGGCTTGCGCTATGGCCGCTGCAGCATTGGCAGAACTTAAAAATTTAAGTATTGATAAAATTGAATATGCGGCAGAGATTGCAATTGAGCATCATTTAGGTCTTACGTGTGATCCTATTTGTGGTCTTGTTCAAATTCCATGCATAGAAAGAAACGCTGTTGCTGCAATGAGAGCAATTAACGCCGCAAATCTTTCAAGTTTTTTATGGGGGTCAAGAAAAATTTCATTTGATGATGTTGTTGTTGCAATGAAAGAGACAGGTAAGGATATTTTATCATCTTATAGAGAAACTTCCGAAGCCGGACTAGCAAAAATTAAATTGCATAAATTCTAAATTAAAAAGTGTAGCGCACTATACTTTGCAGGCAAAGTTGTGTGTTTTGCAAAGCAAAAAATGAAAAGACTAACGAAAATTTTCGTTAGTCTTTTATGTTATCTAAAAAATCCCTATGGGATATGCTATTTAGCCGTTTTTTTATGTTTTTACTCTTTAACTTTTATAAAAATTGTGGTACAATATACCTATGAGAAAAGCAGTTTTGTGTTTTGTTATATTGGGCGACGAAATTTTAATGATAAACAGAAATAAGCCACCGTTTATGGGGCTTTGGAACGCGCTTGGGGGCAAGGTAAAGGACGGCGAAAGCATATTCGAAGCAGGCAAGCGCGAAATTTTCGAAGAAAGTGGCATAGCCGTTAATAACGTTGAACTTTTATCAGAGTTTACTTGGAATTACGACGACGAACTTGGCTATGCGTTGGTTTCAAAAATAACCGAAGAAGATATAAAAGGCAAAACCTTTCCACTTGTGCTAGAAGAAGGCTTGGTTGATTTTAAGAACGTTGATTGGGTGCTTAACGCTAAAAACTACGGCGTTATAGAAGACCTTGCCGTGTTTATTAAAGATATAAAAAACGGCGTAAAACAAAACTATCATTTAGTTTATAAAAACAAAAAATTAAAAAGAGTAATAAAAAAATAGAGATTAGCGTGAAAATTTTATTTGTGTGTTATGGCAACATTTGCCGAAGTCCTATGGCAGAATTTTTACTTAAAGATAGGCTAAAAAAACTTAATATAAGCGGTGTTACGGTGCATTCTAAAGCCACTAGTTACGAAGAAAACGGCAACGGCGTGCATTACGGAACGAGAAAGATTTTAGACAGGCTTAACGTAAACTATTCTGGCAAGGTTAGCGAAAAACTATATTCTAGCCACTATAACGATTACGATTTAATTATCGGTATGGACGATAGAAACAAGCGCGATATGCTTAGAATTTTTGGGCACGATAACGAAAACAAGATAAAACTTTTATCCGAGTTTTTCGGGGAATACAGAGAGATTGCAGACCCTTACTGGACGGGCGATTTTGAAAGGACCTATAACGACGTTTCGCGTGGCATTGACGGAATAATTGAAGAATATTTTGGAGAGAAAAAATGAAAATTGCAACGACGATAGAAGATTTTTACAAGTTTAGTAAAGACCCTATAAAGTGCATTGAGTGGGCAAGCGATTGTGGCTTTAAGTATCTTGATTACAGTTTTTACGATTTAGATACGATACTTGGCACACCGCTTGAAAATGATAACTACAGAGAATATTTAGATAAAATTATAGAAAAGTGCAACCTTTTAGGCGTAAAATTTGTACAAGCACACGCGCCTATGGGTAAATTTTTAGTTAAAGATGCTGATTACGAAACCTATATGTTTGTTTTAAGGCGTTGTATAGAGTGCTGTTCTTACCTTAAAATAGACAATTTAGTCGTTCATACAGGGCATAAAAGTGGAATAGATAAACAAGATAATTTTAAGCTTAATAAAGAGTTTCTTTTGTCTATTTTAGATTTTGCAGAAAGTTTAGGCGTTAAAATCTTAATTGAAAATTACAATAAATGCGCAAATCCAGACGTTTATTACTATATAGATAACGTTTACGAATTATTAGAACTAGTAAATTACGTTAATCACCCAAATCTTTACGTTTGTTACGATATAGGGCATGCAAACATGCAAGATACACCGCAACACGAACAAATAAAGCATTTAGGGAAATATCTTAAAGCACTTCACGTTCAAGACAACAACAAACTCGTTGACTATCACGTTGCACCGTTTTTTGGCACAACTAATTACGATAGCGTTATGCAGGGGTTAAAAGAAATAGGGTATAACGGGTATTTTACGCTAGAAGCCAACTACTTTTTTATGCGTGAAGAATTTAGAACGACGTACGGCGAAAACAAATTATACACCGTGCCCTTAGAAATAAAACTACAAGCCGAAAAACTTTTATATAACATTGCAAAGCATATTTTGGTTTCTTACGATTGTTTCGAAGAATAAAACGTGAGAGTTAAAAATGCAAGGCGAATACGCCAAGAAAAATAGGTAAATAAAAAAAACGAAACAAAAAAAGCCACGACGACGCGTGGCTTTTAGTTTTACAAATTTTCGCTAATTATTCGCACTTAAATGGTAGAAGGTCGGCAATTCTTGCTTTTTATAGAACAACAAAGTTTAGTTCTACTAAACGTAAATATCCAAAAGTTCGCAACCGCGATTGTTTACCTTAACGAATATATAGCCTTCGCGCATTATGGGGGCGCACCATTCAGGTTTTCCAACCATAAGCATCTTTTTTATGGGCAGTGGGAATTTGATTAGTGTATGAACAAAGTGGTTTTCTACGTTGGTGATAAGCATTTTATAATGATTTTCGCCTGCTTTATAGGTAAATATTTTGTATCTACCTTTTTTGTATGATTTTGGATAAAAAGAATTACCTTTTTCGTCTTTTAGTTCGTGTGGTTCAATGCCGTATGGCAAATTGCCGTTTCTTAGCACGAAATTTACAACGTCTTTTATAATGCAATCATCAAACTTATCCATTCTTGGAAGGGTTGGCCAGTTAGCAAATGCTGGGTCTTGATAGCCTAGGCCTGCCTTTTTGTAGCGTGAATATTCTTTGTTTAATTTCTTGCCGATATTATATACCTTTATTATCAAATCTTCGTTTTTAAATGTCGCGTCGGCTTGTTTATCAAGCGCGTCTTTATAACCTGCAACTATAAGCAATCTATCGGTTTTTTCTAAATATTCTTTTGTTTCTTTATCACGAATTGATTCAGCGCAAACTAGTAATGGCCCACGTGATTTTGGCAATTCTTTTTTAGTTGTTCTTGCGATTATTGGCAAGCCTTCAACTAAAAATTCATAGTTAAAATAACCTGCATTATGACGGCGAGTTGTGATAAATTCTTTTAATTGTGAATTTAAGTCTTCATCATAAAGTGCGGTAAAACCCAAAGCATCTTGCATTTCGCCTACGTAATAAGTGTCTATAACGTCGTGTATTGTATCCCAAGTTTGTTGCGAAATGCAATCTGATAAGCAGTAAATAGAACCTTGGTGTGATGGAAGTAATTTTCCGTTTTTCCAAACGAAAGTAACCGAACTTTTTGCCATATCGTGGCGGAATTCGTTTGGTGCATTGTTAATTAAATCCCATTGTTCGTTCGTATCGTGAAGACTTGTCATAATAACAACGGGAACGTCCATTCCACAGCACTTTAATGCGCCTTGCTTTTCCATTAAACGATACATCCAGTTATCCCTAGTTTTATCGTCTAACTCCATTGCGTTGTTTCTCCAACCAGAGATACTAACGCCAATCGCATCTTCAAACATCCATTTATCAGCACCCGCATTATTATATTTGCGATAGTCTATACCAAAACGATAGAAACTTTCAAATGGTGAACACGTCCAAGAGTTAACGAGTGTGGTTTTCTTTCCAACTTCGTGTGTGGCCTTAATCATTTTTGCAATAAATTCGCCATAACGGTCGGCAATAAAGCAAGACCATTCATAGCGCAAGTTGCTAAGAATATAACGGGAACGTGCTTGTTGTTCTTTTATGGTTGTGCCCGTTATTTTAAACGGAAGGTTAATGCCCGTTCTAGAAACGAATTGTTCAACTAAATCATCAGTGTAGTCGCCTTCAATAAGTTTCGCTTGGGTAAAGGTGAGCATATCAGAAAGTTGCACACCGTCAAAATTATAGTCTTTAAAAAATACTTTTAATTTATCGTATAATAAATCTTCTAAATAAGTTCCGTCTGGTAATCTTTTAGCAAAGTGATACGTTACGAAATTTTGTGCTATACGTGTTGAATATAAAAGCAAATTTGGGTATTCTGTTGCTAAACAGCCCCAGTTGTTATCATTATTTTTTACGCCGGAAAAAGTAAAGTATACTTTTATATTATGTTTATGACAAATAGCAATAAAATCTCTTAAATCATAGTTTGTCCAAACCTGACGGTCGCGTTCGTTTGAGTGGGGAAAACAAGATGCAATACCACTACTTAAATTATATTCGTAGTCCATACCTTTATTGTAAGCAACAAAATCTGGCCCGCCAAGTATATGTAGATAAAGGCTATCAACTCTGCCTCTGTTTTTTTCGATAAAGTCTATTAGCGTTTGTTCTTTATTATTGACGTCGAATCCAATAAGGTCTATCCAATAGTTTTGTTCGTAGTTTTTAATTTCCATAAATATTTACTCCTATTACGTTTTCAATAAAAATTATAGCATAACGCCAAATTAAGTCAAGGTTATTTTTAAATACATATTTTAATCTTTACAAATAATAATCAATAGAAATAAAAACCTTGCAAAAATACAAGGTTTTTATGTTTTTTTTGTTTAATTATTCGCCCTTAAATGGTAGAAGGTCGGCAATTCTTGCTCTTTTAATAGCAACGGCAAGAACTCTTTGGTGTTTAGCGCAAGTACCGGTCATACGGCGTGGTAAAATCTTACCGCCTTCGGTAACGTATTTTTTAAGAGTGTTAATATCTTTATAATCGATAGATTCTGCTTTAGAAACACAAAAAGCGCAAACTTTTCTACGTGGAATTCTTTTAACGAATTTTTTGCCCTCTTTAACAGGTTTACCGCTTTCTTCGGTAACAGGGGCAGTAGTCATATTTTCTTCCATTATTATTTCTCCTTATATATTCTAGGTTTTAGAAAGGAAGTTGGTTATCGTCTATTGCTTCGAGTTCTGGACGTTTTTTAACTGGCGCAGAAACAACGTCTTCGTCAACGTCGGTTTGAGCGTTCTTTGGTGTTAAAAATTCAACTTCGCTAGCAATAACGTCGGTAACGGTTCTCTTAATACCGTCTTTATCTTCGTAAGAACGGTTTTGTAAGCTACCAACGATAGCAACTTTATTGCCTTTCTTTAAATATTTTCCGCAGTTTTCTGCTCTGCCACGCCAAACCGTAATGTTAAAGAAATCGGTTTCACGCGTACCTTCGCTGTTGGCGTAATCTCTAGTAACAGCAATTGAGAATCTGCAAACGGCAATTCCGGTAGGGGTTTCAGTAAGTTCTGGGTCCCTTGTTAAATTACCAACTAAAATTACTTTGTTCATAAATTTCCTTCCTTATCTTTTGGTTATTAATCTTCTAATAACGCCGTCAGTAATGCCGGCAATACGTTTGATTTCTTGAACGAGAGTTCCTTGTGCTTCGAAAGTCATTAAAACGTAATAGCCTTCGTTTTTATAGTTAATAGGGTATACTAATTTTTTGATGCCCCAACGATCGGTTTTTTCGATAACACCGCCGTTTTTAGAAACTAAATCTTCGAATTTTTTAACTATTTCGTCTTTTGCTTCGTCTGCTAAACTAGCGTCTAGAATATAAAGCATTTCGTATTTAGTCATATTATTTACCTCCTGGACTTATTCGGCTTATAGGCTGGCTATAAGCAAGGCTTACGTGGATACGCCACCACGTACAAAATATTTTAACAAATATTTTATTCTTTGTCAAACAATTTATCTTTTATTAGTCGTTTTTTATTAGTTTTTAAGGCGTTTCCGGTATACTTCCTACCGGGTCTGCCGCAATATTAAATGCATCTTTAACAGATTTGTTGTAAATTGGTTCATATTCGTCAGAAGTTTCTTCTAGTATGCCAGAATCTACTAGCATTTTAATTGAAGCGTTCATAAAGCAGTCTGCCGCGTCGCCTATAATGCTTGTTAAACTTCCTAACGTTAAACATTTACAAGTATAGGTGTAAGCGTTGCCTTTTGCGTCTTTATTACCTGCTTGGTAAAGAAGAAGTAGCCACACGCCAGAATCGGCAGAAGAAATATAGTAAACTTCGTCGCTAAATTCAAACGTTGCAAATTCTTCTGGGTGCGCTTCTAAATAGTCGACTTTAACGTAATAATCGTGCAACACTAATTCGCCGTCAATCATTTCGGGTTGTTTTGTCTTTTTATATTTAACCGAAGAGTCGTGCGCTTTGCTTTCATCGGTGGTAAAGCAATTTATGCCATACATTTCTTTAAGTTTAAGGCTATTAAGTTTGTTTCCTATATTTCCAAGCGTTGCTTCTTCGTCTTCTAAAAGCGCGGTAAGAACGGCGTTGTCGTTTACGGTGTCTTTATCAATAACGGTAGATAAATGCACGTTGTTAATATTAAACGAACCTAAGTTTTCAATCGTTGGGTCTTCGCCAACGGCTTCGCTTATAATTTTCCATAACGGTTTAACGATTTTTTCGCCGTGTGCATCTAGTTTATAAGAACCATCTTCGTTCTTTTCGTATTTATCTAAAACGGTTTCTAATAGAACGTTAGATATATCGAAATTATTTTTTAGGTCGAATATAGTTATACCCTTGGTAGAATCTGCTGGGGTTGGTATTGCTTGTTTTAGAATAGTCCAAAGCAAACTGCCATCATCTTCCATAACGGCAGAAAGCGGTAGTTTGTTCACGTCGAAGTCGCCAAGGTCGGCAATGGTAATAACTTCTTTATCGATAACCGCAGAAAGAATTTCCCACATATCTTCGTTCGTTGCAACAGAAACGCCACCAACTATTTTGGTTTTTGGAAGTACGGTTTCTAGTGGAACGTTGTTCACGTCGAAATCGCTAAGGTTTTTAATTTTGATAACGCCGTCCGCATCAAGTTTCGTAGAAGGGATAGCCTTTTCTATAATATCCCAAATATTCTTGTTCTTGTTGCTGTTTTCAGCAGTTGGCTTATCTAACACGGTTTCTAGCGGAACGTTGTTCACGTCGAAATCGCCAAGGTTTTTAATTTTGATAACGCCGTCAGTGTCAAGTTTTGTAGAAGGGATAGCATTTTCTATAATATCCCAAATATTCTTGTTCTTATATTCGTTTTCGGCAGTTGGCTTTTCTAACACGGTTTCAAGTGGAACGTTGTTCACGTCGAAATCGCCAAGGTTTTTAATTTTGATAACGCCGTCAGTGTCAAGTTTCGTAGAAGGGATAGCATTTTCTATAATATCCCAAATATTCTTGTTCTTATATTCGTTTTCGGCAGTTGGCTTTTCTAACACGGTTTCTAGTGGAACGTTGTTCACGTCGAAATCGCTAAGGTTTTTAATTTTGATAACGCCGTCAGCGTCAAGCTTAGTAGACGGGATAGCACTATCTAGGATATCCCAAATATTCTTGTTCTTGTTGCCGTTTTCAGCGGTTGGCTTTTCTAACACGGTTTCAAGCGAAACGTTGTCAACGGTGAAAGATGAAAGACTCTCAATCGTTGGGTTATCCCCAATAGACGCTTTTAATATATCCCAAAGTTTTTGGTTCTTATATCCGTTTTCGGCAGTTGGTTTTTCTAACACGGTTTCAAGCGGAACGTTGTTCACGTTGAAATCGCTAAGGTTTTTAAGCCTTATAATGCCGTCAGCGTCAAGTTCAGTAGATGGGATAGCCTTGTCTAAAATTTTCCAAATTTCTTCGTTTTTGTTTCCGTTATCAATGGTAGGTTTTTCAAGTACGGTTTCTAATGATAATTCGTAAATATCAAAATCAGAACTATTAAAGTCGGCAAGCGTAATTTCGTTTGGCTCTTTTCCAGTTAAGTCTTTTAATATCGTATAAATATCGTTAGAAGTATCCGTAATAACGGTGCTTAAATGAATTTTATTTATAGCGTCGTCATCAAGATTTAGGTGGTTAAGCGTAATTTCTTCAGGTTTGATAGGCTCGCTACCGGCAGGGGTTGCCACGTCTACTAAAATATCGTATAACGCTTTATTAAGGTTTCCGTTTTCAGCAGTAGGCGTTTCTAGGAATAGCGAAAGTTTAATGCCGTTGATATCGTCTTCTGATAATGACGATAACGAGTTAATGGTAATCTTGCCGTCAAATCTTTTTTCTGCGGGCACGATTCCGTCTATAAGTTTCCACATTTCAGTTTGAACGGGGATTTTTTCTCCGTCTTCTAAAATGAAATTACCCAAATCGTCGGTTTCGTAAACGATATTGCCTTCTGTATCGGTAACGTATTTATCTAAAACGTTTTCTAGCGATAGTTTGCCGATATCAAACGAAGAACTAGTAAAATCGCCAATCGTGATGTCTTTGGCAGGAACACCCGTTACGTCTGATAGAATTTTGTAGATTTCACTATCGGTATCTTTTAAGAAGAAAGATAGTTTAAGGTTATCGATAGAATCCATGGTGATAGACGTTAAAGAATTGATCGTTATTTCGCCGTCTGTTCTGTTTTCTTCTGGAACTAGGCTTTCAATAATTTTCCAAAGTATAGCCTTTTTAGGAACGTCGTTATTATGTTCGTCTTTTTCATAGACAATATTTCCGTCTTCGTCGGTTACGTATTCAGCGACAATCGTATCGAGCGGAATACTCATCGGGTTTTTAAAAGTTTCGATTAAAACGCCAACGGTGATATCTTCTGTTGGTTTTTCGGTAATATTTTCAAGGATAGAGAATATTTCGCCGTCAGGGTCTTCTAAGACAAGATTTAAGTGTAGTTTGTTAAGAATTTCTTCTTTTAGTTCTATATGCCCTAGCGTAATTTCCTCAGGTTTTAACGGTTCGCCGTCTTCTGGGCGCGTAATATCTACGAGAATATCGAAAATAGTGCCGTTGTCTTCAGGTGGCAACAAGTCGACTAGGAATATATCGTTTGTGGATATGTCGCCGACACCACCAATAGTTACGTCTTTGAAAATATTGTTAACCATGGTTAAAGCGCTATCGTCGTTCGTGTCAATGAAAGTGTTTACGATATCAACAACCTTAATTCTATCAAGCGCGTTGTCTATAATGCCTAAAAGGTCTAGAACGTTAACGTCTTTAAGGGCGGGGTAGTATAGCGTGGTGTCTTGATTAACGCCTTCTACAAAAGCGTTGTTCTTGAACGCGCGTTTGTAAACGGCAGGCGAACTATTTTCTACTTTATAAAAATAAATGCTATCGTTAAAGTCTGGCGAAGCAATTTCAGAAGAAGTAGGTTTTTCTAAAACTTCTTCGTATTCGTTAAACACCGATAGTTTGCCTATTTCGTATAAATCAACATTGGCGATATCAAGCACGTCTTCTAGGGTGGCTTCTACAATGATAGCGTCCATAATGGTGTCTATACCATTGCCCGAAGTAATGTCCCCAACGGCAAGTTTAGAAATCTTATCCACGTCTAATGAAACAAGGCCATCTAAACCAAGCCCGTCTATCGCGCTAAAAATTGCGTCTTCTAAAATGGGGAAATCGCTAACGGTATAACCCTTTATGTTTTTAAGCGCGCCTAAAACGCTTTGGCTGGCAATCTTGTTGGTAACGATGCTCTCGTCGTTTCCAACGAAGTTGTTTAGCGGAATAACGCCTATGCCAACGTAAAGGCTCCCTGCGAGAATACCAAGACTGGTTATAAAGCCGGTAAACCAAATCAAAATGTTTTTAAGCACTCTACATCTAGAACGCCTACGCCATTTTCTAATTTTTCTGTTTTTCTTATATTCTTTTTTTGCCTTTTTTTGTTCGGGAGTTAACATTGTTCACCTTTTCCTAAATGAAACGCGCGCGTGCGCGTGATTTATTACTATTATATATTATATAATACTTAATGTCAATAAAGTAGAGATATTCCTTGAAAAATAAAAAAGGCTTAAAGGAAACCCTTTAAGCCTAAGTTTTAGTGCGTATTATAAAGAAATACCAAACATAAGTGCTAAGAAAGCAAGGAATGCGCCGAATATTGCAGATTTAAGTAATGCGCCAACTTTTTTCTTTGGATGGTCTACGAAATAGTTTTTGTAGTAAGAAGTAGAAAGCGTGTTTTTCTTCCATAACCAAATTTGAATAGCACCGAATATGATAGGCATAATCTTTGCGCCTGCATTAGATTCGCTTCTTGTGAATGCAAGAACTAATGAAAGAACGGTAACTAAAATAGAAACGGTTCTAATAATTTTAGCAGTCTTTTTAGCCTTTAATCCCCTATTGATAAGTGCTGGGTCGTATTCCCAAGCGTAGTGATAGTGGCCGTTTTGTAGGTTGTAATAGAAGTTATAGGTTTTGCCCTTAAACTTAAAGAAAATAACCATAACTGGAACTGCGTATGCAGAGATAGACCAGTTGGTAGATTCGTAAGAAGAAGTTCCCCTTGGAACTTGTTTATTTATAACTCCTTTAAGCGCGCTCTTCATTTGTTCGTAAGTAAAGATATTGTCGTTGTTATAAAGAGAGTAGTTGATAGAAGAGAAATCGTTTAGTTTGGTATAGTTAGCGTTGTCGCCGAAGTTGGTGATATGTAAATCTTTATGTGCACCAGATTCGCCGAAGTCTGCGATTCTACCATGTCTAATCACGCCGTTAACAACGTAATCAAGTTCGATATCCCATTTATAAAGCATACATACTCTATAAGAAATACCTTCGTAAGAAAGAGTTACCTTTTCAAATTCTTTAACGAATTCTGGGTCAACCGCTTTTGCTTTTCTAACCGAATCTTTCATAGCGTTAAGCGCTCTTTCACGGCCGTAATTTTCTTTCATTACGCCGATTTCTTTACAATACGAATAATATTGACTGCTTAAATTCATAATTACACCTTCTAATTTTATTTTTATGTTTCACAACACGAAAAAATTATACCAAACGCGCGTGCGTTTGTCAACAAAATCTTTCAAAATATATAAATATATTACTAAATTTATTGTGTTTTTTGCAAAAATTATGCAATTTTCTAATTTTAACGCCAGCCCTAAACTAGCCCTTTTTTTCTAAGTATCGCGATTAACTTTTCCTTTTGGCTGAGTTTTGGATTTTTTTGGCACGCGAACAGCAGATAACCTAACGCGCTTTTTATTTTTCTAGGCTCTACGCCAAGCGCAATCAGTTCCTTTGCGGAAAGTTCTAGGTCGTTAAAGTCTATCGGCAGTTTTTTTAATTCTATTTCGCGTTTAATTTTTTGCCAAGTTTGTAGCCTTGCGTTTAGCATCTTTTGGGCTTTTATAGCACCCGTAACGGCAGTTGCCATTGTTAAAAAGTCGTTAAATCCGATAAAATTATCGAGTATTAGCCTTTTTATACGGCCAGTTTTAAGCGCACTACCAAAAAACGCGTATAGGAGAACGAGCGCCGAACGTATAGCCTTTACTTTGGTTTTTGCAATCCTATAAAACTCTAATTTTTCTATCGCGCTTTCTAAATTTGCAGAACGCAAAAAACACAGCGCAAAAAATCTCAGTTCAGGCTTTAAGGCACAAACCGCGTCAAATAAATTTGCCTTGCAGTATTTTGCGCTATTTCTAGAAAACAACAGGTCTAAAACACCTATTTTTTCTAGAACGCTTAAACCGTTATACGCAATTTCTTCATTGCCGTTTAGAATTTTTAGCAGTTCTTCTTTAATTCTATCGGGCGTTACGTCTAAGATTAAATTTTTATACTTTCTAGCCACCGCCAAAACGCGTTTTGGCACTTCTAGCCTTAAAAAAGCGCTAAACCTAGCAAGGCGCATAAGCCTAAGCCCGTCGTGCACGAACACTTTTTCTGGCGCAACTACGGTAGATAAAACCTTATTCTTTATATCGACTGCGCCACCTAAAACGTCTACTATTTTATCATTTTTAACGTCGTAGTAAACGGCGTTGCATTTAAAATCACGGCGCTTGGCGTCTTTACGGATATCTGTGGTAAACGTTACCGTATTTGGCGTGTGAACCCCACCAGAAGAATATTCTTCTGTTCTAAAAGAAGTGTATTCAAATGCTTGATTGTCGTATCGAAGTTTAAGCGTGCCCGTTTTTTTATAGGTTGCAAGGATAATAAAGCCTAAACTTTTGGCAATCTTTTCAATCTCTTCCACTAAAATCGGCGCACAAAAATCTACGTCAGAAGAAATTTTTCCGTAAAGGATATAATCTCTTACGTATCCACCAACTAAATATATGCTAGAAGATAAATTTTTGCTTAGAATTTTAAGCGGTTTGGGCATGGGAATTTTTACGTTCATAAAAATATTATAGCATAAATCTTCAAAAAAGGGCAGAATAATGTTGAAAAAAAACGTTAAATATTGTAAAATAAATAGTATGGATATCACGAAAGAAAAACTAGATTTAATAATAAACGAAAACGCCGGTGGCATGACGGGTGAAAAGGTAAAAGCAAGTTTGCCCGTTATAAAAGAGCATCTTACCGCTAGGGGCGTTAGGTTTGAACTTCATATGGTTAGTAAACCACATGAAGCAAAGTTTAAGACTGCTGAACTTATCGATAACGGCGCTACCATTATCGTTTCTGTCGGCGGGGACGGAACTCTACACGAAGTAGTAAACGGCTTTAAGAACTTTGATAACGTTGCGCTTGGCGTTGTGCCTTGTGGAACGGGCAACGATTTTGCTTCGGCAATCGGCATTAGTTTAGACGTGAAAACTGCGCTTGATAATATTATATTCGGCACGCCGAAATTTACCGATTATATCGACCTAGACGGCGTTAGGGGCATAAACGTGGTCGGCATGGGTATCGACGTAGACGTTTTGTCGGCTTACCAAAAACTTAAAAAAAGAACCAAAGCGGGCTATACTAAGTGCCTTGTAAAAACGCTCGTGGGGTATACTAAAAACAAGTTTCTAGATTTCACCGTTTCACTAGAAAACGAAGAAATCAAACAAAAATCTTTTATTGCTTGCGTGTGCAACGGCAATAGGTTCGGCGGTGGTATTCCTATCTGCCCGCCCGCCGTGGTAGACGACGGAGAGTTGGATTTTATAACCGTAAAAGAAATGAATAGGCTAAAAATTGTTTCAGCGTTTATAAAACTAAAAAAAGGCAAAGTTCTAGATATAAAAGGCGCAACGCATAAAAAGGTAAAAAGCGTTTCTATAAAAACAACGTCGCCTACTATTATAAACGTAGATGGCGAACTTTACTACGATATCCCGTTTAACGCCACCGTAGTTTCAAATAAACTCAAAGTGTATAGATAATAAAAAGTGTTTAGATAACGTAAAAAAAGACTGAACGATAAATTCAGTCTTTTATTTTATTCTGGGTAGGTAAAGCGCGGGGTGTTAAGCAAAATTTCTCTATACGCATTAGCGTGCAGTTTCGCGCCGAAAAGGTCTAGGTCTTTATAGTTTCCGCATTCAACGGGGCTTGCACCGGGGATTTCGCCCGTGTAGGAAATAATAAAGTCTAGCATTTTTAGGATATAGGGGAAAATGTTTTTGCTACTAACTTCGCCAAACACTATAAGGTAAAAGCCCGTTCTGCAACCCATAGGCCCAAAATACACTATTTTATCTTTAATTTCGCTATTCCTAAGATAGGTTGCGCCAAGGTGTTCTAATGCGTGAAGGCTAGCAGTATCCATAACCGCGTCAGCGTTAGGGGTTTTTAGCCTTAAATCAAAGGTGGTTACTTTTAGCCCGTTATTTTCGTCTATTCTAGAAACGTAAATTCCAGGTAAAAGCCTAGTGTGGTCTATGGTAAAACTCGTTATTTTTTGCATTGATTAACCTACTTTTGTTCAATTTTATATTATTATAACACGAAAAACTAAAAAACAAAAGCGCGGGACTAAATATATTTGACAAAAATTTTTTATTTTAGTATCATATAAAGGCTTGCGCGGGCAAAACCTTGCGCAAAAATTTTTAGCAAATTCAATAAATCAGTTTCACTCTGGAGAATCTCGTTTTTTTGGGTGCCGAAGGTGTAAGGAAGTTCTTGGAATTTTCGATCTCTCAGGCAAAAGGACAGGGCAAATATCTTTTCTTCGGAGCCGAAATCGGCTCTTTATTTTTTGCTTTTTGGTGATACGTATGCAAAATTTTATCGATTCAATTTACAATTTTATAAAAACGGTTAACGCTTACCTTTCAGACTACGTTTTGCTCATTTTATTACTTGGTGTGGGCGTGTTTTTTACCGTAAAAACAAGGTTTGTGCAAGTGCGCTGTTTTAAAGAAGGGTTTATAACGCTTTTTGGCAAGAATAAAAAGGGCGATGGTAAAGATAAAGGCGTTAGCACCTTTCAGGCGTTTACTACGGCCGTTGCTTCGCAAGTGGGAACGGGCAATATCGTTGGCGTTAGCGGTGCAATTTTATTTGGTGGGCCGGGTGCTGTGTTTTGGATGTGGGTTATCGCCTTTTTTGGCATGGCAACGGCTTATTCCGAATCAGTTTTAGCGCAAAAAACTAGAATACTTGGCGACAACGGGATTTATAAAGGTGGGCCAGTTTATTACATAAAACAAGCGTTTAAGGGCGGTTTCGGTAAATTTTTAGCAGTATTTTTTAGCGTGGCGTGTATGGTCGCTATCGGGTTTGTTGGGGGCATGGTTCAGTCTAACTCTATCGGCGAATCTGTGCATAACGCTACGGGCGTTCCGTTCTACGTTGTGGGCATAGTGATAACGGCTTTGCTTTTACTCATTTTGATTGGTGGGGTAAAGCGTATCGCGTCGGTCACCGAAAAGTTGGTGCCTATTATGGCTATAGTTTATATCTTAGGTAGCCTTGTTGTTCTAGCGTTTAACGTCGTCAAAGTTCCACAAGCGTTTTGGCTTATTATAAAATTCGCGTTCGTGCCACAAGCGCTTATCGGTGGTGGCTTTGGCTATGCGCTTAAAACGGCGTTAAGTCAAGGGGCAAAGCGTGGACTATTTTCTAACGAAGCGGGTATGGGTACAACCCCACACGCATATGCTCTTGCCGATGCCGAAAATCCGCACAAACAAGGCACGGTTGCTATCGTTAGCGTGTTTTTAGATACTTTCGTAATACTCACTATCACGGCGTTAGTGGTTATTTCTTCGCTTTATACTAGTGGTGGAGTGTTAGAAAACGGAGTTGTGCCAAACGGAGTTGGCAACACCAACTTGGTGGCAACGGCTATCACTAGCGCGTTTGGCGGGGGCTCTGTTGCAAGCAAAATTTCGGCATATTTTATCGCTGTTTGTTTAACTTTCTTTGCTTTTTCTACGATTATCGGTTGGAACTTGTTCGGTAGAATAAACTTTGAATATCTGTTCGGCAAAAAGTGGATTATCGTTTACTTTTTAATTAGTCTAGCGTTCGTGTTTTTAGGTTCTATGCTAAAAAGCGATTTGGTTTGGGAGTTTACCGACTTTTTTAACTATCTAATGGTTATCCCTAACGTTTTGGCGCTATTTACGTTAAACAAAAGAGTTATGGAAGAAGTTAAACAAAACGGCCCGAAAAACAAGAAATTATACGATTAGCCGTGGGAGTAACGCACGTCGTATCGCAAAAGAAAAATTTAAAATAAAAATTTTGTAAAAATAGGCGAAATATAATTGACAAAACAAAAATATTTCGATATAATACACTAGCATTTGTTTTAGAGATAGGTGCGATATGGCGGCGTAGCTTAGTTGGTTATAGCGGCCGGTTCATACCCGGCAGGTCGTTGGTTCGAATCTGACCGCCGCTACCAAAGCAAATAAACGTAACGGCATAAACGTCATGGCCGTTGCGAAAATATATTATAGGTGACACGGCCCCTTGGTCAAGCGGTTAAGACACCACCCTTTCACGGTGGTAACATGGGTTCGATTCCCGTAGGGGTCACCAAAAAAAAGAGAGCATCAAACGGTGCTCTTATTTTTTTGTCCGAAGGGAATCGAATATGGAGAAAATTGCGTTAGCAATTTGTCCGCAGGACTAAACAGTGGACACCCACTGTTTATCGGGTAGGCCACACAGGTGGGATTCCCGTAGGGGTCACCAAAAAAAAGAGAGCACAAAAAGTGCTCTTATTTTTTTGCAATCCTAAAGGATTGCGAACCAAAAGGTTCGATCGACTAGCGTCGGACTGCAAACCTCTCGCAAACGAAAGTTTGCCTTCCCCTTATTAAGGGGCAGAACCCCGTAGGGGTCACCAGAAAAACAGACGGTAAACATACCGTCTGTTTTTATGTTATCTAAGTATCGGGAATCGAATATGGAGAAAATTTGCTTGCAAATTTGTCCGTAGGACTAAACAGTGGACACCCACTGTTTATCGGGTAGGTCGCACAGGCGAGAATCCCTCGCCGGGGACTGCAAACCCCTCGCAAACGAAAGTTTGCCTTCCCCTTATAAAGGGGCAGAAACCCGTAGGGGTCACCAAACAAAGTAAAGACGAACCCGTTTCCTTTAGGAGACGGGTTCGCCTTTGTTTTTAGACTAAAAAATAATTTTTAATATGTAAAACAGCAAGAAAAACCCTTGCTGTTTTGCTATTTTTAGAGTTATTTGAGTGTCAGTAAACCTTGATTGTGGGATTTTTGCGTGATATAACCAAAGTAAAGCCATATTTAAGGAGAATTAATATGAAAAATTTTATGTTGGCGAAAATAAATATTTAGAGCAGAAAGTTTTGGCGTTTTATAATTGCGATTACGTTGGCTATCAAAAGCAAGGCAACCCCGATAAGTATGCAAAGCAAGCATTTTTACGCTTTACCGACTCTAACGATAAGATTTTACCATACTTTTCAGAAAACCGTTTAACTTCACTTTTATCCACGATAAGACGGGTAAATTCTTAAAGTAGTTGACTTATATATCAAAAAGTGCTAAAATAAACTTGCCAAATCAATTTTATATATTCAATTTAGGTGTGTTTTTCTATTTTAAAGGGAAAGTATACTTTTTTCACGCTTACAATGAATTTGATAAAAATGCAAATTCTAATTATGTAAGTGTGAATACACCTATATATAATATTGGTTTGGCGACTAACGGAGTTTGCGTTTTTTGTGCGTTTACTTCGGTAGGCGCACTTTTTTATTTATAGGAAAATTTTTTAAAAGGAGAAAGATTTATGAAAAAGAAAATCTTATCAATATTCATAACAATATTAGCACTTTGCACGTGTATGTTTACACTTACGGCTTGTGGTGAAAACGAGCCACCACATACGCATAATTATGTAGCATTAAAACACGATACCACCAACCATTGGTACGAGTGTTCTTGTGGAGATAAGATAAATATTGAAAATCACAAAGGTGGAACGGCAACTTGTAAAGATAAAGCAAATTGTCTTGTGTGCGAAGAAGAATATGGTGAGATAGGCTATTGCTATTATACTAATGGAACATGTATTTGGTGTGGAACAACAGTTAGCGAAGGATTAGAGTATAAACTAATAAATAATGATGCCGAATATGAAGTAAGTAGCAAAGGAACTTGTTATGATAAAAATATAGTTATACCTGCTACCTATCAAGGACTGCCAGTAACAAGTATAGGAGAAGGAGCTTTTGCCTATAACAAATTTGTCACAGAAATTAAAGTACCTAATAGCGTAAAAAGTATAGGCATGGCAGCATTTGGTGAATGTACTGCTTTAGAAAGTGTTATCCTTCCAAGCAGTGTGGCAAGTATAGGGGAACTGACCTTTTATGGTTGTCTTAGCTTATCAAGCATTGTAATTCCTAATGGCATAGAAAGTATAGGAAGGCAAATGTTTTATAATTGTGTTTCTTTGAAGACGGCAGAAATACCTACCAGTGTAACGGAGATAGGTTATTCTGCTTTCGAAAATTGTGGCAATTTGGAAAGCATAGTAATTCCAGATAGTGTAATAAGCATTGGTAAAAATGTGTTTTATCGTTGTAGTGGATTGACAAAAATAACATTGCCTTTTGTTGGCGCAAGATTAAATGGAACAACTGAAAAACATTTTGGATATTTGTTTGGTGCAGATAGTTATTATACACATGAGTCGCTTGTTCCTAATGCGCTTAAGACTGTTCTCATAACCAAAGAAAAAAGTATTAAAGAAAACGCATTCAGTGATTGCGTTTCGATATCAAGTATAGAAATTTTAAGTGAAGCAACGGATATAGGCGATTCTGCATTTTTTAATTGCTGGTCGTTGGAAAGCGTAAAAATACCAAAAAGCGTAAAAAAAATAGGGGATAACTCTTTTGCTGAATGTACATCGCTGAAAAATATAAATATTCCAA
This sequence comes from Christensenellaceae bacterium, assembly GCA_045613505.1. GTDB lineage: Bacteria > Bacillota > Clostridia > Christensenellales > Borkfalkiaceae > UBA1259. The sequence goes on from JAZLBC010000009.1 coordinate 27,540, forward strand.
GTAGTGTTACTAATATAGGTGCGGCAGCATTTTCTGGATGTTCTTCATTAACAGCTATAGAAATACCAAGTGGTATAACAACGATAAATCATAGTATGTTTGAAGAGTGTCGTTCTTTAGCGAGCGTAATAATCCCTAACAGTGTAATGAGTATAGGTGGCAATGCGTTTTTAGGATGCTGGGCATTAACGAAAATAAATATTCCCAACAGTGTAACAAGGATAGATTCTTCTGCATTTTCAGGTTGCGGGTTAACATCTATAATCATTCCAAACAGTGTAACGTGGATAGATTCTTTTGTGTTTAAGGATTGCGACAAATTAACAAGTATTGTGATACCAGATAGTATAACAGATATATATGGAATGGCATTTTATGGTTGTAGCGCATTAAGAAGCGTTTATTATTGCGGAACTGATGACAAATGGAATGAAATAATAATCGCTGATGGGAATACAGAGTTAATTTCGATACGTGTTACAAACTATTATTATATTGAAAACGGAAATGACGTTCCTAATGATTATGGTGATTATTGGCACTATGTTGATGGAGTTCCTACCATTTGGGAAAAAGACTAACATATAGTAAGGTTATAATAAAATATATCATTTATATAAAAGAAGTGGGGTATTATGAAAAAGAAAACATTATTGATTTTAACGATAATATTAACGGCTTGCTTGCTTGTATTTACAATGTCTGCTTGTGGTGGAAACAATGAAAGTGTTTCACAGCCCCATGTCCATAAATATATTGAGTTAAAAAGTAATAAAACTGAACACTGGTATGAGTGTTCTTGTGGGGAAAAGAGTGTCACAGAGAGCCATAAAGGTGGAACAGCAACAACAACTGACAAAGCTAAATGTTCTGTTTGTAATAGCGAATATGGAGAGTTAGAAAAAGCAGCAACAGCAGGTTTAGTTTTTACATTAAATGAAAACAACACGGAATATGCAATAACAGGTTATACGGGCAATTCAGCAGATGTATATATTCCTGCACTATATAACGGAAAACCCGTAACAAGAATAGCTGAAAGGGCATTTTCTAGGAATCTTAATATAAAAACTGTAGAGTTTTCAAACAGAATGGTGTCTTTGGGCGGTTATGCTTTCTATAATTGTCCAAATTTAAAAAGTGTGATTATACCAAATAGTGTAAGAATACTTGGTGAAAGTGTGTTTGAAAGTTGCTATTCACTTACAAGTGCAACTATTGGTTCTGGCGTTGAAATTATAAGCAAATATGCTTTTTATGAATGCGAATCTTTAAATAGTGTAATAATGCTAGACGGGGTGAAAATGATAGATGATTATGCTTTTGAAAATTGCAAATCATTATCAAAAGTAGAAATACCAAACAGTGTAAAAAACATTGGCGAGGAAGCGTTCTATAATTGCCTATCATTAGAGATAATAGAAATTCCGAACAGTGTAGAAACTATAGGCGGATATGCATTTTATGGTTGTAATAATTTGACGGAAATTACCTTACCCTTTATAGGATACAGTAATTCATCTACTGGTCGTAATTCAGTTTTTGGTTATATTTTTGGATGCAAAACATCAACAAGTTTAGACAAAATTAGCGGTGCTACTTATCAATATTATGATTCATCAAGAACTGCTTTCTTTGATTTTTTTTGTCATTATTACATTCCTACTTCATTAAGAAAAGTCAAAATAACTTCAACAAATAGCATCAACAATCTTGCTTTCTACAACTGCAGTATGTTAACAAGCATAACAATAGGCGATAACGTAACAAACATCGGTTCTTATGCGTTTTATAACTGCAGTTCGTTAGAAACATTAGAAATATCAAACAGTGTAACAAGTATAAATAATCATGCCTTTGAATATTGCGATAATTTAGATATTGTATATTATGGTGGAACGATTATAGAATGGGACAAAATTACTGTTAGTGATTATAATACACTTTTAACAAGTTCTACAATTTATTTCTACGTTAAAAATGAAATTGATTTACCCGCCGATAACGGCAATTACTGGCACTACGTTGACGGCGTTCCAACCATTTGGACAAAAACCGAAGAATAACAACCAAAAGCAGATAGGGGCAAAACTATTCCCCTATCTGCTAACATTTTTTCGAAAAGGAAACAAATATGAATACAACAGAGATAATCTTTAATCCTCTAGAAGTTCAAAAACGTTGGAGTGAAGCGAGAAAAGAATTTAGAGAAAAAGCAAATTTAAGTAATATCATATACTTTTTCTTTGATAATAGCGAGTGTTATTATATTGGCGAATCATCTATATCATTAACTAATAGGTGTTTTAAGAATACTCCTAAACACAGTAAAAAAGGGTGGTTTAATCAATGTAATAAGGTAGTTATAATTCAACTAGAAAAGGAGTTCGGTGATATAGAAAGACACGCATTAGAAAGTTCTTTTATTTTAGCATATAAATCGGCTGGGCACCCACTCCAAAATGAGAAATAATAATTGAGGAATTAAAAGTGGTAAAAACTACAAGTGAAGAAAAAGAAGAAAATTTATTAGAAAAATATTTAAAAAAATCAAAACTAAAAAATGAATGTCCGTATTATGTTCAAGATACTGCGGAAGGATATGAGAAAGACATAAAAATTTTATTTGTTTTAGAATCTCCTCATAAAGAAGAAGTTAAGACAAATATTCCTTTGGTAGGGAATTCTGGGAGTGATGTTTCCGCCTTCCTTTATGGAAAAGAAGAGACACAGGCATTTGGTAAAAAAATTTCTAATTTTTCTTCTAAAAAAATCGGGATAATGAATGTTTCAAATATACCTTTGCAAGTGTTAAAAGAAACAGACAAAAATACAAATTACAATGATTCAAAGAACATTTACCAAGAATTAAAAGAATTAAGGAATTTGGAAAAAATAAACGATACCCTTTTTAATTTTTTCGTGAGAAAATAATAAAATATAAAAACGTAAAAACATTTGTTATTTGTGGTAAATTTTCAGAAGATTATTTTGATAAGTATATATTAGAAGAAAAAGAACATTCAATTATAAAAAAAATATCAGGGCGAAATAGAAATTTTAAAAGTTCCGCACCCTTCCTATGGGCATTGGCAATTTATAGATAAACATAAAGATAATTTAGAAAGGTTAAAAGAGATTTTTTCTGAATTTAATGAAAAATAACCATATATTATAACTATGAATAATAGTATTCGAGCCGAAGAAGAATAAACTAAATAATACTTAAAAAGGGGCTAACGGAATAAAAACCGTTAACCCTTTTCTTTTCGTATACCAACAAAAAAAGCACCCATACTAAAGGCGTTCCCTATAAGGGATTTTTTGAAACATTAAAAATTTATAGAAAATTGCACTTTCAAGCGGAGAAATAATCAGATTCCATTACGGAGTCTGATTTTTCTTTTACTCAAATTAAGTCTCTAAAATCAATCATTATTTATATTTCATATAAATATTTTTAATCGGAGTAGGGAAAACGCTTGAAATGTTAGTAAAAAAGTGTTAAAATCATTATGCGACGTTAAATTAATATGGTGTATTATCGCTTAAAGTATACTCTCGGTAGGAGTGTGCTCTTTCGTAGTTACATACAAATCTTTAAGTGATTCCATTATGTTTAGAGTCGCGGCAAAGCGAGAGATACATTTTTACAGGGGATGTTTGCTTTGCAAGTGGCACTTTTTATTTTATGAAAAAGGAGAAGGCATATGAAAAAATTTAGTATTGCTATTCTGACTATATTAATGGTTGTTTGTACACTTTTTGCAACAGCCTGTGGCAGGGTTGAATTCAAAGTCGATTTTGTTGTCGATGGTCAAGTTTATTCATCGATCAACACAAGCGGCGAAGAAACAATCAAAATGCCGAACGATCCAGAGAAAGAAGGATACATATTCGACGGCTGGTATTGGGACAAGGATTCGTGGAAGAAACCTTTCACGGCCAATTCCTTGCTTGATGCACCGTTATCGGATAATATGTCGGTCTATGCAAAATGGACGACTATTGAATCTTTGACTGGCACGCAAGCAGAATTTGATACTTTTGAGAAAACAGGAGATTACGAGTATTCGCTAAAAGTTTCCAACTCTACAGCGACGCTGTCTCTTGAACCTCTTGTATCGCTTAATTTCCGTAGTTCGTGGTCTCTCTCGACCGATATCTACGGCAATCAGACGATTGCAAGCAGAACTGCGACATTGACGGTCGGAGATAATACGTATTATGCTTTGGTAACCGCTGAAAATGGTTCAACGCAGCTCTACACGCTCAAAATCAGAAGAAAGCCGATGTACAATGTTATTTTTGACACGGCAGGCGGTACGAGCGTTGATGCACAGCAAATTGAAGAAGGTGCGCTTGCAGTAGCTCCACAAACAACAAGAGTGGGCTACGACTTTTCTGCATGGAATTATGACTTTACAGCTCCTATTACGGAAAATAAAATAGTTGTTGCATCTTGGACGGCTAAAGAATACACCATTACCTATAACACGGCAGGTGGTAATGTTGCAAACAATACTACTACGGTAACCTTTGACAGCGAGTACACTCTTGAAGTTCCTACTCGCAGAGGTTATGAGTTCCTCGGTTGGTATCTTGATGCCGAAAGAGTGGAAAATGGCACGTGGCAAACTGCTTCTAACATCACTTTGACCGCAGAGTGGGATATTTGTGAATATGCCATTAGCTACGACCTTAAAGGCGGTTCTGTTGCAACAGATAACCCTCTCGTATACACGGTTGAAAGCGATAATATCATTTTAACAGCTCCTACAAGAGTGGGCTATACTTTCCTTGGGTGGACAGGAACAGATATTAGCGAACCTACCATGTCCGTGATTATTTATACCGGAAGTATTGGCAACAAGGAATACGTTGCTAATTGGGATTACGATGGATATGACATCACTTATCACTTGGATGGTGGGACAAACCACGAAAACAATCCCGAGGGATATAATATCGATTCTGCAAACATTTACCTTGAAAATCCCACTCGTGAAGGTTATATCTTCGGCGGTTGGTACACAAGCAATGCTTTTGATGCCGCTTCCAAGATTATCGTTATCTCTACGGGTAGCACGGGAGATTTGGATGTTTACGCACAGTGGACGGCAAAGACTGTAACGGGAACGCTTGCAGATCTTTCTACGGTGCATGCTTCATACACAGTAAGTTTTAACCTCAACGGAGCGAGCGGAAGCATAGCTTCGCAGACTGTAACGGAAACTATAGGTCTTACCTATCCTACAATTCCCACGAGAAGCGGATATATCTTTGCAGGCTGGTATGCAACATCTTCTTGCAGTGGTAGTCCTTATGATTTTACCGCAGATGTAACCGAAGATACTACTCTTTATGCGAAGTGGGTTTCGATTTCGTCGTATAGAAGCACTATAAGTGTAGGTGGTAGCAGTGTTTCTGCATATATAAATGGAACAACTGTTTACTATTATCCCTTTGTGTCTCTTGTTAATCAAACTGTAACGATTTATACTACAGGTTCTCTTGATACTTATGGTTTCCTTTATAATAGTTCTAAATCTTCAACTCTTGATTCGGATGATGATGAGGGTGACTCCACGAACTTCTCGATTACATACACTGTAACGGCAGGAACACTTTATTACATTGGAGTAAGAGCATATTCAAGTTCGACGAGTGTTGGTTATTCGTCATTGTATGTTTCTGGAGCATCACTTCCCACAGCAGGTGGTAAAGCAGACGGAATAATTATAGTAACCGAACAGCTTACCTACGATCAGAACTTCACGCTGGACGTACCTACTAAAGAAGGTTATACCTTCTTGGGTTGGTATGACGGTATTGGTGGCACGGGTACGCAATATACCGATGCAACCGGTGCAAGTGTAAGAGT
>JAZLBC010000010.1:0-52598 GCA_045613505.1 Christensenellaceae bacterium
CGCCCAAGTCTTCAAGTTTTTTGAAAATATCCGCAAGTTCGTTTACGGATATTGTTTTGCCACGCAAGTTTCTTGAAAGTTCGTAATTTTGGCAAAATACGCATTTAAGTGAGCAACCGCAAAAGAAAACCGTGCCAGAGCCGTTAGTTCCGCTAATTTGCGGTTCTTCAAAAGGATGCAAGTAAAACTTTGCAATGCGCACTTGATTATCCGTTCCGCACGCGCCTTTTTTAGTGCTTTTATCAACCGAACATAGGTTAGGGCAAAGCGAACACTTATTCAAGTTCAAACGCCCCCGTGTATAATTGATAATACTTGCCTTTTTTAGCAATCAATTCTTCGTGAGAGCCACGTTCAATGATGTGTCCGTGGTCAAGCACCATAATAACGTCTGAATTCTGAACGGTAGAAAGTCTATGAGCAATAACGAAAACCGTTCTGCCTTGCATAAGTCTATCAGTACCTTTTTGAACGAGTGCTTCAGTTCTAGTATCAATTGAAGAAGTTGCTTCGTCTAAAATCATAACGGGTGCGTCTTTAACGGCAGCACGGGCAATAGATAAAAGTTGTCTTTGACCTTGGGAAAGGTTAGCACCGTCAGCAGTTAACATTGTATTATAACCATCAGGAAGTCTAGTGATAAAATCGTGTGCGTATGCAAGTTTTGCTGCTTCTATACACTCTTCGTCAGTTGCCGATAATCTTCCATATCTAATATTATCCATAACCGTGCCTGTAAATAGGTTAGTGTCTTGTAAAACGATGCCAAGAGAACGCCTTAAATCGGCTTTTTTAATCTTGTTTATGTTTATTCCGTCATAACGAATTTTTCCGTCAGCAATATCGTAAAATCGATTGATTAGGTTTGTAATAGTCGTTTTACCGGCACCTGTTGCGCCAACGAAAGCAATTTTTTGACCAGGGTTAGCGTATAGAGTGACGTTCTTTAGAACTATTCTTTCAGGAACGTATCCAAAATCTACGTCGTACATTTGAATATCGCCTTTAAGTTCGGTATAGGTAACCGTTCCGTCTGCTTTGTGCGGGTGTTTCCACGCCCACTTGCCCGTTCTTTCGCTAGTTTCAGTAATGTTGCCGTTTTCGTCTATCCTGCATCTAACCAAAGTAACGTAGCCTTCGTCTTTTTCGGGTTCTTGGTCTAAAAGTTCGAACAGCCTAGAAGCGCCTGCAAGCCCCATAACGATAGAGTTTATTTGTTGCGAAGATTGATTAACGTTTCCGGTGAATTGTTTAGAAATAGGTAAGAAGGCAATAGTGGTAATTAGTAAAGACACAGTTCCCGTAGAAGTATATAACTCATCAAAACCAGTTATAGTTAAGTTTCTAGCGCCAAGTGCAACTAGAAGTCCGCCAACGAACGCAAGTAGAACGTAAAGTATGTTGCCGATATTGCCCATAATAGGCATTAAAATGTTTGCAAAAGTGTGCGCGCTAGTAGCGTCTTTGCAAAGGTTTTCGTTAAGTTCATCAAACTTTGCTTTTGATTCGCGTTCGTGGCAGAACACCTTAACGACTTTTTGTCCCGAAATCATTTCTTGAATATACCCTTCGGTAGCGCCCAAAGAACGTTGTTGTTTAATAAAGAATTTAGCACTTCTTCCGCCAACCGTTTTCGTAACTAAAAACATAAAGAACACGCCGAAGAATATAACTAGCGTTAGCCAAATACTCTTGGTGAGCATAATAACTAGCAGAGTAAACACGCTTATCGAAGAAGATAATAGGTGTGGAAGACTTTGCGAAACTAGTTGCCTAATAGCGTCGGTATCGTTTGTGTAGGTACTCATGATATCGCCCGTTTGGTTTGCGTCGAAATACCTGATAGGGAGTGATTGCATTTTGTTGAACACACCAGTTCTAATTTGATGTAAGAACCTTTGCGTTACCACCGCCATAGTTTTGGCTTGAATTAAGTTAGATAAAATACTAGTAGCGTAAACAACGCCCATCGTGATGAATATTTTAATTAAGTTTCCTAAAACAGCGTTTAGCCCGTTGCTAAGCCCAAGGTCGATTTGTCTTACCAAAGCGTCTAGGAATAGCGAAGACGCAACGCCCGTGGTTGCACTGATTAAAATACACACTAAAACCACCGATAAAAGTTTTTTGTTGCCAGTAAATAGCATAGAAAGTAAGCGTTTAAGCGTGCCTTTGTTCGCTTTTTTTCTTGGCGGTGGGTTTCCGTTTGCCTTAGCAGGTTTAAAATTCATATTTCTAGCCATTATTATCACCTGCCTCTTTTTCAGTATTAGAAGTATTGTTTTGCGTGCTAAATAGTTCTTGATAAATAACGTTATCTTTCATAAGCGAATCGTGGTTGCCACTAGCAACTATCTTTCCGCCATCCATAATAAGTATAAGGTCTGCGTGCATTATCGAAGAAACCCTTTGCGCAATAATAATCTTGGTGGTAGAGGGGATATGCTTTTTCATAGCGTTTCTAATAAGCGCGTCGGTTTTAGTGTCAACTGCGCTAGTAGAATCGTCGAATATAATAATTTTAGGTTTTTTAAGTAACGCCCTAGCAATACAAAGTCTTTGTTTTTGCCCGCCAGAGAAGTTAACGCCACCTTGCTCAACGATTTTATCGAGTGAAAGTCCGTCCATTTGCGCGGATTTAAGCGCCATCATAATCTCTTCGTCCGTAGCGTTTTTGTTTCCCCATTGCATATTTTCTCTAACCGTGCCGGAGAACAACACGTTCTTTTGTAGCACCATAGAAACAGCGTTTCTAAGCGCGTCTAAATCGTAATTTCTAACGTCTATACCGCCAACCTTAACCGTTCCCGCAGTGGCGTCGTAAAGCCTAGGTATAAGCGAAACTAAGGTTGTTTTACTGCTACCAGTGCTACCGATAATACCAACCGTCATACCGCTTTCTATTTTAACGTTGATATTAGCAAGCGCATCGCGCTTAGCAGTTTTAGAATACTTAAACGAAACGTTGTTAAATTCAATAGATCCGTCTTTAACGTCGGTGATAGCGTTAGCAGGTGAAACGATAGAACTTTCTTCGTTTAGCACTTCAGCAATACGTTTAATGCTAGCCGTTGATATTAAAATCGTTACGAAAATCATAGAAAGCATCATAAGGCTCATTAGTATTTGGAACGAATACGACATAAAACTTTGTAGTTCGGTCCATTTAAGTAGCGTGCCTTTTGAATTGATAATCAGCAAAGAGCCGACAACGTAAATCGCAACAAGTCCAGCGTAAACGCAAAAGTTCATAAGCGGTCCGTTATTAGCAATAATTTTTTCGGCTTTGGTGAAATTATTTTTAACTTCGTTAGAAGCGTTGTTAAACTTGTTTTTTTCGTAGTCTTCTCTAACGTAAGATTTAACCACGCGCATACCGCTAATGTTTTCTTCTACCGATTCGTTAAGTTTATCGTATTTTTTAAATATTCTAGTAAAGAACGGCACGGCTTTTCGCGTTATAAGCGTAAGTCCAATGGCGAGCACGGGGATAGTGCAAAGAAATATTAGCGCCATTTTAGAGTTAAGCGTGAATGCCATAACAAGCGAAGTAATAAGCATAAACGGCGAACGAATAGCAGTTCTTATAATCATCATATAAGACATTTCTACGTTAGCAACGTCAGTAGTCATACGAGTAACAAGGCTAGAAGAAGAAAATTTGTCTACGTTAGAAAAAGAGAAATCTTGAATTCTATGGAACATATCTTTTCTAAGGTTTTTAGCCAGCCCGCTAGACGCAACTGCGCAAAATCTACCTGCAAGCGCACCGAATATAAGAGAAATGAACGCCAAAAATATCAGTAACCCACCAAAGAACAATATGGTTACAAGCATATCGGGCGCGCCACCCTTAAATAGCATATTTAGTATACTTAAAACGAGTTTTGAAGGCGTATTATCCGACCCCGCAATATAGTTCATTGCGCCGAGTAATAGCGTGGTTACGTAAGGGATAAGACACTCTACGAACACTTCCATCATAATAAAAATAGGTGAAAGCAGAGATGGCTTTTTGTATTCCCTAACGGATTTAAGCACCGTTTTAGAAGAAGCCCAAAACCCGTTTTTCGACTTTTTAGTTTTTGCCATAAACAACTCCAAAAGAAAATTTTACAACTTCTATAAACTAATAAATATTATATTATCTTCATAATATAATGTCAAACGTATTGCATAGAAGAAAATAAAAAAATAATGAAGAAAAAAGGTGAAAACTTTGCATAAATTAAACGGCAATAAGATTGACAATCAATATTATATATAATATAATATTATGTGATACAATGAGAAAGTATTGTTATTTTTAAAAAAGCAAAAGAGGCCAAGAATATGAGAGATTTTTTTACTAGTGAAAGCGTAACGAGCGGGCATCCCGATAAAATATGCGATATGATATCAGACGCTATTTTAGACGCGTATTTAAGTATAGACCCAAATTCTAGGGTTGCGTGCGAGTGTTCGTGTACCACCAACTTCTTGTTAATTATGGGCGAAATCACTTCTAGCGCAGTTGTAGACGTAAAGTCAGTTGCAAAACGCGTTATAGAAGAAATCGGCTACACCGAAAAAGGCATAGGTTTTTCTAGCGAAGAAGTTGAAATTATGGTTAAACTAAATCGCCAAAGCCCAGATATCGCAATGGGCGTTGATAATTCGCTTGAAAGCGTTAGCGGTAACGCTTACGATAAAATCGGCGCAGGCGACCAAGGTATTATGTTTGGATACGCCGTTAAAGAAACCGAAGAACTAATGCCACTACCTATAATGCTTTCACACAAAATGTGCAAACGCCTAGAAGACGTAAGAAAGCAAGGCGTTATAGATTATTTAAGGCCAGACGGAAAAGGGCAAGTTACGGTAGAATACGAAAACGGCAAACCAAAGAGAATAGAAGCAATCGTTCTATCTTCTCAACACAATAAAAGCGTTACGACAGAGCAACTCCGTAAAGACCTTAAAAAGCACGTTATCGACTATTGTTTTGATAAGAATTTAATAGACGAAAACACTAAAATATACATAAACCCAACGGGCAGGTTCGAAATCGGCGGGCCGAACGGGGACTCTGGGCTTACGGGCAGAAAGATTATCGTAGATACCTACGGCGGAAAATGTCCGCACGGTGGCGGTGCGTTTTCTGGTAAAGACCCTAGTAAAGTAGACCGTTCAGGCGCGTATATATCAAGATACGTTTGTAAGAATTTAGTTGCATCTGGGCTATGCGAAGAATGCAGAATACAACTAGCCTACGCTATCGGCGTTGCAAAACCCGTTTCGGTTAAAGTAGAAACTTTTGGCACGGGCAAATTTTCTGATGAAGAACTAGCGGATATCGTGGTTAAAGAGTTTGATTTACGCCCGTCTGCAATTATTGATAAACTAGACCTTAAAAAAGCGGTATATTCAAGAACTGCGTCTTACGGGCATTTTGGCAATCCAGAATTTTCTTGGGAAAAACTTGACAGAGTAAACGACCTTAAAAAATATCTATAATATTCGGTTTTGATTATATGCGGTTAAGGGAACGGCTAAAAAACTTTCTAAAAAAGCGTGTTTTTGTAGAAACTTGGACTTGTAACGCATGCGAAAAAGAGATATTTAACGATAAGTTTGTATGCGACGCGTGCGCCGAAAAGTTAGAGTATATCGGCAGTAATTCATGCGCGCACTGTGGCAGAACGCTAATAAAAGCGCAAGATTACTGCACTACTTGTAAAGGCAAACTAGTTTCTACAACTTTTGGCAAAAGCGTTTATAACTATAAAGATACGGCATCAATATTGATTCAGCGTTTTAAGTATAAAGGCGCAAAATACATGGCGGACTATTTTGCAAAAGAAATGTCTAACATATATTTTAAGCACTACTACGCAACCGATTATCTTGCTTTTGTTCCAGCAACTAAAAAGACAAAAAATAAAAGGGGCTATAATCAAGGCGAACTTTTGGCTGTGTCGCTATCTAAAATCGTGGGCGTTCCAGTATTTTACGGATTAGAAAAAGTAAAACATACGGAGCGTCAAGCGAAACTAGACAAGGCGGACAGGCTTAAAAACTTAAAAGGCTCGTTTAAGATAACCGATAAAAAGGCAATAAAAGGAAAGTCCGTAACTATTATAGACGACGTTACAACTACTGGCGCAACACTAGAAATGCTAGCAAGCGTTTTATTAAAAGCGGGCGCAAAAGAAATAAAATATATAACGATAGCAAGCGTGCCACCGAAAAGTGGCTATTGATAAAGCAAAAATTATAGGAGAGAATATGGGATTATTTAGACACATACTAAACGGCGAAGGTAGAAAAAACCTAAAAAAATTAAGCGTTATTGCTGATAAGGTTATAGCACTAGCGCCAAAATACGAAAGCATGACGGATGAAGAACTTAAAGCGCAAACAAACGTGCTTAAAGAAAGACTTGCTAAGGGCGAAACGACAGATGATATTTTACTAGACGCTTTTGCAGTAGTAAGAGAAGCGTCTTATAGGGTGCTAAAAATGCGCCATTATAAAGTTCAAATTATAGGTGGCGTATGTCTGCATCAAGGCAGAGTTGCCGAAATGAAAACTGGTGAAGGAAAAACGCTCGTTGCAACCTTGCCTGCATATCTAAACGCGCTAACTGGTAAAGGCGTGCATATCGTAACGGTAAACGACTATCTTGCCTCGCGTGATGCGGAGTGGATGGGTAAAATCTACACTTTCCTAGGCATAACCGTAGGCGTTGCCATAACCGGCATGCAAGACGATGAAAAAAGAAAAGCTTATGCTTGCGATATAACTTACGGCACTAATAACGAAATGGGTTTCGATTATTTAAGGGATAACCTAAAAAGCCGTGTAGACCAAATGGTTCAAAGAGAACTAAACTTTGCCATCGTAGACGAAGTAGACTCTATTTTAATCGACGAAGCGAGAACCCCACTTATAATCTCAGGTAAAGGCGGAGAATCAAGCGAAAAATATATCACGGCAAACAAGTTCGTAAAAACGCTTAAAATTGACGAAGACTTTACGATAGACCTAAAAGAAAAGAGCGTTCAAATAACCGAAAGCGGTGCAAAAAAAGCCGAAAAATACTTTAATCTTAACAGTTTTTCGGATATCGAAAACGCAAGCCTTTCTCACCATATTCAACAAGCCTTAAAAGCAAACTATATCTTTAAGCGCGATAACGACTACGTAGTAGAAGGCGGAGAAGTTATCATAGTAGACGAGTTTACCGGCCGTTATATGATAGGCCGTAGATATTCCGACGGCTTGCACCAAGCAATCGAAGCAAAAGAAAACGTTTCGATTAGAAACGAAAACAAAACGCTTGCAACCATAACTTTCCAAAACTATTTTAGAATATATAAAAAATTATCGGGCATGACGGGTACTGCAAAATCCGAAGAAGAAGAGTTTAGAACTATCTACGGGCTAGACGTTCTAGAAATTCCAACCAATCGCCCCGTTCAACGCGTAGATTTGCCAGACGTTATTTATAAAACGGAAAAAGCAAAAAACAATGCAATCGTAAACGAAATAGTAGAGCGCCACAAGAGTGGGCAACCTATCCTAGTTGGTACGGTAACGGTAGAAAAATCAGAAGAAATTAGTAGGCTACTGCTCGCTAAAAAAATTCGCCATAACGTATTAAACGCTAAAAACCACGCCAAAGAAGCAGATATCGTTGCGCAAGCAGGTAGGTTTGGCGCGGTTACAATTGCAACCAACATGGCTGGTCGTGGAACGGACATCTTGCTCGGTGGTAACCCAGAATTTTTAGCAAAACGCAAACTTAAAAACGAAGGCGTTGCCGACGAAGTTATTGAACTAGCAACTTCTTTTGCAAACGATATTCCAGACGAAGTTAAAGAAGTTAGAAAACATTATCGTGAAGTTTACGAAGAGTTCAAAAAACAAACCGACGCAGAAAAAGAAAAAGTAATCGCCGTTGGTGGTTTATGTATAATCGGCACCGAAAGGCACGAATCAAGGCGTATAGATAACCAACTTCGCGGTAGATCGGGAAGACAAGGCGACCCAGGTAGATCAACTTTCTACATTTCGCTAGAAGACGACCTTGCAAAACGTTTCGGCGGTGATAGAATAATGCGCGTGTATAACTTCTTTAAGGTAGAAGAAGATATGCCAATGCAATTTAAGGTGTTATCACGCTCAATCGAAAACGCGCAAAGAAACATTGAGGGTAGAAACTTCGGTATAAGAAAACACGTATTAGAATACGACGACGTTATGAACAAACAACGCGAAATTATGTACGCGCAAAGAATGGAAATCATAACCAAAGAAAACGTGCACGATAATATCCTTAAACTTGTTCCAGACTTCGTTAACTTCGTTATGGGAACGGTTATAGATAAACGCAACAAACCTGAAACGTGGGATTTAGACGCATTAAATAAAGCCATCGAAAACAAGTTGTTACCGATAGGCTCTAACTTTGCAACTAAGGAAAGGGCTGAAAAATGGGACTACGAATATTTTGCTGAAAAACTTATTGAAGAAACGATTAGAGTATACGAAGAAAAAATCGAAAGGTATAAACTAGACGGTATCAACTTCGATGAAATTGAACGCATGGTATTTTTAAGGAATATCGATACTAAATGGATTGACCATATCGACGCTATGGATCAATTAAAGAAAGGTATAAGCCTACGCCAATACGGGCAAGTAGACCCAGTTGTAGAATACCGCAAAGAAGGCAGTGAAATGTTCGGCGACCTAATAGACGCTATTCAAGACGATACTATAACGCTACTTCTTAAAGCCGAAATAAGAAAGGTGCAAAGAACGGCTACCGAAGAGAACAAGCCTACAAGCACTAATAAAGACGGCACAGCGCCAGTAAACACCAGAAAAGCCAAAGAAAAAGTCGGCAGAAACGATCCATGCCCATGTGGCAGTGGCAAAAAATACAAAAACTGCTGTGGTGCGAAATAATTTTTGCTAAAAACAAGGTGTATTATGATTAAAACTGACGAACTTAAACTTATAGTTAAAGAATTAAAAGGTATCCTTGCGGAAACGGGACACTCTCTTTGACGTTGAAGGTCTTAGAAAAACCTTAAAAGAGAAAATCGAACTTTCCGAAAAACCAGAAACCTTTTTAGACCTAACACGCGCGCAAGCAATTTCAAAAGAAATAGCGTCTTTAACCCAAAAGGTAGAAACCTTTAACAAATTAGAAAAAACCTTAAACGAAGCAGGCGAACTTATAGATATTTTAGAACTAGACTTCGATGAAGGTATGCTAGAAGAAGTAGAAACCGAAATAGAAAACGCAAAAAAACTAATCGAAGAAATTCGATTAGCATCTTTACTTAAAGGTAAATACGATAAATTAAACGCCATATTAACGCTCCACGCGGGCGCAGGCGGAACGGAAGCGTGCGACTGGACGGAAATGCTTTACCGTATGTACATTATGTACTGCGAAAAAAACGGCTTTACTCTCACTGAACTTGATAGGTTAGACGGCGACGAAGCAGGAATAAAAAGCGTTTCGTTTAAAATAGACGGAGACTCTGCTTACGGCTATCTAAAAGCCGAAAAAGGCGTTCATAGACTAGTTAGGATTTCTCCGTTTGATTCAAATAAACGTCGCCATACGTCGTTTGCATCGCTAGAAGTAATGCCCGAAATAGAAGATGATAACGAAATAAAAATAAGCCCAGACGAAATTAGGGTAGATACTTTTAGGGCAAGTGGCGCCGGCGGGCAACACATCAATAAAACGGACTCTGCTATAAGGATAACGCATATTCCAACGGGGATAGTAGTTTCATGCCAAAACGAACGTAGCCAAACCCAAAACAGAGAAATGGCAATGAAAATGCTTATTTCTAAACTGCTAGAAAAACGCGAATCCGAGCGCATGGAACGCGACCAAGATATTAAAGGCGAAATCAAAAAAATAGAGTGGGGCAGTCAAATTCGTTCTTACGTATTTTGCCCTTACACAATGGTAAAAGATCACCGAACGGGCTACGAAACTGGCGACGTAAACTCCGTTATGAACGGCAATATTCAAGAATTTATAAACGACTATTTAAGAAAATCACAATAGAAAAAATGACTTACTTCGAAAAGATAAAAAATCTTCCCATTAAAGAAGATGCAATAATACTCGGCATAGAAACTTCGTGCGATGAAACGGCTGTTGCAATAGTTAAAGGCGGTCGAAAGATTTTAGCCGACGAGATTATTAGTTCGGCAACCGAACACGTTAGGTTTGGCGGGGTAGTGCCCGAAATTGCTTCTAGGTATCATACCGATGCTATTTTAGAGGCAACAAAGCGCGCGTTAGATAGTGCAAATCTCACTATAAGCGATATAGACGCCGTTGCCGTAACATACGGCGCAGGGCTTCTTGGCGCGCTACTAGTGGGCGTTTCTTTTGCAAAAGCCCTTGCCTTTGCATACGATAAACCGCTAGTTCCCGTAAGTCATATAAGGGGGCATATTTCAGCGTCTTATTTAACGGATAAAGACCTAAAACCACCATTTATTAGTATTTTGTGTAGTGGTGGGCATACGGCGATTATAGAAGTGAAAAACTATTACGAATTTAACGTTTTAGGCTGTACGCTAGATGATGCCGTGGGTGAGGCGTTTGATAAAGTTGCGCGTGTTTTAGGGCTTAATTACCCAGGCGGGCCTAATATAGAAAGACTTGCAAAACAAGGCGAAAACGTTATAAAACTACCAAAAATGCTCAAAAACTACGACGGTGGGGAATTCGACTTTTCGTATAGTGGCTTAAAAACGGCAGTTATAAACTACGTTCACAACGCAGAAAGTAGGGGGGATGTTATAAACAAGGCAAACGTTGCTAAAAGTTTCGAAGTTTCTGCAATAAGCGTTTTAGTTCAAAAAGCACTTCTCGCTACACAAAAAACGGGTATAAAAACCATAGCCGTATCTGGCGGAGTGGGCGCAAACGCGTATTTAAGGGAAAGCCTAACGAAAATTGCCGAAGAAAACGGATTAAAACTAGTTCTTCCAGAAAAGAGATATTGCACGGATAACGGCGCAATGATAGGCGCAGAAGGGTATTTACAATACCTAAAAGGTAATTTTGCCGATTTAACCCTAAACGCTAGCGCAGTAGTGCCTTTTAAATAAAGGAGCAGTATGAAACCCGAAGAATTTGATAAAGAATTATTAGCAACAAGTGGCAGTTTACAAGACGTAGAGTGGCACGATATATTCACCACGCCAATTAGTTTGCACGGCTTAAAATACGAAGAAGATATAGGTTTTTTTACGCGTATGCCAATGCAAAAAGCCGTTAAAGTTAGAAAATATATGGATATTCTAACCAAGCAAACGGCAGGTGGCAGAATAAGATTTTCTACCGAATGGCTAAAACTTTTTATCCAATATTTAAAAAATCGCTTAAAAAAGCAAAATAAAAGGTGAAGTATGTACAAAAAACAAATAGAAAAATTTAACGAATACTTAAACGACTATTTAATAACGCACGCGTTTTCGGGCGTTATTCGCATAACCGTTAAAGGGGAAATTATTTACGAGCGCGCAGTTGGCTACGCAGATTTTGAAAATAAAATTGCTTTTTCAAAAGATAGCATGTTTACCTACTATTCAATATCTAAATGTTTTTGCGCGCTAGGAATTATGAAACTTGTAGATAAAGGGCTAGTAGACCTAGACGTGCACCCTAAAACCTATCTAAAAGAGTTTAACGGCTACGACGAGAGGCTAACGATAAGACACATGCTTTACCACGCTAGTGGCGTAGAAGATTTCGAGCAAAATAAAGAGTTTTATTTATCTCACGATAACGACCAAAAGAATATTCGTAAAAATTTAGTCGAACTACTAAAATATCCTATGCGTTTTGCCCCAAACGAAGGCTCTATGTACGCAAACGTTAACTACGTTACAATGGCGCTTATAATAGAAGAAGTTACGGGCAAAACCTATAAAGAATATATGGAAGAAGAAGTGTTTAAGCCACTCGGCATGACCACGGCTTTAATAGACTATAAAGGTATGCCTCTTGATAATAGAGTTAAAGGCTACGATATAGCAGACGGCGCGCTTAAAGAAGTTCCTAAATCATTCGATTATATGTTTGGCGCGGGCGACGTTGTGGGAACGGTAGACGATCTATATAGGGTAAACCTAGCAATAAAGAACAAAACATTCCTTTCGGAAAACGCTTGGAAACAAGTTCTAATAAAACACCACATAAACGGTATGGGACTAGGTTGTAATATCCTTAACTGGTACGGCAAAATTCGTATTCAACACAACGGCGGGCACAGTGGTTTTAGAACGCTTCATATACAACTCCCGAAAGATGATTTTGATATCATATTACTCTCTAACACCGGTTTTGGCGACGCTAGAAACGATATTTCAGAACTAATTCATAAAGCATTTTATCCTAGCGAACATATCGAAGGAAATAAATTCACCGTTGTTATGGATGCGGGATATATTAAATAAAGAACATTGCTTTCTAATTAACGAAAACAAAAAGAATTCGCAAATAGCGAATTCTTTTTTTATATAATGATTTTTAATTTTTTATTTCGATTTCAGTCTTATATTCCGCCCTATAAGTTTTGGGCGAAACACCCGTGTGTTTTTTGAAAAATCTAGTAAAATAATGTATGCTTTCAAAGTTAAGTATTCCCGCAATTTCGGTAAAAGTTTTATTAGAGTTCTTAATATATTCTTGCGCTTTTTTAATTTTTTTCTCGTCTAAATATTCAGTAACCGTTTTTTTAGTGTGATTTTTAAATTCACGGCAGAGCGTAGTTCTATTCGTACCGAATAAAAACGCCAAATCGTCAATCGTGATTTTTTCTTTATAGTTATCGTCTAAATAACTAACTATCTCAGAAACCATAAGCCTATCCGAGTTGTTATCATCAAGCTTTTCTACGCTTTCGGTAGAACGCAAAACGCTAATAAAAAAATACTCTAAAAGGTTTTCTAAAAGTTGTTCAGCCCCAAACGGCGCGTTCTTTTTCTTTTTCATATCGTAAACGGGCATGTCGTACGGCGGAAGAAAAACGTTTCTGCCTTCTTTAACTATTTCGGCAAGTTTTTTAACCATCAAATTAGATAGGGTAAAGGGCTTATTGCTAAATTCACTTAGCCTATTATTAGAACAGGTAAAACCGATAATAATAACTACGGGCGACGCTTTTTTACTGCAACTAAGACTGTGCATCTCGTTAGGGCGATGCACAATCATTTGGCTTTTATTTAGTTCGCCCCGATAACTTTCGGAATTAACGCTAAGTTTACCGCTAGAAACGAACACCAACTCGTAAAAAGGGTGCTTATCCGCCTTGGTGTGATACTCGTTTTGAAATTCAAAAAAGTGTAAGTTTACAATGCTAGAAATTTTTAGCACGATATCAAGTTTTTTTTGTACGAAATCCATACGTCTATTTTACTTCAAAAAAAAGATATTGTCAATAAATAAATTTACGATTGTGCAAAAATAATTTATGATTATGTAAAGACATATATAATTTTTAATTATATAATAATAAAAAAACTTAAAGGAGATTTTTTTATGAGTAGAATTTGTATTCCAGATTACGAATATCAAGAAAGAATTGCAAAAGCCGCAAAACTTATCGCCCAAAAAGGGCTAGATGCTATGCTAGTTGTTTCAACTGAAAGCGACTATGCAAACGCAAGATATTTTTCAGGTTTTTGGCCACTATTTGAAAGAGCAGGCGTTTTAATCAGCGCTACTGGTAAAGCCGTTTTATTAGTTGGCCCAGAATCAGCAATCTTTGCTAAAGACTTTGGTAAGATTGATAAAGTTATGGTTCTTAAAGAATTCAGAGAATCAGCAGACCCAGCATATCCAGAACTTGTTCCAGATACCTTTAAAGATGCGTTTAACTACGTTGGCGTTACTGGTGAAAACATTAAAATTGGTTTAGGTTCTTACGTAGAATGCACGTTGCCTATAATGGAAGGCTTAAAAGAAACTTTCCCAAAAGCAGACATCTCTATTTGTAGCGACATTATGGTTGCTCTTCGTTCAATCAAATCAGAAAACGAACTTGCTTGTATTAGAGAAGGGTTCAGAATTGTAGAAATTGCTACCGACGAAGTTATTAAAGCCCTAAAACCAGGCGTTACCGAACTTCAAATGGTTGGTATCGCACAAAAAACTATTTACGAACACGGCGCAGAATACGAAGGTTTACCTATGTACGTATTTAGCGAATCTTCTACTCGCCACGCAATCAGCCGTTCTACCTACAAAGTAATCGGCAAAGACGATATCGTGCAACTAAACCTTTCTGCTAAAATTGACGGTTATTCACCAGCAATCGGCTTGCCAGTATTCATGGGTAAATCAGAAGGCGAAAAGAAAGCGATTGTAGAATTCTGCTTAAAAATGCACAACTGGACGACTGCTAACCTAAAAGCAGGCATTAAAGCAGACGTTGTTCCTAAAAAATTCCTAGAAATGTTTAAGGAAGCAGGCTTTGAAAAGAACTACGTTTACGGCCCTTGCCACGGCACCGGTATGATTGAAGTAGAAGCACCATGGATGGAAACTTCTTCTAACTATATCCTACAAAAGAATATGACTTTCCAAGTAGATACTTTCGTTTCTGGCTCTACCTTTGGTTGCAGATGGGAAAAAGGTATTGCTATTAAAGAAAACGGCGTAGAAAGTTACACCGATTACCTAGAAAAACACGGCATAATCGAATTGGGGTTCTAATATGAAAAGCGTAGGAAAAAAATACTGGATAATTCCAGACTGCGAATTGCCACCAGAAGGTGAAGGCGTACTTAAAGGCCACGAAAGTGTAATCGTTGTAAACGACACTAACAAAGAAGCAAAAATCAAAGTAAAAGTATTTTACGTTGATAAAGCGCCATACGAAGAAATCGTTTGGACGGTTAAGCCACAATCAGTTAGATGTTTTAGAATGAACAACGTAGAAGATATGTGTGGTTACGTAGTAGAAAAAGAAATGCAATACGCAATGAAACTTTCTTCTAACGTAAAAATCGTAGTGCAATACGGCAGACTAGACAATAGGCAAACTAACCTTGCATACTACACCACTCTTGCTTTTTAAGGAGATAGAATATGAGTTTTGTTTTAGACCATAGTTTTCCAAGAGAAACCACTTACGTTAAAGAGAACAATATTCCACTAGTAATCGTTGGCGGAACGGTAGAATATCACGGCCCGCATTGTTCTTACGGTTGCGACACGCTAGTTGCAGAAGGGCTAGTTAAACTTGTTGCCGAAAAGAAAGAAATTATGATTGCCCCAACTATTTCGTATAGCCCGTCTAGTTACGCGGTTGGCGGAAAAGAAAGTGGCACCGTTCACGTTCCAGAACGCGCTTTCGAAGACTACGTTTACTACGTGTTCAAGAGTATGCTGTATTCAGGTTTTAGAAATATCTACGTGGTAATTCACCACCAATTCGAACAAGAATCTGAAATGCCTATGACGCTTTGCTATCGTACCGCTGCAAAACGCGCTACCATGGAATATCTAGAAGAAACGCTCGGTCAAGGCTGGTGGGGTAGCGAAAACTACGCCAACTACTACGAAGAACTAGAAGGTGCAAACAATCCGTTTAGTTGGATTAAAGTTATCCCAACCATGAGCACTGCCGTTCAAAACGCAACCGGATACGACCATGCTGGCGAATTTGAAAGTTCAATCTTAATGGCGCTTTACCCAGATTGCATTAAACTAGACAGGATTGACGACGTGAAGCACTGGTTTACGAAATCTGCTAAAAACGCTTCAATGGAAACCGGCAAAAAAATGGTAGAAAAATCACTTGAATATTTGCTTGAAGCAATAAAATAACAACAACAAATAACCGCCTGAAACAAGGCGGTTATTTTTATTGATATACATTATAAAATCAGTCATAAATATTATAAAATAGGCAGTATTTCATTTTGACAAATAAATATTTTTATGATATAATATTTTAAAAGTTAAAAACAAGGTCAATTCAATGAAAGAACAAACTATAAAAGCAGTAAAAGAAGCGTATAAAATAGAAAGTGAATGTATAGCCGAAATGCTAAATCACTTAAACGAAGAAGAATTTTCTAAGGCAGTAGAACTTCTTAAAAACGCGCCCAGAATAGGCACTTGTGGCTGTGGGCATTCGGGCATAATTTGTATGCACATGGCACATTTGCTATGTTGTATCGAACGCCCTGCAAGGTTTATTTCTCCGGCAGAAGCAGTGCACGGCGCAACTGGCTTTCTAACCGAGGGCGACGTTATGGTTTTCGCATCACGCGGGGGTAAAACCAAAGAACTTTTGCCTATACTAGATATCTGCAAAGCAAAAAAGGTAAAAGTTATCACCGTTACTGAAAATTTAGAAAGTCCGCTAGCACTTGGGGCAGACGTGGTTATAAAACAATACGTAAACCGCGAAACTGATAAATACAACTCTCAAGGCACTACTTCTACTACTGCGCTATGTATGATATTCCACGCACTTCAAACAGCGTTAATAGAAGAAACGGGCTTTAAGAACGAACAATTTGCACTTATTCACCCAGGTGGCGCAGTTGGAGAAAGGTTGAATAAATAAATGAAAAAAACAAAACTAGTTTTTTCGTCGGATTCATTTAAGGGCAGTTTAACGCAAACCGAAATAAACGAAATTTTATCGAGCGTTGCCACTAGCGTGTTTGATAAACCGCTGTTAGAAACCGTAATCGTATCAGACGGGGGCGAAGGCGCGTTAGACGCTATTATCAGCGCAAAAAACGGCAAGATTATAACGAAACAAGTTTTAGACCCACTTTTTAGAAAAATTACGGCGCGCTATGGCACATACGACGATACTGCCGTGATTTCTATGAGCGAAGCGTCTGGCTTGCCGTTATTAAATTCTAACGAAAGGAACCCACTGAAAGCCACTACTTTCGGCACGGGTGAACTGATATTAGACGCTATTACTAACGGCTATAAAAACATCACTATCACCATCGGCGGAAGTGCCACGAACGACGGGGGTATGGGCGCACTAATCGCGCTAGGCGCAAAGTTTTATCTATCTAACGGAAATCTTGCACAAGGCACGGGCGAAGAATTAGAACTAATCGATAAAGTTGATTTATCGCCATTAAAGAAATATAGCGATATAAAATTTACCGTGTTATGCGACGTTAATAACCCACTCACGGGCGAGCGTGGTGCAACGGCGGTATATTCAAAACAAAAAGGTGCAACGCCCGAAATGATGGAAGTTTTAGAGCGTGGCATGAAAAACTACGAGAGCAAGGTGCTAAAAAGCCTTGCGCTTGCTAAAACCGAAATAGTTGGCGGTGGCGCTGCGGGCGGACTTGGCTTTGCCTTAAAACTAGGCTTAAACGCCAAAATGGTTTCGGGGATAGACTACGTTTTAGACCTTAACGATTTTGATAAAAAAATCAAAGGCGCAACTGCGATAATAACGGGCGAAGGCAGAATAGACGAGCAATCTGCCCAAGGTAAAGTAATTTCAGGCATACTAAATAGGGCAAATAAAAAAGGCGTTCCCGTGTTCGCTATCGTAGGTAGTGTTGGCGTTGGCGTAGAAAAAGCCTACGAACTAGGGCTTAAAGGCGTTTATTCTATAATAAACAAGCCCGATTCACTAGAAAATATTTTAGAAAACAGCAAAGAATTATATAGGCAAACGGCACAAAGTTTGTTTGCAACGATAAAAGCACTAAAAAAATAGGAGAACTACGATGGTAAAAAACTACAAAATTAGCGAACCTTTCTTCGAATACGGCCCAAAATGTTATATGTACGGCGAGACGTTGCTTAAAATGGCAAAAGGGCTAGATAAACTTGCAAAAAAATACGGTGTAGACGTTGTTCTAGATATTCCCGATACCGAAATTTATAACGTTGCAAAGCACACTTCTAAAAGAATACACGTTTACTCTCAACATATGGACGGTATAGAAGTTGGTCGTGGCATGGGTAGAACACTTCCTGAAGCCGTTAAATGCGCAGGCGCAGTTGGCGTTATGCTAAACCACGCTGAACATAAACTTACCTTAGAAGAAATCGAAAAAGCAATAAAACGTGCAGACGAATTAGGGCTTGCAACTATGGTTTGCGCAGACAGTATAGAAGAAGTTAAAGCAATCGCAAAACTTGCCCCAAACATAATCGTTGCAGAACCATCAGAACTAATCGGCACGGGCAAACCGGCAGACAAGGCTTACGTTGACGAGGTTATTAGGGTTATTAAAGAAATTAACCCAGAAATCAAGCCGTTCCCGTCGGCAGGTATCACTAAGGGCGAAGATTGCTACAATATAATAAAAGCCGGCGCGTCGGCATCAGGCTGTTCATCAGCAATAGCAAAGGCAAAAGACCCGCTTAAACTAGCCGAAGAAATGATTTCTGCCGTTCGCAGAGCATACGACGAAAGAACAAAAAAATAAACTACAAAACAAATTGAAAAATTTATCCCGAAAGGGCAAAATATAGGAGAAAAAAATTATGGAATTTAAGGTGTTTCAAAAAGAACTAGAACTACAATCAAAGGGTTGGAGACCAACCTTTCACGACATTTCGCCAGAAATTATTGATATCGTAAAGCAATCTGGTATCAAAAACGGCACTGTTACCATCGCGTCTCACCACACTACTTGTTCAGTAATGGTTCAAGAATGTTCGCACGACGTTGATATCTACGACTTAGAGTTTTTGCAACACGACCTACTTAAAATTATGCAAAAGTTAGTTCCAGACTACTCTGAAAACAACGCTTATATGCACCCAGGTCCTATCCACTCTAAATTCGGTAGATTCGTTAACGAACCAGGCGACTACACTTCACTTAATACTGACGGACATCTTCGTTCAGTTTTCTTTGGTAGGTCAGAAACTATGACTATTAAAGACGGCGTTCTAGACGGTGGCGAATTCGCACACATCTACTTTATCGACTGGGACCAAGTAAGAGCAAGACATCGCCAAGTAAACGTAACCGTTATGGGCACTACCGAATCTGTTAACGACAGAAAGTATAACGACGGAAAAGTTATCGATACTGGCAGAAAATTCACCGACGAAGAAAAAGGCGACGACGTTCACTACACTCTTCAACTTACTAGAAGAGATAAATAGTAAATCTAAACGAAAAACTTAAAACGCTTGGAAATCCCAAGCGTTTTTTTGTGTTAAAAAATATAAACGTATTGCATATCTTTATATTTTATGGTAGTATATAACAAAGCAAGACTTTTAGCCATAAAAAAGGAGACGTCGTTATGAAAAGAGTATTAGGGGTTTTTAAGGTATTTGCTTTGTTGTTAGGGATATTGATTTTTATTGTGTTAGTTTATCTTGCAACCATATTTCTTCCCTTTATATTTTACCCCAAAAAAAAGGGTGTAGAATATGTTAGAGAATTTTTGATTTCAGAAATAAATATAGAGATACCATTAGACGTAGAAATGTCTTATCTATACACAGATAAAACAAAAGGATTTATGCATGGTAGAAGGGCTATGTATGCTGTTTTTGATTTTAAAGAACGACCAAATAGTTGGCTAGAAGAAAATTGTTTTGTTGCTGGAGATAATAACAGGCTTGAAAAAGAGTTTTATGAACTTATGACAGAAGATTTTACTGATAATGTGCAAATACCACGAGAATTTAAGCCGTTTTTTTTAAGCAAATATTATTATTATATTAGTATACACAGAATATATTTGGTATATTTTGAAAATGATTGTAGGTTGATTGTTGCCGTTTCAGGAACTTAATTATAATAAAGCAAGGCTTTTAGCCATAAAAATGGAGACGTCGTTATGAAAAGAGTGTTAAAAAAAGTGATAGTAATTGTTTTGGCAACAATAATGCTTTTAAGCACGTGTGTGCTAGGTGCATGCAATAGAAAATATTACGCAGAAAAGACTTTAGAAGAGGCATACGAAGCAGGTTGGATAACCCAAGAGCACCTAAAATCCATTGCATATTACTATAATCACGAAACCGAAGAACCAGATTTTGACCTAATACCAAAAGCAGAACTACCTAGAAAAGTAGAAAAAACTGTAAAACTATCTTATTTACAATGGCCTGGTATAAAAAAGAATCACCCAGATGCAGATGAAAACGATATAAGTGCATTTACATATTATGGGACTTACAATGATTGTGTTGTAGCGTTTGTTTTTTATAAATATTACGGAGATATATTTCCTCCTGTAGATAAAGAGATAGCAGGGGTAATGTTCTATAGATACAGAACATTATACGTGTACAACAAGAACATTATAATGGATTAAGGGGGGGTATATGAATTATAAATCTTATACAAGGATTTTTTTAATAAACCTAATTTTCTGTAATTATAATAAAGCAAGGCTTTTAGCCATAAAAAAGGAGACGTTGTTATGAAAAAAGTATTAAAAATTGTTCTGCCCATAGTTTTATGTGTTGCAATCTTACTACCGATATTTTCTTGTTTAGGTCCAACGGGAACTTTTTATAGTTTAGAACAAGCATATAACGATAAACTTATATCCTACGAAGATTTATTAAACATTGCATATAATTCAAATAATTATAAATATAACGAAGAACTATTTGAAGGTTTTACGCCTACCGAAAAAGGTGAATTAGATAAAAGCGTTGAGCGCACGATAAAGAAAGCCCTCTCTAAAAGAAGTAAGAACAGAGAAAAACCGGATACTTTTATAATATATTATTACGGCTGTTATAACGACTATTATGTTATTAAATATAGTAATGTTGATATCGAAAATCCGGCTGTAATTATTGAAGGGTTTGATATAATTGGAGGTATTCGTTTTAAAAAAGGCTTTATGAGTTTTGAACTGTGGAAGAAATAGAGAGGTTTTTATATGAATAAATTACAAAAAGGGAAAAAATATTTAATTGTTATTAGTGGTATACTTATAGTTTTTTTAACAAACCTAATTTTCTGTAATTATAATAAAGCAAGACTTTTAGCCATAAAAAAGGAGACGTCGTTATGAAAAGAGTATTAAAAATTGTTTTGCCCATAGTTTTATGTGTTGCAATGCTTATGCCAATATTTTTATGTGGCTGTGCAAATTACGGCACTTTTTACTCACTAAAAGAAGCGTATAGTAATGGATATATCACAAAAGAAGACGTGCAATTAATTGCAGAAATACAGAATAAAGGGGGTAGCAGTTCGCTAGCAAATGAAATTTCTAACGAACTGAAGAAAAGTTATGCAAAGCAATATGCTCGTAGAAATTGTAGTAATAAAGACGTTAGAATTATAAAGTACATTGGCGAATTTAATGGTTGCCACGCTGTAATAATTGAGTTTAAAGACGTAGATACTTTTCTAGTAGAAGGCTATGAGATAGTAGCCGACACAACAATAACTTATAACGATGGTTATAGAATATCAATATATAAAAAATTAAAATAATAGGAGAAAAAGCCGACGACGTTCACTATACTCTTCAACTTACCAGAAGAGATAAATAGTAAATCTAAACGAAAAACTTAAAACGCTTGGAAACCCCAAGCGTTTTTTTGTGTTAAAAAATATAAACGTATTGCATATCTTTATATTTTATGGTAGTATATAACAAAGCAAGACTTTTAGCCATAAAAATGGAGACGTCGTTATGAAAAGAGTGTTAAAAATTGTTCTGCCCATAGTTTTATGTGTTGCAATCTTGCTACCGATATTTTCTTGTATAGGTCCAACGGGAACTTTTTATACGATAGAAAAAGCGTATGCCAACGGACTTTTAACCGAAAGCGATTTAACAGAAATAGCAGACCATTATAATTTAATGCAAAATAAAGACGAACAAAACTTCTTAAAACAAAAATTATCGCCTAGCGTTTTAAGTAAAAGGACAATAAGAAAAATAACAAGAACTTATAAAGTAGAAATACTTAAAAAGAGATGGATTTCTTCTTCTTACATTTATTTGAATTTATATTACGGGACATATAACGGCGCGCTTGTTATAGACATAATTGATAATTATATTATGCGAGACGTGTATGTTATAGATGAGGTTATGATAGGTGGCGTAATGTTTTACAGTTATTCACCAACTTGGATTAGAGTGTGGGTGGAATAACAAATAAAGAAAAATAAAAAAACCCTTTCGAGAGATTCGAAAGGGTTTTAATTTTTTAGTAAATCTACTAAATATTAGTAGCCAACTTTTTCCCAGCAATCAAATGGTGCTGCAAGTTCGTCGCTAACTAAAACTAAGGTTTTCATGGTTTGTAGCATAGAACTTGGTATAAGTGGGGTAACAGGTCCGTGAAGAACTAATCTAGAAGTCATACGTTGCCAAGAAGAGAAGGTTGCGTTGGTAAGTAGTGCGTGAACTTCGATTCTTTCTCTTGCGTTCTTAACGTCGATAGGGCCGATGGTTGCGGCTTTTGGTGGAACGTCTGCAATATAACCAGATTGACCGAATACGCCGTGCAACGAGTTTTGAGCAACGGTTAGTGGGTGAAGGTCAACAATTCTAGCCTTCATATTTAGCCATTCTTCGATTTGAGCAGGGGTTGGTGGAACTGCTGGATCAAATCCCTTAGGGAAGAAATCAGGAACAGGGTCGATAAACGCCATATGTCCGGTCCAACCAGGAGAAGAAGAGCATATATCTGCGCCACCTTCGCCACAATCGGTAATCATATCAGAATAACTGTTGATATTTTTGTTGGTTGGGTAATGCACGTTTTCTAGTGGCATACGAAGTTTTTCATCAATTTGATAAACTAGGTATTTTAGCATAGAGTGTGCAAAACCAGCCTTATAGGTTTCTGGTGCGATGTTACCGTCTTGGTCAGCCCATTCATCCATAGCAAATAGGTGAACGTTACGGCAGTCTACCTTGAAGTAATTGATAAGTTGTGCAAGTGGGATATAAGTATCTGGTTCAGGGTTACCTAAAATCAAGGTAATTTTCTTGCCTTTTTCAGATGCTTCTTTAATCCTAGAAAATAACGTAGCGATTAGAACAGGGTGTGGGTTCATCATAACCTTTACGTCAAATTCAGGGTGCCAACTATCCTTGCGGATTTCAAGGTCTTTACCACTGATTTTACGAAGCTTTTCGCAGAGTTCTCTGTCCTTAAAAGGCACGAAAGAAGCAGGGGTAAAATCAAAACTGGTATTTGGTTCGAAAATTTTACTCATTATAATTCTCCTTTTAATATTGTTTTCTTAACGTTAAATTTATCGTCAACGATAACAAGGTCGGCGATAGCGCCTTCTCTTATCTCGCCTAAATTTTTAAGTCCTACGGCTTTTGCCGGATTGTATGAAGCAAACCTAAACACGTCGCATATAGAAGCGCCGGTATGAATCATAAAATTTCTACAAGCAACGTCTAGCGTTAGGTTAGACCCCGCAATTTCGCCAGCGTTGTCAAAGTTAATGTCGGTTGCGTCTTCGTATCCTGCGGGGATAGGCCCGTTTGCAACGAATTGATCTGAAATTAAAATAATTCTGTCGTCGCCTTTTATTCTTCTAACTAAGCGTTGCATGTAAGGGTCAACGTGTAGCCCCATTTTATCAGAAATAAGTTCAGCATAGATATCACGGCTATAATTAACCACTTCGTCAACGCAAACGCCCCTAACTTCCGAATACTTAAAAATAGTTCCAGTAGCGTTAGTGTGGTGCGTGCCTATTCTAAGCCCAAGCGGAATAAACTTATGTATTTGTTCGGGCGTGGCTTCGCTGTGCGCAACGGCAAAAACAGCGTCAGGATTTTTGGCCCTAACGTCGCTAACGAACGCATCAATATTTTCTCTTTCAGGCGAAATACACCAAACCTTAGCGTATTCAATAGCCTTATCGATAACGTCGATATAATCTTCGCGCTTAATTTCGCCTTTCCAAGTGTTTTTTTCTCTATCGCAACCAAAGTTTGGGTTAAGGTAAGGCCCTTCCATATAAAGCCCTGCAAAGTTAGGGAATAAGCCCTTTTTGTAAGCAGAAACAATTTTATCTATCGCTTTTATATAATCGGTTTTAGATAGGTTGTAGTAAAGCGCGGGAAGAACGCTTGTAACTCCGTGTTCTAAAAGACAACAAGAAGTTTCTTCGGGGTTATCAAATATCCATTGTTTGTTAATTGCGTGGGTGTGTATTTCAACAAGCCCAGGCCCAACGTATAAACCCTTTGCATCGATAATTTCCGCACCGGTAGGAACGGGAACGTCTTTCATTTTGCCAACTTTAACAATCTTATCGTTAACGCAAAGGATAATGCCGTTTTCAATATAATGGTCGTGCATAACGACCGTTGCATTAGTAATAGCAAGCATATTTTCGCCCCTTATATAGTTTTACTATAATATTGTATAAATAAAACGTGTTTTTGTCAATTGTTTTGGCTTAAATAAAACGTGAATTTTATAAGAATTTTATCCAATTTTATAACAAAAAATGACGCGATTTTTAATGTGTGTCTAAAATTATAAAAAAAGAAAGCGCAAGCAAAAGCAAGCGCTATCTCTTAAAACTATAAGTTTTATAAAAATTTTTTTAAGTTTTGCTCGTATTTTTCTTCGAGTGCAGTAAGTTCGTCAACGAGTTCTGCAATTTCAGGTTTTAGGTTAGATTTTTCGTTTTGCATAGCCACAAGTTCGTTAATGCCCATAACCGTACCGTTAATCATCATTTCGGCAATTTGATTAGTGCTATCGTTAAAAATAGTTTTCATTTTAATGCTAGTCCAAAGCATAGCCTTTTTAATAGGGTTAACGTCTTTTGGCTCTAATCCTTCCTTAGCCATATAAGAAGAAATCTTGCCGATAACGTTGTCGTAGCCATCGTATTGTTCTTTAAGTTCGGCTACTAAATTTTCATCTTTAACAGATGGTAAAATGTCTGAAATGCTTTGAAGTGCGATATGCGCGTTTTTATAAACGTCGTTAATTGCCTTAACGTTGTATTCGTTAATACTCATAAAAAACCTCCGTAAATTTTATGAAAATAGTTTTAGTAAATCTCAAAAAATTATGCGTAAATCATTTGACAATTAGCCGTAAATCGTGTAAAATAATCAAAGATCGCTCGAGAGGGGTTTTATAAGCGTGTAAAAACCGCCCCAAATTCACACTCGGCGTAATAGAACGGAGGCAAACATGTACGCAATCGTAGAAAACGGTTCTAAACAGTACAAAGTTGAAGTTGGCACTGTTGTTAAGTTCGAAAAACTTAATGCAGAAGTTGGCGCAAAAGTAGAGTTTCCAGCACTTATGGTATCAGACGAAAAGGGTATCAAAGTTTTAGGCGACGCTAAAAAATTCGTTGTTGTTGGCGAAGTAATTGAACAAGGTAAAGATAAAAAAGTTATCGTGTACAAATACAAAGCAAAAAAGAACGAAAGAAAGAAACAAGGTCACAGACAGTTATTCACCGCTGTAAAGATTTTAGAAATCTCTGCACCTAAGAAAACTGCAAAGGCTAAAACCGAAGAGGAGGCAAAATAATATGATGTTTTTTATTAAATTATTTGCGCACCACAAAGGTGGCGGTAGCACCAAAAACGGCAGAGACAGCAACGCTAAAAGATTAGGTATTAAAGCAAACAACGGCGAATTCGTTTCAGCAGGTAGCATAATCGTTCGTCAACGCGGGACTAAAATCCACGCAGGCAACAGCGTAGGTCTTGGTAAAGACGATACTTTATTTGCTTTAATCGATGGTTTCGTAAGTTTCGAAAGAGACGGCAGAGACGGCAAGAAAGTTAGCGTTTACGCAACCAAAGAAGAATGGGAATCTGCACAAAAAAAATAAATAAAAAAGTAAAAACGGATTGATTTTTCAATCCGTTTTCTTTATAATATCAGTATGAAAACTTTTAAGTTAAACAGTGAATTCTTTAATATAAAAGACACGCTAGAATGCGGGCAAATTTTCAGGTATAAACCGCACGAAAACGGGTATCTTGTATTTAGCCGTGATAGATGCGCTTTTGCCTATCAAGACGGGGATTTTACCATTATAATGGTAAACGATACCGATTACGAATATTTTAGCCATTATTTCGATATAGAGAACGACTATGCTAAAATTTATTCTAGCGCGCAAAATACCAATGTTAATATCTTAATAAAATCGGCTAGCGCAGGAAAGGGAATCAGGCTACTTAATCAGGATTTATTAGAAACCGCCTTTTCTTTTATAATTTCACAAAACAACAATATTCCAAGAATAAGAAGTATAATCGAAAAACTCTGCGCGAACTACGGCGAAAAAAAGTCTTTTATGGGTAAAGAATACTACGGCTTTTTTTCAGCCGAACGCCTAGCAAACGCTAGCGTAAACGACTTGAAAAAAGCAGGGCTTGGTTACCGCGCAGAATATCTTTTAAGTTTTGCAAAAGCAATAGTAGGCGGATTAGATTTATATTCATATAAAAATTTTGAATATAAAACACTAAAAAAAGCGCTTGTTAGTATTTACGGCATAGGTCCAAAAGTTGCCGATTGTATAATTCTGTTCGGCTATAAAAACACCACGGCATTTCCCGTAGACACGTGGATAGAAAAAGTGTATAGAGAGCATTTTAACGGCACGCTAACTAATCGCGAACAAATTGCCGATTATTTTATAAAAGAATTCAAAGAAAACGCAGGATATTTTCAGCAGTATCTATTTCATTACAAAAGAAATATAGAAAAATAGTCAAAAAACCAACAAAAACTGACATTAGCGTTAAAAAATAATTGCTAAAAAAAATAAAACTTGTTATAATAATGTTGTAATAAAAAAACGGAGGGCATATTTTAATGCAATATTCAACTGAAGTAAAAGAAATGTGTTGCGTTGCAAAAGGTCCACACCACGGTCCTGCTCCTATTCCAGAAGAAGGTAAATGGGTAAAAGCAAAAGAGATTACTGATATCTCTGCATACACTCACGGTGTAGGCTGGTGCGCACCACAACAAGGCGCATGTAAATTATCACTAAACGTTAAAAACGGTATTATCGAAGAAGCACTCGTAGAAACCATAGGTTGCTCGGGTATGACTCACTCTGCGGCAATGGCAGCAGAAATTCTTCCTGGTAAAACCTTACTAGAAGCACTTAACACCGACCTTGTTTGCGACGCTATTAACACCGCTATGCGCGAACTATTCTTACAAATCGTTTACGGCCGTTCACAATCTGCTTTCTCAGAAGATGGTTTAGTAATCGGCGCTGGTATGGAAGACCTTGGTAAAGGTGCACGCTCAATGGTAGGTACTATGTACGGCACCAAAGCAAAAGGCGTTAGATACCTAGAAATGACCGAGGGCTATTGCACGAGAATGGCTCTTGACGAAAACGACGAAGTTGTTGGCTACGAATTCGTTTCTCTTGGCAAAATGACTGATTTTATTAAAAAAGGTATGAGCCCTAACGAAGCGTACGAAAAATCAAAAGGCACTTACGGTAGATTTAAACCGGAAGACGGGGTTGTAAAATATATCGACCCACGTAAAGAGTAAGGAGGGAATTAAAATGGCTCAATTCGAAGGTTATGAAAGAAGAGAAGCGAAAATCCTTGCTACTCTTGCTGAATATGGCATTTCATCTATTGATGAATGTAAAGAAATTTGCGATAAGTTAGGAATTAATCCATACACTATCGTACAAGAAACTCAACCAATTTGCTTTGAAAACGCTAAATGGGCATACACCGTTGGCGCAGCAATCGCAATTAAACTCGCTGAAAAAACTGGCGACAAATCTGCAGCAACCGCAGCAGGAAATATCGGTATCGGTTTACAATCTTTCTGTATTCCAGGCTCTGTTGCAGAAAACAGAAAAGTTGGTCTAGGCCACGGCAACCTAGGTAAAATGCTTTTAAGCGAACAAACCGAATGCTTCTGCTTTTTAGCAGGTCACGAATCTTTCGCAGCAGCAGAAGGCGCAATCAAAATCGCACTTAACGCTAACAAAGTTAGGGTTAAACCTTTAAGAGTTATCCTTAACGGTCTTGGTAAAGACGCAGCGTATATCATTTCAAGAATCAACGGCTTTACTTACGTAGAAACCGAATTCGACCCTTATACCGAAGAAGTTAAAGTAGTTAGCGAAAAGGCTTTCTCAAAAGGCCCAAGAGCAAACGTTAAATGCTATGGTTCAGACTCTGTTCCAGAAGGCGTTGCTATCATGAAACTAGAAAACGTTGGCGTTTCTATCACTGGTAACTCAACCAACCCAACTAGATTCCAACACCCAGTTGCAGGTACCTATAAAAAATGGGCTATCGAAAACGGCAAAAACTACTTCTCTGTTGCAAGTGGTGGCGGTACTGGTAGAACTCTTCACCCAGACAACATGGCAGCAGGCCCAGCATCATACGGCATGACCGATACTATGGGTCGTATGCACGGCGATGCGCAATTTGCAGGTTCTTCTTCAGTTCCAGCCCACGTAGAAATGATGGGCTTAATCGGTGCTGGTAACAACCCAATGGTTGGTATGACCGTAGCCGTTGCAGTTGCAATCGAAGAAGCATTTAAGAAATAATTAGTTAAATACTAATGATTTTAAGGTTTTAGAAGTCTTTGGAATTTGATATTTCTATTCAAAAAATCTTGTAAAACAAAAAATCAATAATAAAAAAGTTAGACACATCATATTTGAGAAATCTTATATAATGTGTTTAATTTATTTATTTTGGTAAGAGATTTTACCCAGTAATAAAAACATGAAGTGGTAACCGACAAGGAGTTTTATGAAAAAATTATTTGCTATTTTTCTTTCGCTACTAGTGGTTTTATCGTCAAGTGCTTTAAGTGCATGCAATAAACCTTCGACTGTTGATGACTTATTAAATTTAGTAATTACCAAAGAAGATTATGCAGAAGTGTTTAACGATGTTGCAAGTTCAACTTCAAATTATATTCTTAATTTATCAAAGGCAAGAAGGTATTTAATATTGGAAAATGATTTAACCCTTGTTGCGTATGATGAACTTAATGTTGTTATTGCCGCTGTTTGGCTTGTAGGATTTTTAAAAAATATTTGTGAAACGGAAAGTTTTATTTTAACTGATGAATATATAGAATCAAAAATTTTCCGTGAAGGAAGTATGGGTGTGGACCCAAGGGACATGGCATATTTAATAAGATTTAATATGAGTTATGCCGAAGACAAAAATACAATATACACAAACTTGTATTGTGAACAAAAAAATAGTAATCCTATGTTTATAAGTTATGAGATTATCTATGATTTTGAACAATCCACATTAAGGAGTTTTATATTAAAATTATATTTTGAAGATAATGTTTTTTATTTTACATATGAAAACAATAATCTGTATATACTTAATACGAACTCTGATGTTTATCAATCAATTTCAGCCGATGTACAAGGGAAGTTTAATGTGGAAAAAACAAAAACTTTTGGCGAAGATTTATACGATTTTACAGTACAGTATTATTCGGCTGCCCCTAGGCATTTGTTCTAGTTTTATTAAAATGATGTAGCGCTATTAAATCAAAATAGTATTTTATCACTTAAACAAAAAGTTTTTATATGCTAAACTAAATGTTTTTTATCGCTACTAACATTTAAATAATTTAGTTGTATTTAATAAAAAGCAAAATTCATTGATTTTTGCCATTATTTATAGAAATGATGGGTTTAATCGGTGCTGGTAACAACCCAATGGTTGGTATGACCGTAGCCGTTGCAGTTGCAATCGAAGAAGCATTTAAAAAATAAGCGCTAAAATACTAAAAAACGAACAAGTCTAGAAAAATCTAGACTTGTTTTTTTATTATTAAAGTTATGTTTTAGCGGGGTTTATAATTTTATTTGCAAAACGTGCATTATTGTGATATAATCAAATAAAAACACGTCAAAAAAAGAGGTTAATATGTTTTTTTTATTTTTAATCGGTGGAGTTATATTAGTAAGATTTCTGGCGTTTATTTTAAGTCCTGATAGAAACGTATCAAAAATAGTAAGAATTATTATTTCTACGGCGTTCGGCGTAGGCATAGGTTTACTTGTCCCAGCGTTAGTAAATAGTATAGAAAGTATAAACGAAAACGCGGGAACGTTTATGTATATTCTAAACGGAATATGTCTCGTGCCATTGTTTATGGGCATAGGTTCTTCTATCGTTTTAGTAAGCATTGCAGCCTCAGGCGATAGTTCAACTTGGGTAGAATATTTTAGAGACGGTGATACTAGTTACGGGCAAGATACGTGTGGTCTTCCACTATTCGTAATGATTTTATGGGCAATGTTGCTTGCCGGCTTATTTTATCTAATAATGTATATAATACATCTAACTTTTGCCTTGGTTGTATATTATATAGTGCAGTTAGTTGGTTTTATAATAGCGTGCAAAGGCGATAACTAAATCAAATCAAAACTCAAAATAGCGTTGCGAAATTCGTAACGCTATTTTTTTGCTTTTTAATGACGGTTATTGTGATTAAAAAATCGTGCATAAAAAAACTGTATAAAGCAAATTTTTTTTATTGTGTTTAAGATTAAAATATAATAAAATATTTTAAAGAAGTTGATTATTTACAACAAAAAGAACGAATTAGGAGTTTTTATGAGCGATTTTCCATTAAAAGATAAAGAACTAAAAATAGGCATACTAGGCTATACCGAGGGCAACGGGCACCCTTATTCTTGGAGTGCTATGTTTAACGGGTATAACAAAGAAATTATGGAAAAAGAGTGTCCTTTCCCGGTAATTCCAGATTATTTAGGAAAGCAACCTACAGAAACTTTAGGTATAAAAGGCGCAAAAATCACTCACATTTGTTGCACGGGATTTGAGGGCATAGAAAGAGCAAGACACGTTGCGAAAGCGTCTTTAATAGAGAACGTTGTAGAGCGTCCAGAAGATATGATAGGCGAGGTTGACGCTGTAATATGCGCAACAGATAACGGAAACGAGCACGTTGATAGGTGTAAACCTTTTTTAGACGCGGGAATTCCGATGTTTATTGATAAACCTTTAATTAATACCGAAGAAGACCTAAAAACGTTTATAAAATGGCGAAAAGAAGGTAAAAAGTTCATAACGTCTTCTTGCCTAAGATACGCAAAAGAATACGAGCCGTATTATGCTAGCACCTACGAACTAGGCAAACTAATGTATATATGTTCGCCTATGTCTAAAAGGTGGGAAGAATACGGAATTCACGCAGTAGAACAAATGTACCCTATATTAGGTAAAGGCTTTATATCTGTACAAAACACGGGTGTTTACGAGCAAGCACAAGTGCATTTAGTCCATAAAAACGGTTGTAGAGTCGATATACCTCAAGGCGTGGGTATGGCAGGTGCAGGAATACTTATGATAGGAACTAAAGGTAGTAACTACATTCAATGTAAAGATTCTTATTATGCTTTTAAAAAGCAACTTGACCTTTTTGTCAAATGGCTTAGAACGGGCGAAGAACCTGTGGACTTTAACGACACGATAGAAATGATGAAGATAATAATAGCAGGACTTCGTAGTCGAAACGAAAACGGTAGAGTGGTTTTATTAGACGAAATAAACGTGTAAATTTTAATAGAAAATATAGGTGAAAAAATGGAAAACGTATTAAATATTTTTTCTTTAAAAGGTAAAACGGCAATAGTTACCGGTGGAAGTGGTAATTACGGTAAACAAATAACCGAGGCGTTAGCGTCGGCTGGTGCAAGGGTTATAATTGCGTCTAGAAACAAAGGAAAAAATCAAGAATATGCAAATGAACTAATAAAGAAAGGCTATAACGTCATCACGGAAGAACTAGACCAAGGCAACGAAGAAAGCATTAACAACTTTGCAAAGCGTGTTAGTGAAAAATACAAGATAGACGTATTAGTAAACAACGCCGTACTTCGTTGTGTGAAAAGTTTTGATGACGAAGCAGAAAATTTTTCTAAAAGTCTAATAGTAAACGGTACGGGCGCTTTTATATTGCATAGAGTTTTTGGCGATATAATGGCAAAACAAGGTGGTGGCAGTATAATAAATATAGGTTCTTATATGGGCGAATTAGGTCCAGACGACACTTTATATAAAGACGTTTCTTTTAGTGGTTTTTCTTCGCCCGATTATTTCTTTCATAAAGCAGGGCTAACGAACCTAACGAGATTTATGGCTAGTAAATACGGTCCATTTGGCGTAAGATGCAACGTGTTGCAACTTGGAGGACTGTTTAATAATCAAGACGAACGATTTGTTAATAGATATAACGAAAGAACCTTCTTAAAAAGAATGGCAAACAATACCGATATTATGGGTATAATAATTTATCTAGCGTCAGACGCGTCTTTGTATATGACGGGCGCAACGATAGCGCTAGACGGTGGATATACGGCAAAATAGAAATGCTAGTTAACAAGCAATCTGCAAAATTTAAATAGGGTATAAAAATATGAATGAAATAGAATTATTCTTAGGTGATGCCAAATTTAAAACTTGGTTTGACATACAAAATCTTAAACAAACCAAAACATGGAAAGACACAACGCACTTTCACGTAAACAACGAAGTTCATTTTATCAAAAAAGGAAGTGCTATTCTTGAAATAAACGGTGAAATAGTAACGCTAAACGAAGGCGCTATTTGCTTGATTGCGCCAAATGCTAGCCACTTTCCAAAAAAACACGATAGTAACTTAGAAAGAATTTGTTTTAGTTTTGGACTATATAAAAATAATAAATATAAAAAATTCGACAAAAAGTTTTCTGAATATTCTTTTTACAATAACGTTTATAAACTAGTAAAAAATTATTTTGTTATATACGACGAGGAGTTGACGTCGATAATAAATAAAATTATTACCAAAGATTTTAAAGAAGAAAATCAGCATGAACTTCAAGCATATTTTTCACTTTTTTATATAATTTTAGCAAAAAAAATCAAAGACGAAATTAAACTAAACTTAAACATAGAGGATAAGAACGAATTTGAAAAAGAAAGTAGTTCTTGGCAAAAGAAAAAGGTAGAAGAGTTTTTTCAAACTAGATACGCAGAAAACGTTACCATTTTAGACCTTGCCGACGAACTTTGCATTTCCACCTCGCAAACTTATAGAGTTGTAAAGAAAATTTTTAGCGGTGGATTTAAGAAAACTCTTACAAAACAACGAATTGAGCATGCTTGTATGTTAATAAGGCAAAATAAAACGGCGCTTATAGACGTCGCTTATAGTTGTGGCTATAATTCTTATAACGGATTTTTTTTCGCATTTAAGAATTTTGTAGGCAAAACCCCAGAAGAATATAAAAGTTATGTACTTAACGAAAAAAATGATAAAAACGTATAAAGGTAATATAGTATTAAAAAATAAAATTTTATTTGGTGGCTACGTTTCGATAGAAAATGGTAAAATAATTTCGGTTAGCGAAACATGCCCGAATTTTAACTTCGAAGATTGCCAAGGCAATTATATTTTGCCAGGATTTATAGACGTGCATTGTCATGGTGGGCAAGGCGCGCTTGGGCACGAAGATATAGAAAAAGTTTCTGCATACCATAAATCTCACGGCACTACTACTATGCTTATTTCGTTTTACCGAAATATCCCACACGAAACTATCTTAAAATCCCTTTTTGATATTAAGCGCCTATCAAAAACGTTAACCAACATTTACGGTGCACACCTAGAAGGCCCATATTTAAATAGTTCTCTCGGTGCAAATATAGGCAATAAGCAAGATAACCAACCAAATAGTTTGTTATACAACGAATATATAAAAACGGGTGTAGTTAAAAGTTGGACTTGTTCGCCCGAAGTTTGTGGAGTTTTAGATTTTATTAAAGACGTAAAAGAAAAAGCCCCAGAAATTGTAATCGGAATAGGGCATAGCACGGCAAGTTTTCCCGTTATAAAATCGGCAAGAGATAGCGGTGCAAGTCTAATTACCCATATATTCGATGCAACGGGCTACACGCCGTATTCTAACCCATACTACGTTGGCACAAAAGACCTAGATTTCGACCTTTCAGCAATGTATCTAGACGGGTTTTACTACGAAGTTATCTTTGATAAAAACCACGCTCACGTAAGAAAAGAAATGTTAGAAATTCTTATAAAACTTAAAGGCAAAGACAAGGTTATTTTTATAACCGACTATCTATGCGAAGATAAAAATGCGCCCGAAACCGACGAAGATATAAACGTTATAAACGGCGAACTTTCAGGTAGTAAACTTACTATGGATAAAGTGGCGAAAAATTTATTTAACGCAGGCTATAACTTTGTAGATATAGCAAAGTTTACTGCGTTAAACGCGTCGAAATGCTTTTCTATGAAAGATCGTGGAGAAATAAAGGTAGGCAAACGTGCAGATATGGTTATTTTAAACGATAAAGCAGAACTTATAGGAGTTATTTGTTAATGAATAAATTAAAAACTGGTTACGGCGAAAGTGTTATAACGCCAAAACTTAATTCCGCAATAGAAGGTTATTACGTTCCTAGATATTCAAAAGGAACTTTAAGCGATTTAAAGTCGATCGCGTTTGCGATTTCGTTCGATAAAACTAAGGTTTTGCTAGTGAGTTTAGACCTTTGCATAGTAGATGCGCATGCAATAGCAACAATTAAAAACGCCGTAAAAGAAAAAACGGGTATCAGCACAGATAACGTAATAATAACTGCAACACACACTCACACAGGCCCATGTGTCAAGGCGAATAATTTTTTCTTGTGCGAAGAAGAACCAATTAAAGAATACCTAAATTTCGTAGCAGAAAAAACGGCAGACGCGTGTTATTTTGCGCTAAATAATTTAGTGCCAACAAAAATGGGTTATTCCGTGGTTAAAGCACCAGACAGAATAGCATATATAAGGCGCTATAAAATGAAAGACGGCACTACTCAAACTTGCCCTGTGATAAACGACACTAATATAGACCATCCTATTGGAACGTTAGATCAAAGGGTAAACGTTTTGCGCTTTGATAGAGAAAACGCCGAAAGTGTAATAATAATGAACTATGGGTTGCACGCAGATACCGTTAACGGCGAACTTATATCATCAGATTGGATAGGCTGGGTTCAAGATACTATCTCTAAATGCTTAAACGGCGCAAAATGTATTTGCATAATGGGTGCTCAGGGCGACGTAGGTAGCACTAACGTGCATCCAACAAAAAGCGATATGAACGATACCGAGATTAGTTTTGATAACGAAATGAAAAGTCCTGGTATGGCTAGATTCGTTGGCAGAGCGCTTGCAGGTGCAATTTTACAAGTTTACGACAAAGTAGAGTATATCGACGTTGACGTAGTAAAACTAATTAACGAAGAAATAATGGTAGAACTTAACGTGCCCGATAAAAAAGACTTACCATTAGCGCACGAATATACAAATCTACATAAACAGGGCAAAGACCATTTAATACCTTATAAGGGTATGGAGTTAACCACCGTTGTGGCAGAAGCAATGCGAATGGTAAAACTAGAAAATAGCCCAAAGGAAAAATCTATTGTATTAACGGGTTTAAGGCTGGGCAAC
Organism: Christensenellaceae bacterium; assembly: GCA_045613505.1. GTDB lineage: Bacteria > Bacillota > Clostridia > Christensenellales > Borkfalkiaceae > UBA1259. Next base: position 35,510 of record JAZLBC010000010.1, read on the forward strand.
GTTGCACTATTAGGTATTCCAGGTGAACCATTTACCGAAATCGGTGTAAAAATAAAAGAAATTGGTGGTTTTGGTTTAATAATTCCTTGCGCGCTTACTAACGGCTACGAAGGATATTTCCCTTCTAAACAAGCCTTTTTAGAAGGTGGATACGAGGCGCGTACGTCGGTATATAAACCTAGCGTTTACGATAAAATTATATCCACAGCCGAAAAAATTCTTAAAAATTTATAAACGCAAAAACTTTTAATAAGAAAAAACACTTACTATACTAGCAAGTGTTTTTTCTTTGATATGAAGTAAAAAAATCTATTGAATAATTAAATTTATTTAATATTTCTCTTAAACACCGGATTTATTCTTTCGCCTTTTGGTAATATTCCATCAACGCTATCTTGGTTTAGCGCTTTTTTAATTTCGGCAAACGCCTTATCGCACGCACTTAAATATAAAGCAATATCTTCTTCGGTATGAGAGAAAGATATATTGTTAATAGCAAAGCAAAGGATGTTATTTTCTAGCATTACTTTGCTGTAAATAGAGTTAAAGTCCAAATAGTTAAGGCTACCATAATCGCTAAATGCAACACCGCAGTGTGCAGGAAGTCCGCTGGCAGAAACTGCATTAGAAACGCCGTGTTTTTCTATAAGAGCCTTAATTCCGTCTAGCATAATAGTGCCAAGTTTTTCTATGTGCTTCATAACTTGTTTTTCTTGCATTTCTTTAATAGTTGCAAGTGTTGCAGCCATAGATAAAGCCTCACCACCAAACGTCATAGAAACGAAAACACCTTGCTCGATAAGAGAAATAAGTTCGCGTTTACCAGCAACGAATGATAACGGCATACCGTTTGCACAACCTTTACCATAAGACGCCATATCAGGCGTAACGCCGTAGTATTCGCTTGCACCACCGATAGCGTATCTAAAACCACTAACAACTTCGTCGAATATAGCGATAGCACCATATTTGTGTGCAGTATCTATAACGGCTTGTAAATATTCTTTAGTAGTGCCGTTTCCTTGTATAGGCTCTAAAATAACGGCAGCATACTCGGTTGGGTGTTCTTTAAGCAAGTTTTCAAGCGAAGAAATATCGTTGTATTTATAAGTTTTAGTTAAAGCGCAAACTTCTTCGGGAATACCTTTATTATTGTTAGATGCGCCGATAGACCAGTCGTGCATACCGTGATATCCACACATAGCAACGCGTTTGCGTCCCGTATATGCCCTAGAAAGTCTAATAGCCGCAGTAGTCGCGTCACTTCCGTTTTTAACTAACTTAACCATTTCGGCACAAGGTATAACTTCAACTAATTTTTCAGCGAGTTCACACTCTAAAGGCGATTGAGTAGAGAAAATAATACCTTTTTCTAATTGCAAAGTAACTGCTTCGTTAACGGCAGGATAGTTGTATCCAAGGGTAATAGGCCCAAGACTACACATATAATCTATAAATTCGTTCCCGTCAACGTCGTATAATCTAGCACCGTTAGCGTGGTCTATATAAAGCGGTGCAGAATTAGGCATATAATATCTATAAGATTTACTAAAAGTTTGAGCGCCAAGCGGAGCGCATTTTAACTCTCTTTCAAGAAGTTTGTTGCTGTTTTCAAATGTCATAAAAAATCTCCTATTATTTCATTACAATAATATTATAAAAAAATTAATCAATAGAAACAATAAAGGTTTTAACCATTTTTAATTAAATACTTGCAATAAATTCTAAATGCTTCGTTATCAAACTAGAAATAATAAAATTTCCGTTTCAAAAAATAGCGATACTAAAATTGTATCGCAATTTTTTTTGTGATATTTTGTATCTTACTACTTAATCGTACCTTAAAAAACATTTACAAAATATTATTAGCGTGCTATGATAAATATAAAGGAGCATAAAAATGAAAGTTAATCACGGAGACTATTGCCACGAACTACTTGTAAAAAACACACGTGCAAAATTGCATTACGACGTTCAAACAGACTATAAAAAATGGACCGAAAACGTTAGAGAAAAGTTTATAGAACTTTTTGGTTTTGATAAAATAAAGCAAAACGCATCAGAATTAAATTTAAAAATCGATAACGTAAAAGATTACGGCGACTACACTTTAACGGAATTTTGTTTTGATAGCGAACTTGGTGCAACGGTGCCTTGCTATCTATTAGTTCCAAATTCTGGAAAAGAAAAATACCCACTTGCAATAACCTTGCAAGGGCACTCTACGGGTGTGCATAACTCTTTAGGTAGAGTTAAATTTGACAATGATAAAGATTATCAACCACGTGGGGCTTTCGGTTTACAAGCAGTTAAAAATGGCTTTGCTTCTTTATGTATAGAACAACGTGCTATGGGTGAGTTGCGCTCTATAAGAAGTTATGGTAAAAACGCAGAGTGGATGCAACGCCCACACATGTGTGCATTTCAATCTCTAGTTGCTTTTTCGCTTGGCAGAACGGTTTTAGGTGAAAGAATTTGGGACGTTCATAAAGCAATAGACGTAGTAATAGAATTTTTTAGCGATAAAATAGATCTTGATAAAATTTTGGTTACAGGAAACTCTGGTGGCGGTACAATATCGTATTATTCAGCCTGCTATGACGAAAGGATAAAATATTCAGTTCCATCTTGTTCTTTTTGTTCATTTAATAGTTCTGTTTTAGATATAGAACATTGTGCTTGTAACTATGTTCCAGGACTTTGCGAGTGGTTTGAAATGGAAGATTTTTCTTGCCTTATATATCCACGTCCAATAACCATTGTTACTGGAGAAATTGACCCTATATTTCCAATCGAGGGTGTAAAAGAGTCTTTTAACGGGCTAAAAACGATATATTCTAATATGGGTGTAAACAATAAAGTTGATATGGTTGTTACCCCAAAAGGACACTGGTGGTGTGAAGACTTAGTGTGGGACAGAATTGTAAAAAATACCAAAAAAATGGGTTGGTAGTAAAATTTTTTATTTCTATAATTTAACGATTTTAAATTTCTTTTGTCTTAATTTAGCAAAACACATTAACACACTATTAACACACGGTTTAGTAATAACTAAATCGTGTTTTTATTTTTAATAAAAAAATAATAAAATTTTACCTTTATCTATGATAAATGTATAAAAAAGGCGTAAAAATAGTTGTCAAAAACAACAGGTTATGCTAAAATAATATGGCTAAAAAAATTCACACCTAAAATATTAAAGATTTTCGTGTTTCTAAAAATCTTTCAGTTAGAAATGTAATCTTTAAAAAACGATATTTTAGGGAGGTAAAACGGAGGTAAATTTTATGGCAGTAATCACTATGAAGCAACTCCTAGAAACAGGGGTGCACTTCGGTCACCAAACAAAGCGTTGGAATCCGAAAATGAAGAAGTATATCTATGGCGAAAGAAATGGTATTCATATCATTAACCTAGAACAAACCGTAGATATCATTGAAAACCAAGTTTATCCATACGTAGTAGAAATGGCTAAACAAGGCAAAACCATTTTGTTCGTTGGTACTAAAAAACAAGCGCAAGATGCCGTTAAAGAAGAAGCAGAACGTTGCGGAATGTTCTACATCAATTCTAGATGGCTTGGCGGAACGCTTACCAACTTCAAAACCATTAGGTCTAGAATCGACAGACTTAATAAACTAAACAATATGGAAAAAATGGGCGAATTCGACCTTCTTCCTAAAAAAGAAGTTATCGGCCTTAAAGCAGAAAGAGATAAACTACAACTAAACCTTGGTGGTATCAAGGATATGAGAACGCTTCCAGGTCTTATGTTCGTTGTAGACCCAGACCAAGAAGATATCGCAGTTAAAGAAGCAAGAAAGTTAAATATTCCTATTATTGCAATCACCGATACCAACTGCGACCCAGACACCGTAGATATCGTTATCCCTGGTAACGACGATGCAATTAGAGCAGTAAAACTAATCGCTTCTGTTGTAGCAGACGCTGTTATCGAAGCAAACCAAGGCGAAACCACCGAAGTAGCAACCGAAACGGTAGAAACGGCTGAAACCGAAACTACCGACGCTGAATAATTTATATTTTAGGAGGAAATAAATATGTTTTCTGGCAGTGATATCGTAGCATTGCGCGCAAAAACCGGCGCAGGCATACTAGATTGTAAAAAAGCATTAACCGAAACTAACGGGGATATGGAAAAAGCAATCGACTATTTAAGAGAAAAAGGCATCGCATCAGCCGCTAAAAAAGCATCAAGAATCGCAGCAGAAGGTATCGTTTCTGCAAAAATCGCTGGCAAAGTTGGCGCACTTGTAGAAGTTAACTGCGAAACCGACTTCGTTGCAAAAGGCGATCAATATAAAGAATTCGTTATGGGTGTGTGCGATTACGTAGTAGCAAACGACGTTAAAGACGTAGAAGAACTAATTTCCGCTAAAAACGACGAAACTATTGCAGCAACTGCAAAAATCGGCGAAAAAATCGCTATTCGTAGATTTGCTAAATACGAAACTGACAACGGTGTAGTTGCATCATATATCCACATGGGTGGTAAAGTTGGCGTTTTAGTAGAAATAGTTGGTTGCACTTGCGAAAAAGTTCACGAACTTGCTCACGACGTTGCTCTTCAAATTGCAGCATCTAAACCACTTTACATCACGAAGGAAGAAGTTCCTGAAGACGTAATTGCAAAAGAAAAAGACATTTTAATGGCTCAAATTAAAAACGATCCAAAAATGGCATCTAAACCAGAACAAATCATCGAAAAGATGGTTACTGGTAGAATCGGCAAATATTACGACGAAAACTGCTTACTATTCCAATCTTTCATTAAAGACCCATCAATCACCATCGCAGCGCTAGTTAAAAAATACGGCGACGAAATGGGCAAAGAATTAACCATTAAAAGATTTACTCGTTTCGAAATGGGCGAAGGCTTAGAAAAGAGAAACGACGATTTTGCAGCAGAAGTTGCAAATCAAATGAAAAAATAGTTTAGTAAACTAAAATAAAAAACCACAGAGAAAAAATCTTTGTGGTTTTTTTCTAAAATTAGCAAAAAATTATAGCAAATGTAAAACATGTCTAGACAAAACTATAAAAAAAGTATATAATATATAAGATAAAATAAAAATGCAAATAGCGTTTTAGGAGAATTTATGGAAAAAGCAATTTACAAAAGAGTTATCATTAAACTATCGGGCGAAGCACTTGCCGGAGCAAAAGGCAACGGTATAGACGAAAAAGTTCTTAACGACATTACCGATGAAATTATAGCAATAAAAAACCTTGGCGTAGAAATCGGCATAGTTGTTGGTGGTGGTAACTTCTGGCGTGGCAGACAAGGCAAAGAAATGGACAGCAGTACGGCAGACCACATGGGTATGCTAGCAACGGTTATTAACGCGCTCGCTATACAAGATGCGTTAGAAAGAAAAGGTATTCAAACGCGCGTTCAAACGGCAATAGATATTATAAAAGTGGCAGAACCTTATATTTTAAGAAAAGCGCTTTCACACCTTAATAAAGGCAGAGTAGTTATTTTTGCTTGTGGCACGGGCAACCCACACTTTACCACGGATACCGCAGCAGCGCTAAGGGCTGCTGATATTAACGCAAACGTATTGCTACTTGCTAAAAACGTAGATGGAATTTACGATTCAGACCCAAAAACTAATCCAAACGCTAAAAAACTAGAAACCGTTGGATATAAAGAGTTTATCGCACAAGGTCTTAAAGCAATGGATTCAACGGCAATAACCTTGTGTATGGACAACAATATTCCAGTTTTAGCATTTGGGCTATTTGAAAAAGACGCACTAGTTCGCGCAGTGTGTGGCGAAAAAATCGGCACGTTAATCAAATAATTTTAGATAAAATAAACTTTTACCAATATAATAATTTTCAAGAGAGGTATAATTATGGCAATACAAAACGAACAATTCGAAATGATTTTAATGGAAACTATGGAAAGGGCGGAAAAAACCGTTTCAGTTTTAAGTAGCGAATATTTAACTATAAGAGCGGGCAGAGCAAACCCACACGTTTTAGACAAGGTTTTAGTAGACTACTACGGCACGCCAACTCCAATCAATCAAGTAGGTAATATGTCAGTTCAAGAAGGCAGATGTCTTGTAATTGCCCCATGGGACGCATCTATGCTTAAAGTTATCGAAAAACAACTTCTTGTTGAAAACCTTGGCATGACCCCTGTAAACGACGGTAAGGTTATAAGACTAACTTTCCCAATGCTAACCGAAGAAAGAAGACGTGAATTAGTTAAACAAGTAAAAAAGATGGCAGAAGATTCTAAGGTTGCATTAAGAAACATCCGTCGCGACGCAATGGACGCTCTTAAAAAAATGAAAAACAACAAAGAGTTATCAGAAGACGAACATGCAACGTGCGAAACTGAAATTGATAAACTTATCGCTGAAAACGTAGATAAAATCTCTAAGATTTGCGCTGACAAAGAAAAGGATATAATGTCAGTATAATATGTCGAACACAGTAGATAATTTACACGTAGCAATAATAATGGATGGGAACGGGCGTTGGGCTCAAAACCGCAAAAAGCCCCGTTCTTACGGGCATAATCAGGGTTCTAAAAACGTAGAAAAAATAAGCGACTACGCCTTTAACAACGGCGTTAAAACGCTTACGTTATACGCTTTTTCTTGTGAGAACTGGTCGCGCCCAAAAGAAGAAGTCGACGAACTAATGCGACTTCTTAAAATTTATTTAAATAAATTTATAAAAAAACTCATTAAAAACGAAATTCGCCTATTCGTATCGGGCGACACCACTGCTTTTAGCGCCGACCTAAAAAAAGTTATCAATAACGGGCTAGAAAAAACCAAGAACTTTTCTAACCACGTTCTTAACATTGCTCTAAACTACGGCGGTAGGCAAGAAATAGTTACTGCCGTTAACAAACTCGTTAAAGATGGCGAAGAAATTTCGGTAGATAATATTTCTAAGAATTTATACACGGCAGATTTTGGTGATCCCGACTTAATTATAAGAACGGGCGGAGAATTAAGACTTTCAAACTTTATGATGTTTCAGTCTGCATATTCAGAACTCTATTTTACAGACGTTTTGTGGCCTGATTTTGACGGCGCAGAACTACAAAAAGCGTTAGACGAGTATAAGACTAGAAACAGAAGATACGGTGGTTTATAATGCTTATCAGGACGATATCGGGCGCAGTTTTTGCTCTTTTATCAATAATGTTTATATTGCTAAGGCATTTTGTTTCAGACTACTTTTTTTATCTTTATATCGCAATTTTTTGCGTTATAGGAACGATGGAAGTTAGTAGGGCTGTGGGCTATAATAAAAAAGATTTTTCGTTTTGGTTTACCATAGTTTTTGGCATTTTGCTAGTGCCGATTTTCGTAATTTTTCAAAAAACGTTAAATCTTGGGGCAACGGTGTGTTTCTTGCTCGTTAACGTTTTAGCACTAGTGCTTTTTATACTATCAAAACGCAGTTCGATAAAAACGGGCGAAGAAGTTAACGCTTGTTCAGCAAGAATAACGGCGCTTTATTATCCTGCCGTTTTTATAATTTTTATGTGTATGCTAAACGCATTTTACGGCGAATTTGCGCTAATTGCTATCGTTTTGTTGTTCGTTATTTCACCGCTTACTGACACGATGGCATATTTCGTTGGGTTTATCTACAATAAAATTCGCAAAGGCAAAGCAAAAAAATTGGCACCCGTACTTTCGCCTAAAAAAACCATTGCAGGCGCTATAGGTGGCCTTATCGGCGGAGCAATCGGCTCTATTTTAGTGCTAATAGTGTTTAATCCGTCTTTAAGGCTAAATCATCCTTGGCTATTCTTTATAATCGTTGGCGTGCTTGGTTCACTCTTTACGCAAATAGGCGACCTTTTCGAAAGTTTTATAAAGAGAAACGTCGGCATAAAGGATATGGGCAACGTTATTCCTGGCCACGGCGGGGTAATGGACAGAATAGACGGCACGAGTTTTTGCGCCGTAGTAATATATTTTGCTTTTATGCTTATATAATCGTAAGATTTAGGAGAACAACTTGAAAAAAATAGCACTTATAGGTTCTACCGGTTCGATAGGAACGCAAGTTCTTAACGTGGTTAGGGCTAACCCCGATAAATTTTCGATAATATCTCTATCCGCGGGCAAAAACGTTGCTCTTTTTAACGAGCAAGTAAAAGAATTTTGCCCAAAAGTTGCAACCGCTGAATTAGAAGAAGGCGTAACAAAACTTTGCGGTATAGAGTATTTTTTTGGCGAAAACGCCTTTACAAACGCCATTATAAATGAAGCAGACGTTGTTGTTATCGCTCTTGTTGGTTATACAGGCATAATCGCCGTTCTAGACGCGTTAAATAAAGGCAAAAACGTTGCTCTTGCCAACAAAGAGAGTTTAGTTGTCGGCGGAGAACTCGTAACAAAAATAAAAAATGAAAAGCGCATAGAAATCGTGCCGATTGATAGCGAACACTCTGCGATATGGCAAGCGCTAGATTTTGATTTTAACAAGCCTTTCAAAAAAATTATACTAACGGCAAGCGGTGGCGCGTTTAGAGATTTAAGCATAGAAGAACTTAAAACCGTAAAAGCGAAAGACGCGTTAAAACACCCAAACTGGCTAATGGGCGATAAAATCACGATAGACTGCGCAACGCTAGTTAATAAAGGCTTTGAAGTTATCGAAGCAAAATGGCTATATAATACTCAAATAGAAAATATACAAGCAATTATACATAGAGAAAGCATAATACATTCTATGGTAGAATTTCACGATAATTCGGTTATCGCGCAACTCTCAACGCCAAACATGGAACTACCTATTCAACTAGCGTTGTCCTACCCAAACAGGTTCAAATCTTCGTGCGCAAGCCTAGATTTTGCAAAATTAAAAAATCTCACTTTCGGCGAAATAGATAAAAATAAATATCCATGCTTTGATTTAGTGCTTAAAGCAAGCAAAATGGGTGGTGGGTATCCCGCGGTTTTGAACGGCGCGAACGATACTGCGGTAAATTTATTTTTAAGGGATAAAATTACCTTTAACGAAATATACTTTGCTATAGAAGAAGCGCTTTCGGGCTATAAAAACGACTACGACGGAACTTTTGAAAGTTTAAAGTGCGCAAACGACTATGCAAATCGTGTTGTTAAACAAAAATTTGGAGATAGATGAACAGTTTATTTTTAGCATCGTTTACTGAAATACTTGGATATATCGGTTATATACTACTCGCAATATTAGTTCTCTTGGTAATGATAACCGTGCACGAACTCGGGCATTATATAGTTGGCAAAATTTTCAAGTTCGGTATAACTGAATTTTCAATCGGCTTTGGCCCAAAAATATATCAAAAGAAAAAGAAAGACGGCGAATTGTTTTCAGTCCGTCTTTTGCCTTTTGGTGGCTATTGTTCTTTCGTTGGCGAAGATGAAGAAAACGACTCGCCCAACGCCTTTAACAACAAAAAACCATATCAAAGAATATTAGTATTAATCTCGGGCGCGCTAATGAATTTTTTACTTTCTATCGTAGTGGTTGCCGTATCTTTTAGTATTTACGGCTATTCTGCGGTAATTGCGTATAATATGCCCGAGCCTACCATAGAAATATCAAACACACTAATAAAAAACGACGTAATATTATCGTGCGAAGGTAAAAACGTATATATCGTAACCGACCTTATGAACGCTTGCGACGGGCACGAAAAAGGCGACGTAGTTAGGTTAAAAATAATACGAAAAGGCAAAATTATGTCAATAGACTACACGCTTGGCGCTGACACGCATTTTAAGAGCGTAGAAGATACTGCAAAACTATACACGGCGTTTAATACACTGGATAACGGCTTTTTGATTACTGGCGTAAGAAACGGCGGGTTCTCTACCGTAGGCAGAGTATTCGATTATTCTTTTAAGTTGGTTGGAACGGTATTTAGGATTTTTGGTCAACTTATAACCGGCGCGCTTGGTATAGGTTCTGTTGGTGGAACGGTAACCACGCTAGGCGTAACCGCAAACGCCGTAAGAACGGGCGGATTATGGAGTTTATTAAACATAACTGCGCTAATCGGTGTAAATCTTGCAGTATTTAATCTGTTGCCAGTGCCTGCGCTAGACGGCTCTAGAGTAGTGTTTACTATAATAGAGTGGATAAGAAGAAAACCGATAAATAGAAGGGCAGAGGCAATAATTCACACCGTAGGCTTTATTTTAATACTCTTGTTTGCCGTGTTTATCGACTTGCAACGCTGTTTTTGACGGTGTATTAAAAAATCTGCCAAAAAATCAAAAAAAAGTGCGAAAAACAATAACGGTTTTTAAAAAATTGTGCTACAATATATGTTGTTAGTTATTTATATTTGGAGGAATCGTTATGGCAATAAAAAATGCGTATCTTTTGGACTTGCTTGAAAGAACGAAAAAAAGAAATCAAGGCGAACCTGAATTTATACAAGCGGTAACCGAAGTTCTAGCATCTCTAGAGCCTGTTATCGACCAACGTCCTGACCTAGTTGAAGCAGGCGTTTTAGAAAGAATAGTTGAACCAGAAAGGCAAATTATTTTTAGAGTCCCATGGGTAGATGATAACGGCAAAATGCACGTTAATAGGGGTTTTAGAGTTCAATTTAACTCTGCAATCGGCCCATACAAAGGCGGTATAAGACTACACCCATCAGTTAACCTTGGCATCATTAAATTTTTAGGTTTTGAACAAACTTTCAAAAATAGTTTAACCACGTTGCCTATGGGTGGCGGTAAAGGTGGTTCAGACTTCGATCCTAAGGGTAAGTCTGACAACGAGATTATGAATTTCTGCCAAAGTTTTATGACGGAACTATGCCGTCATATCGGCGCTGATTTAGACGTTCCTGCCGGCGATATCGGTACGGGCGCTAGAGAAATCGGCTACATGTTCGGGCAATATAAAAGGATTAGAAACGAATTCGTTGGCGTGTTAACTGGTAAAGGCTTAACCTACGGTGGCTCTCTAGCAAGAAAGCAAGCAACGGGTTACGGCTTATGCTATTTCACTAACGAAATGCTACTTGCAAACGGCACAAGTTTCGAAGGTAAAACCGTGCTAGTTTCCGGCTCTGGTAACGTTGCAATCTATGCATGTGAAAAAGCAACCGAATACGGCGCAAAAGTTGTCGCTATGAGCGATAGTAACGGCTATATCTACGATAAAAACGGCATTAAATTAGACGTTGTTAAAGAAATTAAAGAAGTAAAACGTGGCAGAATTAAAGAATACGCCGATATCGTTAAAGGCGCTGAATACCACGAAGGTTGCAACGGAATTTGGACCATTCCTTGCGATATCGCACTTCCTTGTGCAACTCAAAACGAAATAAACGAAGAAAGCGCAAAACTTTTAGTTAAAAACGGTTGCAAGGTTGTTTCTGAAGGCGCAAATATGCCGTCTACACCAGAAGCAATCGAAGTATACCTATCAAACGGCTTATTATACGGCCCAGCAAAAGCAGCAAACGCAGGTGGCGTAGCAACTAGCGGTCTTGAAATGAGCCAAAACTCAATTAGATTGTCTTGGTCTTTTGAAGAAGTAGACGAAAAGTTACACGGCATTATGAAATCAATTTTCAAAGCGTGCGACGAAGCGTCTAAAAAATACGGTATGGCTGGCAACTATATGGTTGGCGCAAACATTGCAGGCTTTATAAAAGTTGCAGAATCTATGAAAGCCCAAGGCAACGTATAAAACGATAAAAAATAAATTAAATCATAAAAAAACTCGGCAAAACAGAGCCGAGTTTTTTATTGATTGTTTCTTGATATTTATATTATAAAATGATATAATAATTGTGTTAATTGCCTTAATATAGGAGACTTGTTATGAATAAAAAGCTATTATCACTAATTTTAGCACTAGTTTCGGCTTTTATGCTAGTTTTATCGCTAGCAGGTTGTGGGCACACCCATGCGTTTACAAACCAAGTAGCCACAAACGACTATTTAGTAAGCCTAGCCACTTGCAAAGAAAAAGCAACGTATTGTTACTCTTGCGAATGTGGCGAAAAAGGCACTGAAACGTTTAGTTTCGGCGAATTGCAAAGCCACAAATATACAAATCAAGTAGTAAACGAAACCTACATAAAAACGGAAGCCACTTGCAAAGAAAAGGCAAAATATTACTATTCTTGCGAATGTGGCGAAAAAGGCACTGAAACGTTTAGTTTCGGCGAATTACGCGCGCATAATTATATAAACGGTTTCTGTGATTGTAATAACGTAGATGAAACCTTTATAGACGAGGGCTTAAAGTTCACCTTAATCAATAATGATAACGAGTATGAGGTTAGTGGCTACACGGGCTCTGCTTCAAGACTTGCTATCCCTAAAACCTATAATAACAAACCAGTAACAAGTATAGGTGATTGTGCGTTCGCTGAATGCCACTCATTAACTAGTATAGTAATTCCAAACAGCGTAACAAGTATAGGTAAACATGCGATAGCAGAATGTACATCAATGCCCACTATCAACTGTGAGGCCGTATCTAAACCTAGTGGCTGGAATAGCAGTTGGAATAAATATTTGTACAGTGATTTTTTCTGCCCAGTGATATGGGACTATAAGAATAACGACGTGGCAGATGATGGTAATATTTATATTATTTTAGACGGAATAAGATACTCGTTAAAAGACGGCGTAGCAACCATCGCACCACAGTCAATAAATCTAACCACTGCTAATATCCCGTCTAGCGTAACTTATAAAGGACAATCTTATAGCGTAACAAGCATAGGCAATTATGCGTTCAATTGTTGCGACTCGCTCACAAGCATAACAATCCCTAATAGCGTAACAAGTATAGGTGATTATGCGTTCGTTTATTGCGTTTCGCTCACAAGCATAACAATCTCAAACAGCGTAACAAGTATAGGTTATGGTGCGTTCTCTGGTTGCAGTTCATTAACAAGTATAACGTTGCCGTTTGTTGGTGCAAAAGCAGGTGTAACAAGTAGCGATACCTATCAATACCCATTTGGTTATATATTTGGTGAAAGTAGTTATACAGGCAGTTATAGTGCAATGCAAGATTATTGTGGTAGTATCACAAGTAGCGTTATTTCTTCAACCTATTGCATAATTTCTTCAATCTATTACATACCATCAAGTTTAAAATCAGTAACAATTACTGGTGGTAATATTTTGTATGGTGCGTTCTATAATTGCACTTCATTAACAAGTGTAGTAATAGGCGATAGCGTAACAAGTATAGGTTCTAATGCGTTCTATAATTGCAGTTCATTAACATATAACGTAAAAGACGGGTTAAAATATTTAGGAAATACTGATAACCCCTTTATGTATTTAGTAGATACTGAAAGTACGGACATAACTATCGCAACTATTGATAGCAATTGCAGAATTATAGTTTCTTCTGCGTTCTCTGGTTGCAGTTCATTAACAAGTGTAGAAATCCCCGACAGCGTAACAAGTATAGGTTCTTCTGCGTTCTCTAGTTGCAGTTCATTAACAAGCATAGTAATACCAGATAGTGTAACAAGTATAGGTGATTGGGCGTTCAAATATTGCGAGTCATTAACAAGTGTAGTAATAGGCGATAGCGTAACAAGTATAGGCTCAGAAGCGTTCTATAATTGCAGTTTATTAACAAGTGTAGTAATAGGTAATAGCGTAACAAGTATAGGTACTTCTGCGTTCTATGGTTGTGATAATTTACAATATAATATAGACGGCGAATTGAAGTATTTAGGAAATAATGAAAATAAATATTTATATATTGCAGACACAACTTCAACTAGTATTACATCTGCAACTATAAACCCTAATTGTAAATTTATAGGTTATAACGCGTTCTTTAATTGCAGTTCATTAACAAGTGTAGTAATACCCGATAGCGTAACAAGTATAGGTAATTATGCGTTCGCATATTGCAGATCATTAATAAGCATAGAAATACCAGATAGCGTAACAAGTATAGGTTATTATGCGTTCGAAGATTGCAGGTCATTAACAAGCATAGTAATCCCCGATAGCGTAACAAGTATAGGTTATCGTGCGTTCAATGATTGCAGGTCATTAACAAGCATAGTAATCCCCGATAGCGTAACAAGTATAGGTTCTTCTGCGTTCTCTAGTTGCACTTCATTAACAAGCATAGAAATACCAGATAGCGTAACAAACATAGGTGAAATGGCGTTCTTTTATTGCAGTTCATTAACAAGTATAGTAATACCAGATAGCGTAACAAGTATAGGTTCTTTTGCGTTCGATGGTTGCGATTCATTAACTTATAATATAAAAGACGGATTAAAATATTTAGGGAATAACAATAATAAATATCTATATCTTGCGGATGTTGAGAGTAATTCTATCACTTCAGCAACTATTGATAATAATTGCAGAATTATAGGTTCTTTTGCGTTCGAAGATTGCTCTTCATTAACAAGTATAGTAATCCCCGATAGCGTAACAAGTATAGGTGAAAAAGCGTTCTATTATTGCAGTTCATTAACAAGTATAGTAATACCAGATAGTGTAACAAGTATAGGTTCTTCTGCGTTCGAATATTGCGAGTCATTAACAAGTGTAGTAATAGGCGATAGTGTAACAAGTATAGGTGAAAGGGCGTTCTATTATTGCGCTTCATTAACAAGTATAGTAATCCCCGACAGCGTAACAAGTATAGGTTCTTCTGCGTTCTATTATTGCGACTCATTAACAAGTGTAGTAATAGGCGACAGCGTAACAAGTATAGGTTATAGTGCGTTCGCTGGTTGCAGTAGTTTAACAAATGTAGTAATAGGCGATAGCGTAACAAGTATAGGTGAAAGGGCGTTCTATTATTGCGCTTCATTAACAAGTATAGTAATCCCCGACAGCGTAACAAGTATAGGTTATAGTGCGTTTGAGGGTTGCTATAAACTTGTAGAAGTAATAAATAAATCAGCACATATAACTATAGAAAAGGGCAGTTCTTCTAATGGATACGTTGGTTATTATGCATTAACAGTATATAATAGTGGAGACGCGTTTACAACAAAACTTTCTAACGATAACGGCTATATTGTTTATACCGAAGGAAATGAAAAGATTTTATTAGGATATAGTGGTGAAGGAACATATTTAGTTTTACCTTCTTATATCACAAAAATTTATCAATTTGCGTTCTCTGGTTGCAGTTCATTAACAAGTATAGTAATACCAGATAGCGTAACAAGTATAGGTTATTATGCGTTCGAAGATTGCAGTTCATTAACTTATAATATAAAAGACGGATTAAAATATTTAGGGAATAACAATAATAAATATCTATATCTTGCGGGTGTAGAGAGTAATTCTATCACTTCAGCAACTATTGATAATAATTGCAGATTTATAGGTGATTATGCGTTCGGTGGTTGCAGTTCATTAACAAGTATAGAAATACCAGATAGCGTAACAAGTATAGGTGATGAGGCGTTCGAATTTTGCACTTCTTTAACAAGTATAGTAATCCCCGATAGTGTAACAAGTATAGGTTATTGGGCGTTCTTTGGTTGCAGTTCATTAACAAGTGTAGTAATACCAGATAGCGTAACAAGTATAGGTTCTTTTGCGTTCGATGGTTGCGACTCGCTCACAATCTATTGCGAGACACAATCTCAGCCAAGTGGTTGGGATAGTGAATGGAACTATTCTAACCGACCAGTAGTATGGGGATATGATGGCGAATAATATAAACTAAAACTTAAAACAAAAAAGACTAACGAAATTTTTCGTTAGTCTTTTTAATTTCAAAATGTATTTATTAAAACTATTTGATAACTCTAATTCTAATAATGCCGTCAACTTTGTTTAGTTCTTCTATAACGCTTGCAGGGATTTCCGTTTCAGCGTCTACGATAGTTGCAGCAAACTCGCCACGGCTCTTGTTGGTTAGGTGCACGATATTTATGCCCTTAGCGCCGATTGCCGAAGTAATTTGCGCCAAAATATTGTTAACGTTTTGGTGTAATACTACAATTCTAAAATCAGTAGTTCTTGGCGCAAAGCAAGCAGGGTAGTTAACAGAGTTAACGATGTTTCCGTTTTCGATATAATCGATAAGTTGTTTTGCTGCCATAATTGCACAATTTTCTTCTGCTTCTTCAGTGGATGCGCCAAGATGCGGGATACAAATAACGTTCTTGACGTCAATGAGTTCGTCTGCGGGAAAGTCAACAATATATTTTGCAACTTTGCCGCTTTCTGCAGCCTTGATAATATCGGCATTGTCTACTATTTCACCCCTAGCGCAGTTGATAAGAACAACACCGTCTTTCATTTTACGGATAAGACCTGCGTTTATAAGTCCTTTGTTTTGGTCGGGTATGTAGGGGATATGAATTGTAATGAAATCACAATTTTTAGCAATGTCGTTAAGTTCTTTTACGATTTTAACGCTAGAAGATAGACGGAGAGCGGCGGTAACGGAAAGGAATGGATCGTAACCGTAAACTTGCATTCCGAGATCGAGAGCGGAGTTTGCGACTAAAGCACCGATAGCACCAAGACCTATAACGCCGAGTTTTTTCCCTTTTATTTCGTGACCAGCAAAGTCTGCCTTGCCTTTCTCTACGAGTTTTCCAACTTCGTCGCCTTTACCTTTAAGTGTTTTAACCCAGGCGTTTGCATTAATAATATTTCTTGAACCGATAAGAAGTGCTGCGAGAACAAGTTCCTTAACTGCGTTGGCGTTAGCGCCTGGAGTGTTGAAAACGACTACGCCTTGTTCGGCGTATTTTTCAACGGGAATGTTATTAGTACCTGCGCCTGCTCTTGCAATAGCAAGGGTGTTTTTGTCTAGTTCATAGTCGTGCATTTTAAAGGAGCGAAGCATAATACCCACTGGGTTTTCAGCATCTGCCGCTATATTATACGTTGAATCAAAAACGTCGTTAATCACAGGACTTATTGCGTTTAGTGTGAGAATATTTTTCATTATTATTTGTTCTCCATTTCAAATTTCTTCATAAAGTCGATAAGTGCTTTTACGCCTTCTACGGGCATTGCGTTATAAATAGACGCTCTCATACCACCAGTAACTCTGTGTCCTTTTAATGAAACAAGGCCTGCCTTAGTTGCTTCAGTAACGA
>JAZLBC010000011.1:0-1554 GCA_045613505.1 Christensenellaceae bacterium
CATCCGTATACAGATATGCTCGCATTATCGGCGATGAAGTTAATTGTGGAAAATATGCTAACAGTGTATGAAGACGGCAATAATATCGATGCACGTGAAGCGATGGCGCTTGGCTCGATGCAGGCAGGGCTATCATTTTCCAATGCTTCTGTCGCGTTAGTACACGGCATGTCCCGTCCGATTGGTGCGCTGTTCCACGTACCACATGGAATTTCCAATGCGATGCTACTGCCAGCCGTCCTTGACTATTCCAAAGATGCTTGTGTCGAGCGACTAGCGGATTTAGGACGCTTATTTAATCACGGCAGGCTTGAAATGTCGCAAGTGGAACTAGCTGATTTTGCGATTGAGTCTATTAAGGAGCTATGCAAAAAGATGAACATCGGTAACTTAAAGGACTGGGGAATCGATGAACAGGCATTTTACGAGGCGATTCCGAAAATGGCAACTGATGCACTCGCAAGCGGCAGCCCAGGCAACAATCCAAAAGTACCAACGAAGGAAGAATTAATGGAGCTATATAAAGTGGCGTATCATTATGAGTTTTAAACGTTTGCAAGTAAGAATCTGCTCTCTAGGTGAGGGTGGGTTCTTTTTATTTTAAATTACGATATAACAAGTGACTTTAAAATCAGCCCCGATTTTGCTAAAAAATTCGCCAAAAACCCACTGTTTTTAATCGAAAAAAACACTTGATAAATAGAGTGTGTGATAAAAAAGAGAGAAAATTACTAATCTGTACGTTCGTCTGGAGAGCTAAAATCTTTACGAATGGGATTATTTTTTGATAAAAAATGAAGTTTTTTCGAAAAAGTGTAGCATGATCAAAACTAGTCTTATTGATTTATACTTATCAAAAAAATGCCCCTATCGATTTTTTTTTTGATAAGAAATTCGTAAACGCCTTTAAATTTTTAGCAAAAAAAATTGATTCACACTTTTTAATCGTTAAATCATCGTATTATCGGGATTGATATACAACATATCCTAAAATAAGTGTCAATTAAGAAGATATACATAACGAATGTCGCTTATTTATAATTAAGTCGTATATCGATTCTGATAATTGGCCTTTTTCAAGTAAAAAAATTTTAGCTTCAACAATTCGGGGTGGAAAATTTTCACGTTTGCTGTAAAAATTTATTATTAACACGACCACCCATCTCCACTTTAAACGAAATTATTTTTTATCTAACATACTCCCTCCTACTATAAGTTGAATTAATTATTTACAGAAGGAAAGCAAAGTTGCATTTGCGGGAACGTGGGGGCTAGCGCAAATGTTTTTGTCAAAACTTATTTCAAACTATATATGCACCCTATACTAAACCTTTCTATTAAACTCTATGCATATTAAAACTAAAAAAGTGTTTGTATTAATATAGGAAGTTATTAATAAATAAAAAGAAAATGATACTTTTTTATTAAAAAGTGTTGACGGTTTATAAAAAAGCCTGTAATATAGGACAAGTCGTTAAGAGATGACGCGACATTGAAACAAAATGAACTTTGAAAACTGAACAAGCAAAACGTTAACAATAATAGTTTGGTTAA
>JAZLBC010000012.1:0-5223 GCA_045613505.1 Christensenellaceae bacterium
CGACTTAGGTCCCGACTTACCCTGGGCGGACGAACCTTCCCCAGGAATCCTTAGACTTTCGACGGAGAGGTTTCTCGCCTCTCTCTCGCTACTTATGCCGGCATTCTCTCTTGTATACAATCCACTGCCCCTTCCGATACAGCTTCTGCTCGTATACATTGCTCCTCTACCAATACGATTACTCGTATTCCCATGCTTCGGTGTTAGATTTTAGCCCCGTGAATCTTCGGCGCACCTTCACTCGACCAGTGAGCTATTACGCACTCTTTTAATGTATGGCTGCTTCTAAGCCAACATCCTGGTTGTCTAAGCAATGGCACATCCTTAACCACTTAATCTATACTTTGGGACCTTAGCTGTGGGTCTGGGCTGTTTCCCTTTTGACAATGGCACTTATCTGTCACTGTCTGACTCCGTTATATCAATTCAATCGTATTCGAAGTTTGATATGTTTCGGTAGGTCGCGAAACCCCCTAGACAAATCAGTGCTCTACCCCGATGAATCTTTGGTAACAGGCTAGCCCTAAAGCTATTTCGAGGAGAACCAGCTATATCCTGATTCGATTGGAATTTCTCCGCTATCCACAAGTCATCACCGACTATTTCAACAGGCGTGTGTTCGGTCCTCCACAGGGTTTTACCCCTGCTTCAACCTGCTCATGGATAGGTCATCAGGTTTCGGGTCTACGACATGCTACTTATTCGCTCACTTAGAACTCGCTCTCGCTTCGGCTCCGTGGCTTTACCACTTAACCTCGCAACACATCGTAACTCGCCGGCCCGTTCTACAAAAAGTACGACATCACACTCGTGTGGTGCTTTGTCTGCTTGTAAGCATACGGTTTCAGGTTCTTTTTCACTCCCCTCCCGGGGTTCTTTTCACCGTTCCCTCACGGTACTATACTCTATCGGTCACATGGTCGTATTTAGCCTTACGAGATGGTCCTCGCTCGTTCCGACAGGATTCCTCGTGTCCCGCCGTACTCTGGATACTCCCTCCCTCCGAACAATTTCGTCTACTGGCCTTTTACCATCTTTGGATGTTCTTTCCAGAACATTCGACTATCGTTCTTTGTGGATTATGGAGTCCGTCACCCCTAACCTATTACTAGATTAGGTTTAGGCTCTTCCAATTTCGCTCGCCACTACTTTCGGAATCGTTGTTTTACTTTCTTTTCCTCTGGGTAATTAGATGTTTCAGTTCCCCAGGTTCCCTTCATTACGCTATGTATTTACGTAATGATACCATAACGTTACTTATGGTGAGTTCCCTCATTCGGAAATCTACGGGTCGTAGCCTATTTGCAGCTCACCGTAGCTTATCGCAGCTTGTCACGTCCTTCTTCGGCGCCATGTACCAAGGCATCCTCCTGTATGCTCTTTGTAGCTTGATCTTTATGATTGCTTTCGCAATCCGTCGAATTATTTTTCTACTTTCCTTGACTATACAAAACTCTTTTGTGAAGTTCCTACGTTTTATTTCTTTTTCGTATTAACCTTTCTTAGTTTTCTTTGCCTTAATGTACTCTATCTATCATCTTTATGATATTCTTTAAGTCTTCTCGATTGATATATTGCTTTATATCTCTCGTTTCTTCTATGCAGTTGTCAATCTACTATTCCACAACTTCGGTTGTGGGCTACCCTTTAAGCGATAGCCATATTATATTAGCACTAATAAAAAAGTAAGTCAAGCATTTTTACGATGTTTTTTAAATTTTTTAAATTACTTTTTTTGCTTGTTTTTTACTTGCTTTTTTGAATTAAATTTTGTCTTTATTGTCTTATAAATACTTATTTCTATTGCTTTTTTTCGATTGCCGTGATAAAATTTATTCGTGAGGTATATTATGAATATTAAAATTCAAGCAGAAAACGTTATTAAAGAAGTTATTGATAAATGTAAATTATCTAAGGGCGACGTGCTTGTTGTAGGCTGTTCTAGTAGCGAAGTTGTTGGTAGCAAAATCGGCACTAATTCTAACGTAGACGTTGCTAGCGAAATTTTTGATGGAATATATACTATCCTTAAAAAGAAAGGAATATTTTTAGCCGTTCAATGTTGCGAACACTTAAATCGCGCTATCGTTATTGATAGAAGGGCTCTAAGTTATCCGTATGAGCCTATCAACGTTATCCCGCAAAAAAAGGCGGGTGGTTCACTTGCAACGATTGCTTATCAAAAATTCGATAACCCAGTTATGCTAGAAGAGATTAAAGCAGATGCTGGGCTTGATATCGGCGACACTTTTATTGGCATGCACCTAAAACGCGTTGCAGTGCCAGTAAGGCTTACCGTAAACGCCATTGGCGAGGCGCATATCACTTGTGCAAGAACGCGCCCTAAGTTCGTAGGAGGCTCTCGCGCAGTGTACGACGAAACGCTTTTATAACTTTACGAAAGGCGTGTATAGGTTTCAAACATTACTTTTTGAAATATAAACATTATATATAAAAAATTCCGCCATATTTTTCGGCGGAATTTTATTTTTTTTTGTTTTTTATTATTATTTATCTTTCGGTGCAGTTTTATTTTCCTTGCCTTCCTTTTTTTCTAGAAGGGCTGTAAAGGCTTTTTGAAGTTTCTCGAATCTCATTTGAGCCGTCTTTTCATCTTCGCCACTAACCGAATAATATATTTTTAGTTTTGGTTCTGTTCCACTTGGTCTTAAACAAACGAAACCGCCACCTTCAAGTTCGTAGTAAACGGCGTTGGCCGTATCGCAGTCGATTTTAACCGTTTCGCCATTAGTATGTTTTTTAGTGAGCGATAAATAGTCGCGAGTGGCTTTTATTTTTTCTTTACCGATAGTTTTAATGGTGGATTTGCGCATGCTTGCAACAACCTTACTCATTTCGTCCATAGCGTTTAACCCGCTGTATTCCACACTAACACTCTTATCAACTACGTATCCGTATTTTAGGTATATTTCTTCTAGGCGGGTTTTAATGCTTTTTGCGTTAAACGTGTAGTAACAAAGCATCTCTGCAAACAACATACTTGCAACAACTCCGTCTTTGTCCCTAGCGTGCGTTCCGCGCAAGTATCCACAACTTTCTTCAAAGCCGAACACGAAATTTCTTCTGCCGGTATCGTCGTAAATCTTGATTTTTTCGCCGATATACTTAAAGCCTACTGGCGTTTCCATTAAATCTATACCATAATCATCGCAAATAGCCTTTGCGAGCGACGTGGTTACGAAACTAATTACGGCAAAATATGAACTATTTAACTTGCCTTTTTCTTTAAGCCTTATTAAAATATAGTCTAAAAGTAGCGCGCCGATTTGATTGCCTGAAAGGGCTTTAAATTCTTCGCCGTCTTTTATTGCAACGCCAAGCCTATCGCAGTCTGGATCGGTGCCGAAAACCACGTCTGCGCCAATTTCTTTCGCCTTTTCGATTGCTATTGATAGCGTTTCCGCATATTCAGGATTAGGCACTTTTACGGTAGAAAATTCGGTGTCTGGATTTGCTTGTTCGGTTACTACGGTTGCTTTTATTCCTAGTTTTTTTAGTATCGTAGTTACCGGCACGTAACCACTCCCGTGCACTGGGGTGTAAACTAGTTTAATTGTTTTGCCAACCTTTCTTACTTCTTTTTTAGATAAACTTAGTTTTTTGAGAGTGCGATAATAAGAATTATCTACCCACTTAGGTACTTTTTTAACCTTTTTTAGTTGTTGCGGGTCGAATAAAATATCGTTAGAAGTCGCATCTCCGATTTTCGCCATGGCGTTTACTACGTTTTTGGTTGCTTCTGGCGACATTTGCGCGCCGTCTTCTCCGTAAACTTTATAGCCGTTATATTCTTTTGGGTTATGGCTTGCGGTTATCATAATACCCGCAAAAGTTTTTAGAGTTCTAACAGCATAAGAAAGCATTGGAACGGGATGAACGCTAGAATATAGATAGGTTTTTATTCCGTTCGATGCAAGAACTATCGCGCAGGACTCGGCAAATTCTTTAGATTGCCTGCGCGTGTCGTAAGAAATAACTACACCACGTTCGGTTGCGCCTTTGTTAGTTTTTATAAAGTTTGCAAGTGCCTGAGTTGCCCAATTGACCATATGACGATTCATCATGTTAGTGCCCATACCGATAAGACCACGCATACCCGCCGTGCCAAATTCTAGCGTCTTGCCAAAGTTATATTCTTTTTGTTTATTAGAAAGTTCTAAAAGTTCTGCATGTTCTTTTGCCGTTAATTTATCCGATTCTAACCATTTGCTAAAAGCTTCCATACACACGTCCTTAATAAAATATCAGATGTTTTGCCAGATAATTATATTTGCAATATCGCTAATATATTACTGATAATAAAATTATATAACAAGAACGTGATTTAGTCAAGATTATTTTGAATTTATAAAACCAAGCGTTTTTAAGAAAAAGAAAATTTTTTGAAAAAATTTAAAAATCTCTTGGCAAAACAGTTGACATTAAAAACGGTGTTTGCTATAATCAATTAGCATTGTCCTTTCGACAACACGCGGGTGTAATTCAATGGTAGAATTCCAGCCTTCCAAGCTGGCAGCGTGGGTCCGATTCCCATCACCCGCTCCAGTAAGGTGACTAAATCACAACTGCTTCTGCCATTGTTTATATAAAAAGTAGTTTAATTGATTAGTATGCACCTGTAGCTCAGTTGGATAGAGCATCGGCCTTCTAAGCCGAGGGTCAGGGGTTCGAATCCCTTCAGGCGCACCAGAATGGCGGGTGTAGCTCAGTTGGTTAGAGCGCAAGATTGTGGTCCTTGAGGTCGTGGGTTCGATTCCCATCACCCGCCCCACAATAAATATATAGGGGTGTCGCCAAGCGGTAAGGCAACGGATTTTGATTCCGTCATTCGTAGGTTCAAATCCTGCCACCCCTGCCAAAACAAAAAGCAAATTTTATTTGCCCCATTAGCTCAGGCGGTAGAGCACGTGACTTTTAATCACGGTGTCCGGGGTTCGAGTCCCCGATGGAGCACCAAGAAAGCCAACTCTTTAGTTGGCTTTCTTAAACAAAATTTTATAGCGCGTGTGCTTTTAGCTCAGTTGGTAGAGCAACTGACTCTTAATCAGTGGGTCCGGGGTTCGAGTCCCCGAAGGCGCACCACGAAAAATCTTTATCCATTAGGGTAGAGATTTTTTGTTTATTATGCGACAAGGGGACGAGAATATGGAGAAAATTGCTTGCAATTTCCCGTAGGGTAAACAGTGGACACCCACTGTTTAT